>VBEQ01000125.1 GCA_005881235.1 Chloroflexota bacterium | reverse complement strand
AAACTGCTCCTCGTTCTCGTTGCGCACCTTCACCACGCCCGGCTTGAGCGGGGTCAACAGCGGGATGTGGCGCGGCAGGATGCCGAGCTCTCCATCCGCGCCGGGCGCCACCACGAAGTCGGCATCGCCCTTGAAGCGCCGGCCTTCGACGGTGACGATGTCGACATGCAGCTTGTTCTCGGCCAATCTGTCCCTAGCGCTTGGCGGACGAGTCCGCTTTGGCTTTCTCGCCGGCGTCGCCTTTGGCTTTCTCCGGCTCTGGCTTCTTCTCCTCGGTCGGGGCGGTCTCACCCTTGGCGGCGGCCACGGCCTCGTCGATGGTGCCGACCATGTAGAAGGCCTGCTCCGGCAGGTCGTCGTGCTTCCCCTCGAGGATCTCGCTGAAGCCGCGGATCGTCTCTTTCAGGGGCACGTACTTGCCGGGCCGGTTGGTGAAGATCTCGGCGACGAAGAACGGCTGCGAGAGGAAACGCTCGATCTTGCGCGCCCGCGCGACCAGCACCTTGTCGTCTTCGGACAGCTCATCGGGGCCAAGAATGGCGATGATGTCCTGCAGCTCCTTGTTGCGCTGCAGCACCTGCTGCACGCCACGCGCCACGCGGTAGTGCTCCTCGCCGACGATGTCGGGGGTCAGGAATCGCGAGAAGGAGTCGAGGGGGTCGACCGCCGGGTAGATGCCGCGTTCGACGATCGCGCGCGAGAGGCTCACGGTGGCGCCCAGGTGGGCAAAGGTTGTCGCGATCGCGGGGTCGGTGTAGTCGTCCGCGGGCACGAAGACCGCCTGCACGGAGGTGATCGAGCCTTTCTTGGTGGAGGTGATCCGTTCCTCGAGGTCTCCCATTTCGGTGGCCAGCGTGGGCTGGTAGCCGACCGCTGACGGCAGCCGGCCCAGCAGGGCCGAGACTTCGCTGCCGGCCAGCATGTAGCGGAAGACGTTGTCGATGAACAGCAGGACGTCCTGGCCGAACTCGTCGCGGAAATACTCGGCCAGGGTCAGACCGGTCAGCCCCACCCGAGCTCGCGCCCCGGGCGGTTCGTTCATCTGCCCAAAGACCAGCGAGGTCTTGTCGATGACCCCGGATTCGTTCATCTCGAGCCAGAGCGAGTTGCCCTCGCGCGTGCGCTCACCGACGCCGGCAAAAACGGAGAACCCGCTGTGCTCGGTGGCGATATTGCGGATCAGCTCCATGACGATGACCGTCTTGCCGACGCCGGCGCCACCGAACAATCCGATCTTGCTGCCCTTGGCGAAGGTGGTAACGAGGTCGATGACCTTGATGCCGGTCTCCAGCACCTCGGTGTCGGTGGCCTGCTCGCTGACGGGCGGCGCGGGACGGTGGATCGGCAGCCGGACCTCGGACTCGATCTTGCCCTTGCCGTCAATCGGATCACCGATAACGTTCATCATCCGGCCGAGGGTCCCCTTCCCCACCGGGACTGTGATCGGACCGCCCGTGTCTTTGACCTCGGTGCCGCGCACCAGCCCGTCGGTCGAGTCCATCGCGATCGTCCGCACCACGTCATTACCACGATGTTGCTGCACTTCGAGGACGAGGCGGCCCTGCTTGCCGCGGTCGATCTCGAGCGCGTGGTAGATCTCCGGCAGATCCTGCGCCTCGAAGACGACGTCGACGACCGGACCGATGATCTGGTCCACGCGGCCGGTTCGCGCCTTCTTCGGCTTGTCTTGCTTTTTCTCCGCCTTCTCTGCGATTGCCATTGGTACCTCCTAGCCGGCGGTCAGCGCTTCCGCGCCACCCACGATTTCACTCAATTCCTTGGTGATCGTCGCCTGCCGCACCTTGTTGCGCAGCAGGGTCAGGTCCTCGATCAACTCCCCTGCATTATCCGTCGCGTTGCGCATCGCGACCATCTGGGCGGCGTAGAAGCTTGCCAAATTGTCCAGCACCGCGGCGTAGACCTGCGCCTCGACGTACCGAGGCAGCAACTGCGAGAGCACCTCCTCGGCTTCGGGTTCGTACACGTAGTCGATGCGCAGACCCTCTTGTTTGCGCTCCGGCACCCGGACAGGGATCAGCACCTTGATCGTCGGCTCCAGTCGGCTGACCGAGGCAAAGTGCGTATAGAGCAACGCCACCTCGTCGACGTTACCCTCGAGGTACTCGTCGCGGGCCACCGTGATCGCGGGCAGGATGTCCTTCAGCTGCGGCCGGTCGCCGATCTGCGACACCTCGGCGAGGATCGGGACGCCGAGCCGTCGAAAGTAGTCGCGCCCTTTGCGGCCGATGGTATCGAGCCCGACGTCGCCCTGGCGGATGTAGCTGAGCGCCACCCGAAAGGCATTGACATTCAGGCCCCCGGCCAGCCCGCGATCGGACGAGACCAGGATCAGCAAGCGCTTCTTCACCGGCCGCTCGATGAGGAAGGGATGCTGGTAGCTGGTCACCCGGCTGGCCACTTCGACCAGAACGTCGGCCATCCGGTCGGCGTAGGGTCGGGCCGCCTCCGCCCGAGCCTGCACCCGCCGCAGCTTGGAGGCGGCGACCGCCTGCATGGCGCGCGTGATCTGCTGCGTGTTCTTCACGCTGGCGATCCGGCGGCGGATGTCGGCAAGCGTGGCCATTGGGCGCTAGCGTTCCTTTGCCGTCTCGCGCTCGGTGGCGCGGCGTGCCGCCTGCAACGGACCCCCGCCCTTGGGGGATTCCTCCGTCTTCGCGGCGGGTTTCTCGTCGCGTCTCTGAACCAGCGGGCTCGACTTCTTGAACTCGTCGATGGCGCCGCGCAACAGCTTCTCGGTATCCGGCGACAAGGCCTTCTCTTTCGCGATCGCCTGCTCGATGCCGGGGTGCGAGCTGCTCAGGAAGCGAAGCAGTTCCTTTTCGAACTGCCGCACCTTGTCGACCGGAACCTCGTCCATGTAGCCGTTCCCGCCGGCGAAGAGGACGATCACCTGCTGGGACACCGGCATCGGTTCGAATTGGTCCTGCTTGAGCAGCTCTTCCATTCGCTTGCCGCGCTCGAGCTGATCGCGTGTCCGCTTGTCGAGGTCGGAGGCGAACTGGGCGAAGGCCGCCATGTCCCGATACTGCGAGAGATCGAGACGAAGCCGGCCCGCGACCTGGCGCATCGCCTTGATCTGGGCAGCCCCGCCCACGCGGGACACCGAGAGGCCGGTGGAGATCGCGGGGCGGATGCCAGCATAGAAGAGGTCGGTGAGCAGGTAGATCTGGCCATCGGTGATCGAGATGACATTGGTGGGGATGTAGGCGGAGATGTCGCCCGCCAGCGTCTCGATGATGGGCAGGGCGGTGAGCGAGCCGCCCCCGTTCTCCTTGTTCATGCGCGCCGAGCGCTCCAGCAGGCGGGAGTGCAGGTAGAAGACGTCGCCGGGATAGGCCTCGCGGCCCGGGGGACGGCGAAGCAAGAGCGAGATCTGGCGGTAGGCCCAGGCGTGCTTCGAGAGGTCGTCGTAGACCACCAGCACGTCCTTCCCCTGGTTCATGAAGTACTCGCCCATCGAGGTGGCCGCATAGGGCGCGATGTACCACAGTGGCGCCGGCTCGCTGGCGGTCGCGGAGACGATGATCGTGTACTCGAGCGCCCCACGCTGATCGAGGACGTCCGCAACCTGGGCGACGGTCGCGGCGCGCTGGCCGATCGCCACGTAGATGCAGATGACGTCCTGGCCTTTCTGGTTGATGATGGTGTCAAGCGCGATCGCCGTCTTACCCGTCTGCCGGTCACCGATGATCAGCTCCCGCTGCCCTCGGCCGATGGCGGTCATGGCGTCTACGGCTTTGAGTCCCGTCTGCAGCGGGGTGTCGACCGGCTGCCGGGTGACGACACCAGGAGCCACCTTTTCGACGGGCGCCGTCTCCTTCGACTTGATGGGGCCTTTGCCGTCGATCGGCTCGCCGAGCGCGTTGACCACCCGCCCGATCAGGGCCTCGCCCACCGGGACCTGGACGACACCGCCCGTGGTGCGGACCTCATCGCCTTCGCGGATCTCCTCGTAGGGTCCCAGGATGACGGCGCCCACCGCGTCCTCTTCCAGGTTGAGTGCCATGCCGCGGACGCCACCCTTGAACTCGAGCAGCTCCAGGGAGCGGGCGTTGCGCAGGCCGTAGATCTGCGCGATCCCGTCTCCGATTTCGGTGACGATACCAACGTCCGCCGAGAGGACGGGCACGTCGAAGTCCTTGATGCGCTGTTTGATCAGGTTGCTGATCTCGTCTGACTTGATAGCCAATGCTTTCCCTTCCCCTTTTTAGCTCAATAATTCCTGTCGCAAGCGCGCCAGCTGGGTGCGTACAGTGCCGTCGACCAGATGATCGCCGATCTGGATGGCCGCGCCACCCACGACGGTGGGGTCGGTGAGGAACTTGACGTTAACCTGGCGGCCCAGTTTGCGCGCCAGTCCCTGCTCATAATGCCGTCGGTCGTCATCCTCCAGCTCGATCGCCGTCGTCACGGTGGCGTGGATAACGCCAGACGCTTCGTCGGCGAGGCGCTCAAATTCTTCCCTGATGCGATGGCTCTCGCGGGTCCGATAGTGCTCGACCAGCAGGCGGAGGAGGTTTTCCGTTTCGGGGCGCAGCTCCGGCTTGAGCAGCTTGGCCAGCTCCATCCGGCGACTGACGCCCACCGCCGGGTTACGGAATGCGGCGACCAGGACGTCGTCCTGAAGCATCTCGTCGAGCTTGGCCAGCTCGGCGCGCCAGGTGTCGATCGCGTTCTCCTCCTGGGCCAGCAGGAAAATGCCAGAGGCGTAGCGGCGCGCCACGCTGCTCGTTTCAGGCACGAATTTCCGCCTCCTCGATGGTGCGCTCGATCAACTCGCGATGCTTCTTTGTATCGAGGCTCTCGCCGATGATCCGGCCGGCGGCCATGACCGCCAGGTCCGCAACCTGCTCGCGCAGATCCTCCACTGCCTTGGCACGCTCCTGCTGGATCTCGGCGCGGGCTTTGGCAATCAGGCCCTCCGCCTGCTCACGTGCTTTCGCCTCGAGTTCTCTGCGCAAGTCCTCAGCCTGCTTCGCGATCCGGTCCAGTATGGTCTGCGCTTCACGACGGGCCTCCTCGAGCTTCGCCTGGCGTTCTCGTTCGGCCTCCTCGAGCTCGCGCTTGGCGCGTTCGGTCGCTTCGACGCCCTGCTGGATCCGCTCCCGGCGTTCGTTCAGGATCTGCAACAGGGGGCCCCAGGCGAAGCGATAGAGGACGCCCACCATGACCAGGAAGATGAGCAGCTGGGCGATCAGCGTGCCATTGAGCGTGAGCAGTCCGGCGTCGAGGCGGGTCATTTCCCGGTGATCTGGCCCAGCAGCGGGTTGGCAAAGATCAGGAACAGGCCCAGGCCCAGGCCGATGATCGGCAACGCTTCGATGAACCCGATCCCGATGATCATCAAGAAGAACAGGCGACCCTGCAGCTCAGGCTGCCGTGCTGTCCCCTCGACCGTCCGGCTCGACACCAACCCGTCACCGATTCCGGCGCCCAGTGCGCTCAGCCCCAGCAGAAACCCGAAGGCGACGACCGTGGCACCCAAGACGATTGCGCGTTCCAAACCAAACCCTCCTTAGTGGTGATTCATGCGTGTGCGGTTTCAACTTCCGTGGCGATCGCGACGTAGGACACGGTCAAGACGGTAAAGATAAACGCTTGGACCGCTCCGATGAAGAGGCTGAAGAGCGTCCACAGCGCGCCGGGCAGCCAGGAGATCCAGGTCGGAACCAGCGTGATGATCAGGGACAGCAGCAGCTCCCCGACGAAGATGTTGAAGTACAACCGGAAGGACAGGGTGATCGGCTTGGCGAGCTCGTCGATGACACTCAGTGGAAAGTACGGCGGGACCACCAGGAGATGTTTGACGTAGCCGCCGGGGCCGCGGCGGCGAATGCTGTAGAACGTAAAGAGGACGAACGTGAGCAGGGCCAGCGCCAGCGTCGTATTCCAGTCATTGGTCGGCGACTTGAACCCGGGGATGAGCCCTATCCAGTTGGAGACCAGCAGAAAGACGAAGAGCGTGATGGCAAGAGGCCCAAGGTTGAGATTTCGACCTTGCAGTGACTCCGCGGTCAACCCGCCGATGTACTCAACGATCAGCTCGATGATGTTCTGCAGTTGCGTCGGTTTCCCGACCCGCAGCTGGCTGCGCACGATGAGCGCGGCGACGAGCAGGATCGCGCACACGATCAGGGTATTGCGGATGGTGTCGGCGTTGAAGTCAATCCCGGCAATGTTGACGGTAGGATGCGTGACGTCGGCCTGGAGCAGCACCAGGAGCCTCATATCGGCAAGCCCGGTCGCGCCCGCATCATCCGCCAGCCCGCCACCGCGCCGGCGATCGGGAAACAGCCGTAACCGATCGCCGCTCCGACTGGATCCACGCGGCTGACGATGAGCACGACGCCCAGCAGGACGGCGATTGTCAGGAACCGGATCGCGGCTGCCAGCTGCAGCATTCGCGCGGTCGGGGCATGCCCGAGGAATCGCCTGGCGGTTCCAACCATCCAGACCATGTTGCCGAGGCCGAGCAGCCCGCCCGCGACCAATCCGGCGATCGCGCGCGGGTGGCCGATGGCGATCATGGCGGCCCCGATCACGCAAAGGAACGCGAGTAAAACCGCGGACGTCGTCAGCTCGAACCGCCGCAGCTCACCCACTCCGCGGTATCTCCTTCATCAGCCTCCGCACGACGCTATACCCGCCCCCTAGAACCCCGAGCAGCAACCCCACCAGCAGGAACCAGGGCGACGTGTGAAAGGCTCGGTCAGCGAGGTAGCCGAGACCCAACCCAACCAACACCGTGAGGGCGAGCTGGAGGCCGACGCCGGACGCGAGGCCCAAGGCCGCCAGCATGCTGGGGTCCTTGCGCTTATCCGTCGGGGCCATCACTGCCTCCAGAATTAGGCCTCAACCGTTGCAAGCTTATCAGGGGCTGAATTCGCGACGCCATCGGGCGCGCGCCCGAACCGGGCTCAACCTCGGCTGATTCGCCGGAAGCGACGCAGCATGATGATGACGATCCCCAACATCATCAGCAGGATGGCTCCGAGCAAGACCTTTTTGTGCCCGTAGATGGCGAGACCCACCGCGGCAAATATGGCGGTCCCGAAGTAGAAGACGAGCGCCGTCTCCCGGGGGCTGAGGCCGAAGTCGAGCAGCCGGTGGTGCAGGTGCTCGGTATCCGGTGTCGCGATCGATCGACCTCGCAGCCGCCGGCGCACGATAGCCCAGGCCGTGTCGACGATGGGGATCGCGAGGGCGGCCACCGGCACGATCAGGGTTAACACGACGGTCCCCTTGGCGACGGAGAGGACGGAGAGTGCCGCCAGGGTGAAGCCCAGGAAGTTGCTGCCACTGTCGCCCATGAAGACGCGGGCTGGATGCCAGTTGAAGAAGAGGAAGCCGACGCAGGCACCGATCAGCGCTCCGGCAAGGGTGACGATGTCGGTCTCGCCGCGGTTGATGGCCGCCAGCAAGAGGGTCGCGGCCACGATCGCTACCACGCCGGCGGCCAGCCCGTCGACGCCGTCGATCAAATTGACGGTGTTTTGCAGGCCGACGAACCAGGCCAGCGTGAGGGGGATCGCCACGGCGGGCACAAGGACGAACGGGTGCCCGCCGGGAAGCCCGATGAAGTGGATCGTGATTCCGAACACAACGATGGCGAGCAAGGAGGCGGCGACCTGAAAGGCCAATTTCAGGATCGGTCGCAGGCCGCGGAGGTCATCGAAGACCATGAGGGTGGTGATGACCGCCGCCGAAAGCAGTAAGCCGAGCGTGGCCGGGTTCGTGGAAAAGAGGGCCGCGGAGAGACCGAATCCCAGGTACATCGCAAGGCCTCCGAGGCGGGCGGTTGGCTCGCTGTGGATGCGGCGTTCTCCCGGGTGGGCGACGGCTCCCAGCCTGAAGGCCAGCCAGCGGGCCGGCAGCACCGCGATCGTCGTGCAGACCAGCGCCGCGAGAAACGGCACCACCGCCGGACCGAAGCGCGCCGCTGAGAAGTCAGACCAGAAGGTCGGGTCGCTGAAGAAGCCCGCGCCCGCTAATACGGCAGCGGAAATCGTTCGCACAACGCCCGGCTACGGGCGCGCACCTGCTCGTGCACCGTGCGGTCCTCGAGGTTGAAGAGCAACTCGGCGACCATCTCGGCGATCTGGCTCATTTCCTGCGTACCCATGCCTCGTGTCGTGACCGACGGGGTTCCCAGCCGAATGCCACTCGGGTTGAACTTGCTCGCGGTATCAAAGGGGATCGAGTTGCGGTTGACCGTGATGCCGACGGTGTCGAACGCATCCTGGACCTTCTTGCCGGTGAGGTTGAGCGGCCGCAGGTCGATCAGCATCA
>VBEQ01000124.1 GCA_005881235.1 Chloroflexota bacterium | reverse complement strand
TGCGCGTAGGCCTTGAACTCCGGCGTCTTCCATTGCGCCAGCATCACGGCCTTGCCGGCGACGGCGTGATTGTGGGGGCCACCCTGGCTGCCGGGAAAGACGCTCTTGTCCACCTCGGCCGCGTACTTCGCCTTGCAGAGAATCATCGCCCCCCACGGTCCGCGCATCGTCTTGTGCGTGGTGAAGCTGACGAAGTCGGCATGCGGAACGGGGCTCGGGTGCGCGCCTCCCGCCACCAGGCCGGCGAAATGCGCCATGTCGACGAAGAAGTAGGCATCGACCGCTTTCGCGATTGACGCCAGCCGCTCGAAGTCGAGGACGCGCGGGTAGGCGCTGTAGCCGGCGAGCAGCATCTTCGGCCGGACCTCTTTGACCTGCTTGTCGAGCACGTCGTAGTCGATCCGCTCGGTGGTGGCATCGACCCCATAGGGCACGAAGTGGTAGAGCTTCCCGGAGAAGTTCACCGGACTGCCGTGGCTGAGATGCCCGCCCTGGCTGAGATCCATGCCCATCACCGTGTCGCCGACGTTGAGCACCGCCGCGTAGACGGCATAGTTGGCGGTGGTGCCGCAATGCGATTGCACGTTGGCGTGCTCCGCACCGAAGAGGGCCTTGGCGCGCTCGATCGCCAGCGTCTCGATCCGGTCGACGTTCTCACAGCCGCCGTAGTAGCGCTTGCCCGGGTAGCCCTCAGCATATTTGTTGTTGAGC
>VBEQ01000123.1 GCA_005881235.1 Chloroflexota bacterium | reverse complement strand
ACTTTTCGATCGACCACGAGGTGATCGGTCGCGCCCTGATTGGGGGGGAGCTCGCCTCCATCATCAGCGCCATGAAAGCGAGCCCGTCAGGAGTCTTCACGCCCGGCGAGCGGATCGATCCGCGTTGGATCGCGGACCTGATCGCTGAGCCCGACCTGCCCGGTCTGTCCGCCCCAGCTTGGGTGCGGGCGCTCAAGCCGGTGCTCAACGGCATGTACTCAGCCGACAACCTCGACTATGTCCCGCGGGATGCCTACATGTGTGGCGTCAAGGTCGGACCCGTCGATATCGAACGGTTGATGCACTACTCCTTTCTCGGGCCCGACGGGATGCTGCTCCACCAGCATGGAACCCAAGCCTTGCTCCTCTTTCTCAACGCCCGCCTCTACCTCTACAACAACATCTACTACCACCGCACTGTGCGCCGGATCGACCTCCATATGCGCGAGATCTTTCGAGAGACCATCGACCGCATCCTTCCCGGCAACCCGCTCGACCACCTCGACCACTACCGGGAGCTGACCGATTGGTCGCTGATCGACGCCGTGGACCGCTGGCGCCACGAGGGTGGCCGCGCCGCTGAGCTCTCCCACCAGTGGGGCCGCATCGTCCGGCGCGAGCTCAAATGGCGGCTGATCTTCGAGGACTACTACGAGTTCTCGAACCTGCCCGACGCCTTGCTCTACCCGCAACCGTCCGACTATGTCAGCCGCATCCGCGAGGCACTGCCGGCGTCGCTCAAGGGGGCCTCCTTCGAGGTGGACCTCGCGTCGGTGGATCCACGTCCGCAGAACCCGTTCACGGATCCCTTCCCGGTCAGCATCTACAACCCGGTCAGCCGGGCGGTGGAGCGGAGCGCCGTCGCCGAGTTGTTCCGGCGCCTCCCCATCCGCACCACCCTGGTGCGGGTCTTCACCGACGACTCGCGGCAGGTTGAGGGATTGCGCGCGGCGGTCGAACGCGCCCTCTACCGGCGCGACTCGGACCTGGCGGAGGTGGTCCCCTGATGGCGATCCAACCCCAAGACGCGATCAAGCCGCTCACCGTGCTCGAGCTCAATACCCGCATTCACGACCTGCTGGCGGCGCGCTTCCAGAGCGTGGTCGTCAAGGGAGAGGTCAGCGGCACGACGTTGCGCGGCGGTCACGTGTGGTTCACGCTCAAAGATGCCGCGGCCGCCGTGGGGGCGGTGATCTTCAGCAGCACGGCCCGCCGTCTGCCATTCCTGCCGGAAAACGGGCAGGAGCTGGTGGTCACCTGCCAGGTCGACTATCACGCCCAGTACGGGCGGGTGAACCTGGTGGTGAGCCGGCTCGATTACGACGGGGCCGGCAAGCTGCGGGCGGCGATCGAGCAGCTCAAACGCCGCCTCGAGGCGGAGGGCGCGTTCAAGCCCGAGCGCAAGCGGGCGCTCCCGTTTCTGCCGCGCTGCATCGCGTTGATCACTTCGCCGAGTGGGGCGGTGATTCACGACTTGCAACAAACGATCTGGGAGCGGTTTCCGAACAGCCGGCTGGTGCTCTACCCGGCGCGTGTGCAGGGAATGGCCTCGCAGCGCAGCCTGGTGGCTGCCTTGCGCCAATGCGACGAGGACCAGGTCGCCGACGTCGTCATCGTCGCCCGTGGTGGCGGCAGCTTCGAGGAGCTGATGGCCTTCAACCAGGAGGCGGTGGTGCGCGCCATCCAGGCGATGCGGATCCCGGTGGTCACCGCCCTGGGGCACACGTCCGACCGAACGCTCGCCGACCTGGTCGCGGACCGGGAGGCCCGCACCCCCACGGCTGCCGCCGAGATCGTGGTGCCCAACAAGCGGGACCTGCTCCGCCAGCTGGGCGAGCGCGGCCAGCGGCTGCATCGTGCCGGGCTCACCGCCTTGATCGCCCCCTCGCACCAGCTTCAGCGGCGCCGCCAGTCGCTCGATCGCCTCGCCCTCGATCTGCACGAGCGACGGCGCGAACGCCTGGGCCACCTGGAGGGGATGCTGCGCCAGCGGGATCCGCGCGAGATACTCCGGCAGCGCGAACGGGCCCTGGAAGAGGGCCGCCGGCGGCTGGCCCGGAGCCGCCAGCTGATCGCCCAGCGTATCGAGACTGGCCGCCTGGGGAAGAACAGTCTGCGCGAGCGGCTGGTCGCACTGGCGGTTCGCGGGCTGCGGGAGCGAACCACCGGTCTGCAGAGCCGCGGGGTTCGGCTCAGCTCGCTTGCCCCCGAGCAGACGCTCAAGCGTGGCTACAGCATCACCCTGGACGCTCGCGGCGGTGGCATCATCCACAGCGCGCAAGAAGCCCAGAAGGGTCAGCCCATCAAGGTGATGCTCTCCGCCGGCCGCCTGGAGGCCACCGTGGACGAGACCGTGCCATGAGCCTCGACGAATCGCTGACTTATGAGCAGGCGCTCGCGCAACTCGATGCGACGCTACACGCCCTCGAGGAAGGCAAGCTGAGCCTGGAAGAGGCGATCGCGGCGGTCGCCCGCGGGCGCGAGTACCTGCAGCTCTGCGAGCGAAAACTGGAGGAGGCCCGCCAACGGATCGAAAGCCTGCCGGTCAAGGAGGAGCCGGACGTCGAAGAGCCGCCGCACCCGGCGACGGTTGCCGAACTCCGAGCCGAACGTGACGGAGCGCCTGGGACACCCCAGGGCGAGATCCCCTTCTAGCGCTCTTCTTCGGACTCGGCGGGAGGCTGGCGCTCGACTTCCGGGCGTTCGGCCGGCGCCTGCCCGGACCGAAAGACGCCCCATTCGTGCAGCGAACGGCGCAGCATCTCCGGCGTTGTCTTATAGGCGGCGGCCAGTTGCTCCAGGTCGTCGGCGCGGAACGTCACGACCGGAGTGTTGAAATCCTGCCGTTGCTGCTGCAGACGTGCCACATGGCGGGAAAGGATGGATCCCTGCCGCTCGGGAAGACCTTGCAGTTGGCCGAGATCGATGGCCAGCTTGGGCGGCAGCGAGGGCTCGCCCACGCCTTCGATCTCCTCCGGCAGCAGTTGGTTGACGGCGACGCTGTAGAGGGTCGCGATCTGGTGCAGGCGGGTGACCGAGATATTCCGGTCGCCGCGCTCATAGGCCGCCAGCAGCGACCCCTTGAGGCGCTTATTCGAAAGCACTTCGACCTGCTGGAGCGTCAAGCCACGTTGCTTGCGCAAACTACGCAGCCTGGCTCCAACTTTTCGCGAATACCCGTCCAATGGATCCCCCTTTGACTGTGTGTGACCAGTCTATCGCAGAACGCGATACGGACAAAAGTTTTGACGTGTTCTTTCCGGAGGGTGGCGGGGGGTCGTTCCGGGGGAACGGCGTCACCTTCCGTGGCCGTCATTATGGGACAAACGCCTACCCGGCGTCAAGTGGGACTTACTCAGGCGTCGAGCTCGCTTACAGCCCCGGCGCGGCCGCCATCGGCGCGGCCGGCCTCGTAGGCCTGGCGAAAACGCAGCGCCGCTTGCGCGCTGTCGCCTTCGGCTTCGAGCACGCGCGCAAAATCGTAGGTGACGCGCGCGCGCAGGTCCGGGTTGTCAATCGTCAACGCGACCTCGAGAGCTCGCTCGAAGTGGCGGTGCGCCGACTCGCGGCGCCCGCCCGCGTGGGCAACCCGTCCCCCCACGCGATGAACGGCGACGGTTGCCAGTGGATCGCTCGAGCGGCTGGACAGGTCGATCGCCTCCTCGATGAGTTCGCTCGCGCGCTCCACCAGCCCCGCCTCGAGAGCGGACTCAGCCATACCCGCGACCAGGTGCGGCACCAGCTCGCGGTCGCCGATCCGCTGGAGGTGCTCGGCGCCGTCACTGAAGAGGCGTTCGGCTTCCGACACGCGCCCCTGCTGCAACAGCATGTCGCCCATGTTGAGGCGCAACTGTCCGGCCATGCGGACATCGCGGAGCGTTTCGAAGATCCGCAGACCCTTCTGCGCATAGGAAAGCGCCCGCGCGTACTGGCCGGTCTGCTGAAAGGAGAGGGCGAGCCCCTCGTAGATGCCGGCCAGCGCCGGCATGTCGAGGACCTGCGCGGCCGCGGCGATCGCGGATTCATAGGCGGCGATCGCTTCGATCGGCTGTCCCGCCACGTAGTGCAGGTTGGCCCGATGGCCGAGCACGCGCGCCTTCAAGACGGGGTCGGCGACGCTCGCCGACTCGTAGCGCTCCAGCGCGCGGTCGAACCACTGACCGGCGGCGTGCGGCCGCCGCAGGAAGTAGTAGACGCTGCCCAGGCGGTCGTACAACTCGACAAGCAGCTGATGCCACTTCAAACGCTCCGCGGCGACGATCGCCTCCTCCAGGACCGGCTTGGCTTCTTGTGGCCGCCCTTGCTTCATCAGAGCGACGGCGAGCGTCAGTTGGGCGCGCGTCCGCAACTCGATCGGGATCGTCCTCGCCAGCATCCGCGCGACCAGAGATTCGGCGCGCGCCCCCTCGCCATGGAGCAGACTCATTTCGGCTTCAGCGAGGGCAAGCTCGAGCGCGGCGGCGGAGTCTCCCGGCTCTTCCAGGAAGTAATCGATCGGCCGCTGCAGGCGGCGGGCGATGATTCGCAGGTTTTGCGTGGAGGGTTGGGCGCGACCTAGCTCGATCTGGTTGAGGAAGGCCCGGCTGAAGTCGCTGCCGGCCACCGCGGCCAGGCTGAGGCCGAGCTCCTGCCGCGCTTGACGAATCCGACGCCCGAGCGGATTCGGCGCACCGGGGTCATCCGCTATCGGACGCCCCGGGCGCCGCTTGGTAAGCACAACCTACAGTCTAGCAACCTAGACTTGACAGTGGATCGACCAGCTTACATGGGGTTCGGCCAGACTTCGGCGCAGGAAAGCACGGCCGAAGCGATGACCAACAGAATCCAGGGCGTGAGAAAACGCCGCACGGTCCCACCTCCTGAACAGGCGGCTCGCTCCACATCGGCCTGTCCTGATGCCAGCTTATGGACAGCCCTCAATCAAGGGGGTTACGCCTGTAACGGAATCCGTAAGGTGGGTCGCGAACCGCTGACTGCCTAGATCCCGGCGTCCCTATAATCGGGTTCCGCTGTGTCCCCGTAGCTCAGCCTGGATAGAGCACTGGCCTCCGGAGCCAGGAGCACAGGTTCAAATCCTGTCGGGGACACCACCAAAAAAGTCATGAACGGCGGCTGCCGACAACGGCAGCTAAAACAAGGATGGCCACCCCCGCCGCGAGACCCAACAAGAAGACCGTGCTCTGCTGTAGACGCCCATATCTCTCAAGCGTGCGACCGCGATCAACGCGATGGTAAGAAGGTCGAGAACCCCCCAGAGACGTGGCAACCGGCCTCGAAGTCTTTTCGGACGCGTGCCATCATGGTGCGGCTTCCAATTTACCCTCGCGGAACTTCGTACGAGCTCACCCGTTGGCGGCTCGCTCACGAGGCGAGCTGATCAAACCTCCCAGGCCGACAGGCAGATGAAGTTCTGCTTGCTCTCCTTCTCGCAGATGCGAGATTTGGTCCGTCGCTACTATGACGGGGCAGGTCGAAGCAGTGTGACGGGGGAATTGCCGTGAGTACGATTCGCGTGGGCCCAGGAGGCATTCCTTCGCGCGATAGTGCAGCGAAGGCGATCGAGACCCTGATCGAACGCGGCTATGACGCCTGCGAGATCGATTTCAGCGACGGGTTTTGGATGGATCGGGATTATGCGCAGCGCCTGGGCTCGCTGGCCAGCGACGCAGGCCTGGCACTGTCCATCCACGCGCCGCTGGCCGCCTTCCTCGGTCACGTGCAGCACGGCGCGCGGAAGCATCAAATGGCGGTCGGCATGCTCGACCACACCGCGGGTCTGGCTGCGGCCTGTCGGGCAGCTCCGGTCGTAATCCATCCCGGTTTCTTGCTCGGACGGTCGCGCGAGGATGCGCTGGCCGCGGTCGTATCCCAACTGACAGAATTGCGGCACCGTCTCGCGGCCAAGGGACGGGCCGTCGATTTCGGGGTCGAGGTGATGGGGCGGGTGCAGGAGCTGGGCAATCTCGATGACATTGTCGCCATCTCCGGCCATTTCG
>VBEQ01000144.1 GCA_005881235.1 Chloroflexota bacterium | reverse complement strand
GTCACAGCGAGCCGGAAACATTAGTACGCGCGTGATTGATTCGGTCATCCGGCGCTCATAGAATCCGCCCGCAAGGATGCGGCCCCCAGTTCTTCGACTGATCGCCCCCATGCTTGCCGTCGCCTTGAGCGCATGCGGTGCCAATCAGGCCGGAACAGCGTCACGCGCGTCGACGCCTGCGGCCACGCCGACCCTTTCACCGACGGCTACACCGACTCCGCATGTCACCGTGGTCGACGCCGCGTACCTGGCCACCGAGCTCGGTGGTGTTGAGCAGGGAATCCGCCTCCCGGATTCCCCCCCAGAGGAATATCTCAGCCTTGGTCGGCGCCAGCAAAGTGCCTACCATCTACTCGCCGCCCACCCCGATTGGGTCCCCGCCGTGTTGAACGCGCTGCCGGCGTCGATTCGGTCTGCGGTCCAGGCCAATATCAGCGCCGCGCAGCAGATCGATGACCTGAACGGCGCCAGCAGTGCGCTCCCGCACTGGCGGATCATCGCGCCGCCGGCCCCGGAGGTCTTGCTCAGTTATTACCGCGAAGTCCAGCAAGCCTACGGAATCGCGTGGCAGTACCTCGCCGCCATCAACTTGATCGAAACCAACATGGGCCGCATCCAGGGATTGAGCTCCGCGGGCGCGCAGGGACCGATGCAGTTCATGCCGGCGACCTGGGCCAGCTATGGCCGCGGAGACGTCAACAACCCGCGCGACGCGATCCTCGCCGCTGGTCGTTACCTGCAGGCGCACGGCGCGCCGGCGAATATGACGCGGGCGATTTACGCCTACAACCCGAGCATGCTCTATGTACGAGCCGTCCAGCTCTATGCCGAGCAGATGCTTGCCAGCGAGCGCGCCTTTCTCGCGTACTACAACTGGGAGGTTTACGTCCAGACGAAGACGGGCGAGGTGCTCTTGCCGGAAGGCTTCAGCGGCTAGCCGCTTTCGCCGGCGCCGTCAGGACCCGATCGAAGAACCGGTACGTTCGTTGCAGCGCATCGTCGATCGCGGCTTTGTGCGCGGTCGCCCCATATCGGAGGAATCCATGCGGCGCACCCGGGTAGGTGACGATTTCTTTGTCGGTCTTGAGCGCATCTCGAAAGGCCACGATCTGATCGGACGTAATGTTGGGGTCCGCGCCACCGAAAACCCCTAACAGCGGAATCCGGATCTCGGCGGCGAGCTGAAGGGGCGAAAGGCGGCCCGGCTCCGCTTGAAGATGGCCGTAATAGGCCACCGCGCCGGAAAGCCCACGCACCCGCGCCGCCGACACGTCGGCGAGACGGCCTCCCATGCAGAATCCCCAGCACGCCACGTGCGAGGCGCCTCGCGCCTGCATATCGTCGACGGCCGCTTGCATGTCGGCCAGAAATCGTTCGTCGGTAAGCTGCTGGGCTCGCTGCATCGCGCGGGCCATCGCCTCCGGCTTGGTGCCGGTCCGCTCCGGTGCTCGCATCGACTCCGGCAGATCGCCCTGGCGCCCGAAGAAATCGACCAGGGCCGCGGCGTGGCCGTGCTCGGTGATGCGCCGGGCCAGGTCCTTGTAGAAGTCGGTGTACCCCCAGATGTCGTGGATGATGAGCACGGCGCCGCGCCGGAAACCGGCCGGAGGCTGCGCCACGAACTCTCGCAGAGCCCTGCCGTCGCCAGCGCGCAAGGTTCGCTCCTCCTCGCTGACCGCGGCCGCGGGACGCGGACCATCATCGTCGCCCGGCGCGGTACACATTCGGCCAGTTTAGGGTCTGAGTCCGCCAACGAATTCGGCGACCCGGTCCATGGCGGCATCGACCACCGGCAGCAGGCCATGACCCACGCCCGGGAACGTCACGAGCTGTCCCCGACGCAACAGCCGCACCGAGGAGCGGAGCAGGTCAACTTGGGCGAATGGATCCGATTCGCCGGAAAGCAGTAACACCGGACACTCGATCCCCGGCCAGTGTTCGGTGCGAAGGTCCTCGGGGTGACCGGGGCGATGCAGCGGATAACTCAGGAGAATCAGCGCCGCGTAGCGCACCTGGATCGCCGCCATGCTGGAGACGCGACCACCGTAGGAATGGCCGCCGGCGATCGCCCCCGCCGGCACCTTCTCGATGAATACCGGCACGGCGCGCTCGGCTTTGGAGCGGGGTAGGTCGATGGCGGAGGCGGTCAGCTTGCGGGCCTGCAGCGCTTTGACATACGGCCGCATGCTCGTCGCGTCTCCCGAGGCGCCATGTGCGAGGTAGATCGCAGGAATGTTGGATGCTTTGGGAGCCACCGGCTAACATTAGTGCCGCGACCCATGGCACGCGTCCTGCTCGTCGAGGACGAGCCCAACATCGCATCGATCATCGTCTTCAAGCTGGAGCGCGAAGGACACCAGGTGCGCTGGGAGGCCAGCGCCACGGCCGTGCCGGCTGCTGTGGAAGCGACCCAACCCGAGCTGGTCCTGCTGGATTCGAGCCTCCCGGATGGTGATCCGTTTACTCTCCTCAGCGTGCTCACCCCGCGCGTCCCGGTCGTGATGATGACCGAGTTCCGTGACACGGTGACCCCGCAGCGCGCCCGGGAAGCCGGCGCCGTGGCGACCGTGGAGAAGCCGTTCAAGCCGACGCAACTGGCCCGGCTGGTCTCACAGTTGGCACCCGCGCCCGCCGCGGGCCGGCCATGATGACCGTCCTGGCGCGCAAGCAGGGCGCCGCGCTCGTGATCCGGGACCGCACCCTGGGCATCTTCACCGACAAGGGCTTTACCCCCGTCGATTTCAAGGTCGAGCTCGCCATGAAGCTCGCCACCCGGCTCAAGTACACGCCGGTACTGCCGGCCCAGGAGATGGAGGAGCCCGAGTTGCTCCGCTTCCTCACCCGATAAGCCGCGCGTAAGAGCGCTCGGCGCGCAACGTTGTTCAATCGCCATGACCCCCGAAGTCGAGCGGCTGGTCGACAGCGGCCGGCAGGCCGAGATCGAGGGGAATGTTCGTGAGGCGCTCGTCCGCTTCGAGGCAGCGGTCAAGCTGGCCGGCGACGACGCGCTCCCGCGGCTGCGCCTGGGAACGCTCTGCCATCGGATGGGCGATTATTCGCGAGCTCGAGAGACGCTTCAAGAGGCGACGCGCCTCGACCCGGACAACGCGGAGGTCGCCTTCCGGCTCGGCTTGGCCTGCGACGCACTGGGTGATCGGGAGGAGGCGGGTGCTGCGTTCACACGCGCCATGATGCTGGCGCCGAGTGCCTGGCAAACCTGGTTCCTGATCGGCCAGGACCACCGCCAACTGGGCCATGCCGAGGTGGCGCGACTTGCCTACCGCCGCGCCCTCGAGGTGGCGCCCGACGAGCCGGAGGTCCTCTTCGAAATGGGCACGTTGCTCTGGGAAATGGACATGCGCGACGACGCGTTCGCCTTGCTCGAGCGTGCGGCGCGGACCTGCCCGGTCGATCCCGGTTACACGCTGCAACTCGGACTGGCAGAAATGGAGCGGGATAACCTGACGGCGGCGCGCCGGTTGCTCACGACGGCAAAGCACCTCGCCCCCGGCGAGCGGCGTATTGACGTCGCGCTCCGGGACCTCGCGTCGCGAACGAAGGCGCCCCGACGACGTAAGCGCGCCGCGTAGCGCGGCCAAAAACAAAGGCCGCTGGTTGAGGGCGGCCTTGTGGGGAGGAGGGGGACGGGAGGATTCTTTAAACCTGAGCGCAGGCTAGCAGCGCCGCATTACGGTGCCGCTAAACGTCAGGCGCCCTGTCGGGCGCCGGCGTCCGCCCAGCGCGGGGCCGCAACGTCGGCCGTAAGCACCTGCTCCTGCGCCAGGATTCGCCGCAGGATGGCGACCGAAGAGGCGTAAGTCGAATCCAGCCCGTAATAGGACAGTCCGCGCGCGCCCAGCGTGCGGGCTTGGGTGTAGGGCGTGTCAGAGGCGTAGTGCAGCACCCCGAAGTCGAAGGGAAGCTTCGTGAAATTGATGTTCTCGCGCGTCGGGTAGCGCGACGATTCGGCGGCCTCGTAGAGGGCGTTGAGGTACGGACCGGCCTCCATTTCGACAACCGTAAAGCTCTCCCGGTGATAGAAATCGAGATAGCCGCGGTTCTGCAGGAACGTGCCACGAACCGTGACCGCGCGCTGGTTGTCCAGGGCCGCGCCGTACACGAGGAAAGGCGCGACGCTGTTGAAACTGAAGCAGTTGTCCAGCCAGTAGGTATTTTCCGAGTGTTCTTCGTAGACGACGTTGGGGATCATGATGTCGCCGATGCTGCCGTTGAGGGTGGCCGCCTTGCCGAGTACATAGACGCCGCGCAGTGTCCCGACGCTCTCCGCAACCTCCCGCAGCACGTTGTAGGCACCCAGCCCGAGCGGATAGTTGACATTGATCAGCACGGCCGGGCTGCGCTCCAACCGATCCGGCGGTGGACTCCCCAATCGCGGGTCGAGGTCCGCCGCGACCAGCCGGTCGAGAATGATCACCTGCGCGGCGACATCGAGGCCGGCATGGCTCGGAAGGAAAAAGATGCCACGCTCCTCTTCTTCAGCGGTACGAAGCGCTCGGCGCTGACCCGCCTCAGCCGACTGCCCGTAGTAGGAGCGTGCCGCGTAATAGAGGAAGTTGTCCCAGTTGCCGCGCGACTGACCCTGCCGCAGCTTGCGCAGCTCGGGGACAAGTTCCAGGTTGTTGCTCCGCTCGATGTACTCCACGATTTCACCCTGGTGCCGCCGTGCGGATCCGCTCAGCAGGTTGACGAGACTGTGCGTGTTGCTCGAGACGAAATAGACGGGCCGGTCGTGCACGCCCTCGCGCTGCATCAGCGATTCGATCGGCTCCCACCAGCGGCGGGTCGCCTTGATGTACCCGATCTGGGTGCCACCCAGCATCCGCACGCGGAAGTCCTTCTCCTCGGTCTGGATGCGGCGAAGCGGCTCGAGCAGGTCGCCCCAGATTTCCACCAGGCGCAACGCGTCGTCCTCCGAAATGCCGAGATGCTGCAGCACCTGGAACTGGTCGGTCACGTCCGGGGCCCGGCTCAGGTCTTCCGCGTTCAGCAGCGCGTGTAGCTTGTTCCATTCGATTTGGAGCGCGACCAGTTGCGGGATCACATCGTCGATGTCGGACGGGCTGGCGATGTAGACGGCAAGCGTCTCCTTGCCGTCGAAGTAGTAACGGCGGCGCCGACCGGGCGCGCTCTGCATCTCCCACTTTTCCACGTCGACATCGAGCATCCGCTTGAAGACGTCGGCGGATTGGCCGAGCACGATTCGCCGAACGGCCGTGATGGAGGGGGGCAGCCGCCGAAGCGCATAGATCAGCGCGCCAGTATCCGGCTCCGCCGATCCGGCCTTCGGGTGCAGGCTCGACTGCATCCCGATGTGGGACTGTTCGAGCACCTTCAGCTTGGTCTCGCCCGAACTCCGCAGCAGCGTGCCGTAGGTCCGGGTATAGAGCTCCACCGCGTCCCGGCCGGGTCCGCGATCGGAGTCGGGATCGATGAAAGCCATTGTGGGTATTATCCCGCTCGTTTTCGAAAGCCTGCCGGTCACCAGGCGTCGCTTGTTTACATCTTTTAACGCAAGTTGTTTGCTGCTAGCCCGAAGTGGCTCGTACCGTGGGCGCTGATCAACAACCAGCACGCGTCGGAGGAACCAGCCTGAGAATCTACCAAGCGATCCAAACCGAGACTCAACGCACGACGCTGCGAGTCATCGCGACCCGCGCCGAGGACGCCAAGCGCAAGCTCAGCCTTTATGCGCTGGACCGCGTCCTCTGGGCATTGGAAGAGATGAATCTCGCCGAGCGCACCAGAGTCTCGGGTGAGATCGTTGAGCAGCTGCTCGCGTTTGGTGTTCCGTACACGCCGGACGTCAAAATCCCTGACCTGATCGAGCTCGTCTTCACCGCCCAGGAACAGTTCATGAACGTCGAGCCCGACGAAATCAACCGCGTGCCTACCATCGAAGAGCTCGAAGCGTACTTCGAGCAGTCGCGCGTCGCCTGATCTAGCGAAGCCGCGCATCCTATAATTGCGGTCACCTTTTAGGGGAGGTGATGCCGGCCACGCGTCGACAAGTTAATAACGACCGATAGGTGGCTCGAGGAGAGCTGAAAAGGGAAGCCGGTGCGAATCCGGCGCGAACCCGTCACTGTAACCGAGGAGCCGTGGGCGAGATCCACCGAGGCGCAGGCCTTGGGAAGGAGCCCAGCGGCGATGATCCGGAGCCAGGAGACCTGCCTGTCGGGGACCAACGACCCTCTTCGAGGCTGAGAGGGAGGTGCCAGGCATCTTCACGATCGGCCTCCAGTTGCGCATTCACAGCTCTGGAGGACACCATGAAAGGACCGTTTGCCGCGCTTTATGTCGCGGCTTCACTCGTGCTCGCCACGTCGATTAACGCGGCAGCCCAGACTGCCCACCCATCTAATGCGCAGCGCGCGCTGCAGTGGCTGCAATGCACGCAGCAGCAATCGAACGGACAGATCGGGAGCGGTGGCAATCCCATCGCCCGCTCTTCCGAAGTCGCGCTCGGCCTCGCCGCCGCCGGCCAGGACGCGTCGGCGATGCGAAGCGGGGCGATTTCGCTGGCCGACTTTTTGAAGACCGCAGTGAGCTCCGACGTCGGAACCAACGGTGAGCTGCTGATGGCTCGCGCCTCCCAACCGAACGCTGGACCGACAGCGACAGTGGCAGTACAACTGCAGGCGGCGAAGGGAAGCAACGGCGAGTACGGGAGCGACATCTTCAGTGACGCGCTCGCCATTCTCGGGCTCCGGAGTGCGGGCCAGGCCGTCGCGGGTGACGCCGTCACGTTCTTGAAGAGTCAGCAAAAATCGGATGGCGGCTGGAGCTTCGACAATGCCGACCAGTTCGGTGAGGATTCCAACACGACGGCACTGGTTGTGCAGGCGCTGCTCAGTGCCGGGGTTCCGTCGGACGACGCCGCCATCAGCGGGGGCTTCACCTACCTGCAATCGGTCTTCAACCACGGCGGCTTTGGCGACGCCCCTGGGCTGAACCCAGACCCCAACTCTGATGAGCTCGCCATCTTCGCTATCCTCGCGGCGCACCGGCAGACCGACGCCGCGTGGGGTCCGCGGCTCGAGGCAGCCATCCAGGATCTGGCCTCGCAGCAAATCACCACAGGCCCGGATGCCGGCGCGATCGCGAGTCAATTCAGCAAGCTCTTCACCACGACCTACGCGCCGTCCACGTTTCTCCTACGCCCGCTGGCGCAGAAAGGTTTTGCGGAGGGCAAGGTCGCGTTACTGCCCTGTCCGGCGACCAGCACGGCGACGCCTACGCCGCGACCAACCCCAACTCCGGGAACGGTGACGCTGGCGCAGACAGGTGGGTCGGCTGGCCCGGATGGCCGGCCGGTGCTCGCCGGTTTGATCTTTCTGGCCACCGGGCTCGGTGTTCTCCGGAGGCGTCTACGCGGACATCGTCGATAACCCGGGCCGTTAGCGGACTGGCTCTCGCTCTGGCCGGCGTCCTGCTGTGTCAGGGATCGGTGCACGCGCAGACACACCGGGCCGCGCTGGTCATTCAGCATGGCTCGAGTTGGCCCGGCGCGCGCCTGGTGCTGAAGTGCGTGCAGTTTGCGGCCGACGCGATCAACGGTCTGACCCTGCTCGAGCTGGCCGGCGTAAATTCCGGCCAGCCCCCGCAGGTCTACGACTGGGGTGGTGGCGCATACACGATCTGCCAGGTCGATCGGGAGCCACGCCAGGTGCCCGACCGATGCTTCGGCCCGACGTCGGGTCCGAACTGGTCCGATTGGTCGCTCTCGGCACGTGGATGGGTCGCCAGGTCGAGTGGCACAAATGGCTATCTCATCCGCGACGGCGACGTGGAAGGCTGGACCTACACATCCGCCTTCGGCGCCCCGCCATCCTCCATTCGGTTCGACCAGGTTTGCACCCCGTCGTCACCAGCGGCGGCGCCGGTGGCCGTCAGACACACGCCCGCGGCGCTTCCAACCGCGGCCTCGTCGGCCTTGCCGATCGGCGCGTCCGCACCGACGGCCAGCCTCGAGGCGTTGACGCCGTCGCCATTACCGAAACCCGATGCCGTGCTGACATCGACGGGATCGCCGACGAAGCCGTCGAACCCGGCGGCACTGGGACGCTGGCTCGCGTTCGGGATTCTGGCGATCCTGCTCCTCGCGCTTGGCGTCGTCAACCTTCGGAGACGCGGTCCGTGATTCGGCATCCGCTCTCCTGGGGAGTGTGGACCATGGCGGCGCTTGCCGCCGCGTTCATCGACCGCAATCCCTATGTGCAGGCCTTGCTCCTTCTCGCGGTCATCAACGTCTACCTGCCATATCGGGGACGGCATCCGGCCGGCACCTGGAAGTTCGGGCTGGCACTCGCCATCGTGCCCATCGTCTTCAGCGCGGCCCTCAGCCGCTTCGGCCGGCATGTGCTCTTTACCCTGCCTCCGATCCCGATCATCGGCGGGCGATGGACGCTCGACGCCGTCGCCTTCGGCGCCTCGACCGGGCTGGCCCTGTTGCTGACGGTGGCAGTCTTCGCCATCCTGCAGAGCACGGTTCGAAGTGCCGACGTTGTCGCCATCCTTCCCCGACCGCTATACCGGGCGGGAACCACGGTGGCTCTCGCGCTCGCCTTCGCCCCGAAAACGTTGGCCGCCTTTCAATCCATCCGCGAGGCCCGTCAGCTCCGCGGGCAGCGCGCTGGCTGGCGCGCGGCGCCCGCCCTACTGCTGCCCCTCCTCCTCACGACGCTCGAGCGGGCGCTGCAGTACGGCGAGTCCCTGGACGCACGCGGCTTCGGCAGCGGCCGGCGGTCGCGCTACCGTCCGTTCCACTGGACGGCCGCGGACCTGATGGTCGTCATCGCCTCGCTGGCGGCGATCGTCGCGATCGCACTGTTGCCGGTGGTTCCCTACAACCCGTACGTCGACCTGGTGCCGGCGGCGCCCAACCCCGATCGCTTGATCGCCGTCGGCCTGCTCGCCGTACCCGCCGTCATCGCCAGCCTTTTACGCGTGGACCATGCCCATCATCACGCTTGAGGCCGTCACCTATCGCTACCCGGAGGCCGAACAGCCGGCCCTGAGCGACATCACGGCCGCGGTGAACCCCGGCGAGGTGATCCTCCTCCGGGGGGCTTCCGGCAGCGGAAAGTCGACCCTGCTTCGCTGCCTCAATGGCCTGGTTCCACACAGCACCGGCGGCCAGTTCCGCGGCCGGGTCCTGGTCTGCGGCCTCGATACGCGGGATCATCCGCCACGTCAGCTCGCGACCCACGTCGGCTTCGTCTTTCAACATCCCGATGCGCAGTTCGTGCTCGAGGATGTCGAGGCCGAGCTCGCCTTTGGTCTCGAGAATCTCGGATTACCGCGACCGCTGATGCGCAAGCGCGTCGAGGAGGTGATCGATCAAGTCGGGATCAACCCGCTGCGGCGCCGCCGGATCGATACCCTGTCGGGGGGCGAACGCCAGCGGGTAGCCATCGCCGCGGCAGTGGCCATGCATCCCGATGCGCTCGTCCTCGATGAGCCAACCTCCCAGCTCGACCCACAGGCGGCCGAGGACGTGCTGCAGGTCGTGCTCCGGCTGGTTGCCGAGCTCGGCATGACGACGATAATCGCCGAGCATCGGGTCGAGCGGATCGCCCCCTTCGTCGATCGGATCTGGACCCTCGACGCAGGGGTGCTCCGCGACCAGACGCCTCGCATCGCGCTCGCCGAAGGCGGAGCGCGGCCGCCGGTAGTCGACCTGGCTCTGCGCGCGGGATGGACGCCCATCCCCCTCGGCTTGCGCGACGCCCGGGTTCATGCCCAGCGTCTTCCGGCTAACCCCCCACCCCAACCCTCCCCCACAAGGGGGGAGGGAGATTTACCCGGCGGGTCCGGCCTAATCATCTGCCGGGTCGACGGCCTCGATTATCGCTACCAAGGCGTCCCCGCCGTGCAAGGAGTCTCGCTGACACTGCGCCGCGGCCAGGTCGTCGCGTTGATGGGTCGCAACGGATCCGGAAAGACGACACTCCTGAAGTTGATCGGCGGTGCGATGCGGCCACAACGTGGCACCGTCACCAACGAGGGCGTCGCCGCCTACGTCCCGCAGGACGCCGACTCGTTGCTGTTCGCGGCCAGCGTCGATGAAGAGCTGCGTGGTCAGTCGGCGGAGGTCGTCGCGCCATTCGCCGCCTGGCTCCATCGCTATCCGAGAGACCTGAGCTCGGGCGAACGTCAGCAGCTCGCCATCGCGTTGATGGGCGCGCGCGCCGACCTGTTGTTGCTCGACGAACCCACCCGCGGGCTCGATCCTGAGGTGAAGCGTGCGCTGAGCAGCTATCTGCAGACCCGAGCCGGTGCCGGCGCCGGCATCCTCGTCGCCACCCATGACGTCGAATGGGCGGCCCGCACTGCGGATCGGATCCTGTTGATAGCGGACGGCGAAATCTACGCGGACGGTCCACCCGCCGCGGTGCTGAGCGACTCCCTGGTCTTCGCGACCCAGATCAGCAAGCTCGTCGGCCGCGGCTGGCTCTTGCCGGAGGAGGTGCCGCTCTGAGCGGATGGCTCGTCGCGCGGAGCGAAGATGCGCTCCTGATCGGGCTCACCGGTGCCGGGCTCGCGCTCTTCATCGGCCCCCTTTTCCTCGGATCGGCCTTTCCGCAGCCAGTGGTGCTCTTCAGCGCGCTGGTGGCGGTGTCCGCCCTCGTCGTGCTGGGGGTCGCCCTCCAAACCCATCGTCTCTCGACGCGGTTGCTGGCCGTCCTCGCCGCGCTGGTCGCGATCGATGCCACGCTCCGGCTCGTCATCGTCATCGGCCTGCTTGGCTTTTCGCCCATCTTTTTCCTGGTCATCGCGGGTGGCTTCGTCATGGGTCCGAGCTTCGGGTTCGCCAGCGGCGCACTGACGCTCCTGCTCTCGGCGGTGCTCACCGCCGGTCTGGGGCCATGGTTGCCCTACCAGATGCTGGCCGCAGGCTGGGTCGGCATGGGCGCCGGATACCTGGGCCGGGTGAGCCATCGCTCGACCGCACCCTTGGCGATCGCCCTGCTCTGCCTGTACGGCGGCGCCGCCGGCTTCGTTTACGGCCTTCTGCTCGACCTCTGGGAGTGGCCCCTGCTCGTCGCGGCCGGGTCGTCGCCCCTGAGTTGGGTGCCGGGAGCCGGAGCGGCCGCGCTGCTCCGCCGCTTCGGCGGCTTCTATCTCGCGACCTCGCTTGCCTATGACAGCTTCCGGGCCGCTGGCAACCTCGTACTGATCGCGGTGCTGGGTCCGGCCGTGATCCGGGCTCTCGATCGTTTCCGGCGCCGCTTTCTCCTGGACTGGGCGCAACCCGTGGCGGCTCCGGAAGCGGCCCCCGCTAAGATTCCGGCAGATGTCCGAACTCCCGCCTGAGATCGCGGTCGAGCACGAACCGACCGACTCCGACCCGCCGCCCGAAGCCATTCGTCCGGATAGGCCGCGCATCTGGCCGGAAGAGCCGCGCGCACCGCGACCCCAGATCAAGCGGCCGATGGAAGAGTGGCTCGCGGAATTCGAGGAGCGCGTCAAGCAGCAGGATGCGCGCCCGCGCGAGCAACAGGGCCGCCGGCGACGGCTCCGCGGGCTGGCGCGCATCGTACCGGCCGCTGCTACCCCACGCCCCGAGCGGCCAGCGGAACGGGTTCGGGGCGAGAGTGGCGGTCCCCAGCCAGGTGATCAGCAACGCCGCGGCCGGCGACGGCGAGGGCGCGGCGGCCCGCAGGCGACCGGCGAATCCGGACAGGCGCCGCGACAGGGCCAGCCATCCCGGTCACCGCGTCCGGGATCACCACCACGGCAGCCCGGAGGACCCGGCCCGCAGCGCGGACGGGATCGGCGCCCAAATCCGCCGCGAGGAGACGCGCCGCCACCGCCCTCGTCGTCCGACCCCCAATCCGATCCAAATCGGCGCCGCCGGCGCCGGGGCCGTGGTCGAGGGCGCGGTCCACGGCCTGGCGGTCCGAGTCCAGGCGGGGGTCCAAGCGGGCCGCCGGGGCCGAGCTGACGGCTCGGGCCGAGCGGAAATTCGCCGGAATAGAATGGACCAGCGTGGCGTTGGCATGAGTAGCGATTTTTCGCTTTTTGAGAGGCATCTCGATGCGCTGTATCGCAGCGCGTTGCGCCTGACGAGGAAGCCGGAAGACGCCGAGGATCTAGTGCAAGAAACGTATTTGCGGGCGTACCGATATCGGAATCGCTTCAAGCCGGGCACGAACGAGAAGGCCTGGCTCTTCACCATCATGACCAATGTGTTCCGCAATCGGCTTCGCAAGCGGGGCGCGCCCGAAGATCCCATCGATCAACCCGGCACGGACTTCTCCATCTACGACCAGATGCGTCGCGATGGGATGCCGGTCCACTTGATGTCGCCGGAGGAGATCATTGTCGATCGTGGTTTCGGCGATGAGGTCAAGCACGCGTTGGAAGAGCTCCCCGTTCCGATGCGAATGGTGGTGGTGCTGGTCGACGTTGAGGACTTTTCCTACAAAGAAGTCGCGTCGATCCTCGGCATCAAGATCGGCACGGTCATGTCCCGCCTGCATCGTGGCCGGCAGGCGTTGCAGAAGAAATTGTGGGAATATTCCGGTAGGCCGAAGGCACCGTCGCTGGCCGTGGGGGCGCGCTGATGGGAGATCACTGCGAACAGACCATGCGCCGGCTCAACACCTACATCGACCGCGAGCTGAGCGAAACCGAAGTCCGCAAGGTCAAGGCACACCTGGACGACTGTCCCCCCTGCGAACAGGTCTTCGATTTCCAGGCGGAAATGAAGCGATTGGTTCGCAAGGAATGCTGCACCGACGACGCGCCCGCACGCCTGCGCGATTGGGTGCGCCAGCTCGGCACCGAGAAATCTAAGCCAGCTGGATGATCGTCGACCTGGCCCTGGCGTTTCTCGCCGGCCTGTTGTCGTTCGCCTCGACTTGCGTCCTCCCGCTGGTGCCGGCCTATGTCGCCTACATGGGTGCCTCTTCGAGCGAAACCACGACCACCCTCCGCCAGCAGCTCAAGGTGCTGGGCAACGCCGCACTGTTCGTCGGCGGGTTCGCCACGGCCTTCGTGGCCCTGGGCGCATCCTTTGGTCTGATCGGTGCGGACCTGAAGGCCTACCGCCCGCTGCTGCTGCAGATCGCGGGCGCCGCGCTGGTCTTGATCGGGATCGCCCTGCTGACCCTGGGCCGTATACCCGGACTGATGGGCGAAAAGCGCTTCGACATCGCCCACCGGTTGCCGCGCGCGCCCTGGGCATCGTACGTAATCGGCCTCGCCTTCGCCATCGGCTGGACCCCGTGCGTCGGCCCGATCCTCGCGGCCATCCTGCTCCGCGCCGGTAGCAGCGGGACGGCCGCGCAGGGCGCCTTGCTGCTGGCGGTCTACTCCGCCGGGCTCGGCCTGCCTTTCCTGATCGCCGCCGGCGTTTCCGGAATGCTGAGCCGCCTGCTCGCCCGGGTGCGCGGCGCCTACGCCGTCCTCAACGCGGTCGCCGCGGTCTTCTTGATCGGCATGGGCCTCCTGATCTTTTCGAATCGCCTGACGGTGTTCAACGACTTCTTTCCGGTCGTGGCCGTCACCACGCCCTTTGATTCCCACTTCGATAGCGGTAATCCGACGCCCGCGCCCCACGGGCCGGTGCAGGTCGGCAAGCCGGCGCCAAGCTTCACGGTGACCGATATCGACGGCCATCGGGTGTCGCTGTCGCAGCTGAAGGGCAAGCCGGTCCTGATCAACTTTTGGGCGACCTGGTGTGTTCCCTGCCGCGATGAGCTCCCCTTGATCCGCGACGAATACCTGGCGCATCGGGCGGAGGGGTTAACGGTGATTGCGATCAACTTCGGTGACGAGTCGTCTGACACCGTCCGCAAGTTCTGGAGCAACTACAACCTGCAGCCGGCGCCCTTCCTCGATCCGGATGGAAGCGTCGCCTCCAACTATGGCGTCGCCTTGAACAACACCGGGCTACCCGTCAGCGTCCTGGTTGCTCGCGACGGCATCATCAGCAGTTACGAGCCTTTTCCGCTGACCAAGGACTTCATCGACGCCGCGCTGGCCAAAGTTCTCTAGTGCCACAGACCGCCGAGACTGGCAGGTGGTCGGGTCGGGGCCTCTGGCGCTATCGAGCGGACCTCGCGATCCGCGGCGATCCTGTGACCCTCGGCGAAGGCGCGACCCCGCTCTTGCCCCACGAAAAATACCTCCTGAAAATGGAGGGCATCTCACCGACCGGATCATTTAAGGATCGTGGGGCAGCAACCGCCATTACCACGGCCCGCGCCGCCGGCGCGCGCACGGTCATCGAGGATTCGTCAGGCAACGCGGGCACCGCGATCGCCGCATACGCGGCCGCCGCCGGTCTTCGAGCGCGCATTTTCGCACCGGACGATATCGTTGCGGCCAAGGCTCGCGCGATCGAGGTGCTGGGGGCGGAGCTGATCAAAGTGTCGGGACCGCGCTCGGCCGTCACCGCGGCGGCAGTGACAGCGGCCAAGGATGCCTATGACGCCGGCCACGCGCGCGACGATGCCTTTCTCGAAGGGACCAAGACGATCGCCTACGAACTGTTCGAGGAGTTGGGCGACCAGTTGCGCGATGTGATCACCCCGGTCGGCCAGGGGACCGTGCTGATCGGAATGGCGATGGGCTTCGCCGACCTCGTCGCCTCCGGCCGGATGGAGCGCGCACCTCGGCTGCACGGTGTGCAATCGGACGCCTGCGCCCCACTGGTGCGCGGCGCGTCGCTCGGCCGCCCGGCGCCCGTGGTGCGGCAAGCATCGATCGCCGACGGCATCCGCATCCCTGAACCAACCCGGGCCGAGCGCAGCTACGCCGCCGTGCGCTATAGCGGCGGCCGCTGGATCGCGGTGGCGGATGTAGCGATCGAGCGGGCCTGGCGGCAGGCGGCTGCGCAGGGGTTGCTGATGGAGCCGACGTCAGCCGCGGCGATCGCCGGCGCCCGACTGCTAAATTTGCCGCCCGGCGCCGTCCTGATCATTACCGGCTCCGGCCTCAAGGCGATCGACCGCTACTGAGCGGCGGCGGGCCGCCGCCAGCGTTTGCGGGTCATAGGCGAGCGCCAGCCGCGCGCCCCACAAATCGATGTGATAACCGGGCAGCCGTCGGCGGCTCTTGCGCGGCATGTCGACGTCGGGCAGCGACTTGACCTCGAGGGCACGGCGGGGGATCGCCTTACTGACGGCCCAGGCGAGCAGGCGCTCCGGGTCGGAGCTGACGACCTTGCCGTACCACCCCGGTCCGAAGCGCGCGTGCTCGAGGTAAACGAGCGGGGCCAGCCATAGTCCCCCAGCCAGCGCGTGGCGGAATCCATCCGCTCGCCGGGCGAAGGCGCGGGGGGTCTCAGGCGGCACGGACGAGGAAGCGGGCCGGGTCGAAGGCATCGAGGGAGAGTCGCGGTCCGCGGCGCACCAGCAGATCGGCGATCAGTTCGCCAGTGATTGGCGCCAGCAGGATGCCGTCCCGGAAGTGGCCCGCGGCGATCGTCACGCCATGCCATCCGGGGAGCCGCCCCAGCAGTGGAAGCCCATCCGACGTTGCCGGACGCAACCCGGCCCACGCGGAAACGAACGTAGCCTCGGCCAGCCGCGGCGTGAGGCGCGGGACCGTGGCGAGCAGTCCCGCGATGCCGGCTGCTGTCGGACGCGCATCGTATCCGGCCTCCTCCACGGTGGTTCCCACGTAGGTCGATCCATCCGGCTTGGCCAGGATGTATCCCTCAAGGGAGCTCACCACGTTCCGAAGCGCGGTCCCGGTGCTCTGCAGTGCCACCATCTGACCCCGCACCGGCCGAACCGGGATTGGCGCGTGCAAGGCATCCGACCACGCCGATGCCCAGGCGCCGTTCGCGATCACGACATCGCCGGCGTGGACGGCTTCGCTCCCGATCGCCACGCCAATCACCCGGTCTCCGTCCGTCAAGAGCCGGTCGATCGCCGCGCCCTCCCGCAGAACCGCGCCGAGGTCGACCGCGGCTCGCGACAGCGCCCGAGCCAGGTCCCGCGGCATCAGCTGCTGATTGTCCGGGTAGTACAGAGCCCCGCGGATGTCGGGGTTCAGCATCGGCTCGAGATCAAGCGCCGCACTGCGATCGACCCAGGCGACCGCCACGCCGTGTTCGACCTGCCAGGCGCGGTGCGCCCGCAGCCGCGGCTCCTCATCGTCCTGCAGTGCCAGGTGCAGCAGCGGAGCCGCGCGAAAGCCGATGTCCGTGCCGGTGCGGTCGAGGAGCTCCGTCGCCAGCGCTGGGAAAAGGCGAGCACTTTCCGCCTCGAGCGCGGAGAGAGAGCTGGGGGTGTTGCGATCCGGATTGATCTGGATCATGCCGGCGGAGGCCCCGGTGGCTCCGCCACCGACCTGCCCCCGCTCGAAGAGCATCACCTTCACCCCGGCCTTCGCCAGCTGGTAGGCGATCGAGGTGCCGATCGCGCCGGCACCGACCACGATGACGTCCGGGCTCACAGGCCCGATCTTAATCCCCGTTCGACGGTGAGCTGCCTAGTCGATCAGGCGGCGTAGCCGCAGGTCTTCGCTCGCCCGGGCTTCCTGGTAGAGCGCGCAGGTCGCCATCTTGCCCAGACAGGGCGGCGAAGGCCACTTGACGACCCCATGGAAGCGGTGGACCTTGCGGTCGACGTGGCAGTCGGCCTGGAAAACCTTGAAAAAGGCGGTTCGCTTACGCAGGATTTGCTCGAGATAGGGACAGTGCATAGTTGGGAAAAAGTGATACTACAAGGCTAACACGAAGGCGGCTTCGTGGCGCCCTTAGTCGCCCTCTTCAAGGCGAGTAACGCAACGTCCACAAGCTTCCAGCCTCCTGCCACCGACCCGTTACACTCAGCCGTGGCGCATGTTCGGATCGGGATCTCAAACGTAATACCTATGCGGGAAACTGGTTTCTGGCGGTCCCCGTCCATGCTGTCCACGTGGTGGCGACGGCGCCGACCAACGCTTGCGCAACCTGGGGAGAAACAGCGCCGCTTGGTCTTTGTCCTGGGGGGTGGTGGGAGCCGCGGGGCCTGCAGCGTCGGAGTGATGAAGGCGCTGCTGGAGGCGGGTATCAAACCGGACGGCCTGGTGGGCTGCAGCTCGGGGGCCTTCAACGCGGTCGCCCTGGCCGCCAAACCAGACCTGGAAACGATCGACAAGCTCGCCCACGTGTGGCGGTCGATCCGCAACCGCGACCTCTTCGACCGCAACCCCGTGCGGATGGCCTACCGCTTCGTGCGCAGCCGCAACAGCTTCTTCGACAGCCGCTACCTGCGAACGCTGGCGGCCATGAACCTGCCGGCGACTTTCGAAGAGCTCGTCCTACCCTGCGCCATCATCGCCACCAACCTGACTCGGGCACGCAAGGAGATCTTTACCACCGGCAGCGTGCCGGATGCCGTGGCCGCCTCTGCCGCTATCCCTGGTCTGTTCAATCCCTACCGGATCGGCAATGAAGAGTTCGTCGATGGGGCGGTGGCCGAGAACGTCGGCCTCCCGGAAGCGATTCAGCTCGGGGCGACCCACATCGCGGCCATCGACAACAGCACTTCCAATCCACGCCGCCCACCGAACCACACCCTGACCGGCATCCTGGCGCAGAGCATCCAGATCATGCTGGGCCAGCGCATGCTGGAGGAGTATCAGCGCTATTCCGGCCAGGCCGAGATCTGCCTGATGTTCCCCAACGTCGAGTTCGGCACCGCCGGGACCGATTTCAGCCAGGTCGATCGCCTGATCGATGAGGCTTATGCCCGGACCCGTGGTTTCCTCCAGGCGGGCGGCCTCGACCGGCGGGGCCAGCTCGAGCCGGGTATCCACTACATGCTGCCGCTGCGGCACCCGTCCGTCATCAGCCTGGCACAGTGACGGCCGCCGCGTCGAAGCCGGGCCGCCGCCGGCGGTGGGCTCAATGGATCTGGCCGCTTGGCTTGCTGCTGATCGCCTGGCTGATCACACCACTCCGTGCCGGCGCCACCTATCCCGGGATGCCATGCACCGCCCAGGCGGACACGGTGTTCGGCCTGGCCTCCTACACCATCGTGTTCATCCCGACCGCCGCCATCCTGCTTGTGCTGAGCCGGCGGCTGATCCCGGCTGCCCTCCGCCGCGGACTGCGCGCCTGGGCCGCGGGCCTTTCCATCCTCGGCCTGGTTATTGCGATCGTCTATCTCGCGTTCGGCGGGGTGTCGGCGGACCGCCGGCCGTTGCAGGTCAGCGAGCAGTCGATCAACTGTCCGTCACTCGGCGCCGGGCTGCGGGCGTTGCACTGCTGGCGCAGCGGGAGCACGATCGAGATGAATGTCTACGGTCCGCGGCCACTCGACGTCGCCGGCGTTCAGTCAATGGCGTCGGGGCTCCAGGCCACCAAACAAGACGCCACACTCTACGAAGCCTTCGTCCTCGACACGGCCGACGCGAGTATCGCGAACTACTCGAACGCCCGATTGTTCATCCTCCAGCAGCCCGGCCTCACCGACTTCGGCGATCTCTGTCTCGGCGAGCATCAGGCCAAGGCACGTGAGGTCCAAACGCACCGCGTCGGCTTCTATCGCTACAGCGTCCAGCAATCACCACCCGTCGACGCATTCTTCCTGCAGGACACGGCGAGGGGCGGTGAGCTTGGCTACGAGGTCATCGATTTCCTGCACGGCCAGCTGACGCTTCCCTATGTTCGGCCGAACGACCTGCAGCCCGCCGAATCGGACTATCTCGATCGCGTGGCCCGATCGATGGCAACGCTGAACCTGGACCTCGATCGTGAGACCCAGTCACCCTCGCCGCCGGGGGCGCTGGCCGACATGCGCCAGGACTTCCAGCGGATCACGGCGGACCTCCCGATCGCAACACCATATCGGCTCATTCCTTATCGCGATGGTCGAGTGCAGCGCTTCCTGCAGAACTACGACCTGATCCTCACAGCGGAGGAGAGCGCCGCCTTAGGCCAGAGCGGCCAGGCGATTCATTCCACGGCCTACCAGGAGCACCGTCGTTATTACTATCAGGAGTCGCGGGTCGCCCGACTGATCGGATACCTCTACCTGCAGCAGCCCGGCCAGGTCTTTACGGACGACGAGCTATCCACCGTCAACTGGGCCGTCTTCTAGGCCGCCGGCATCATCGATGGCGCCTTCGCCTCATCGCGGAGGATTGCCTTGATCGTGTCGATCCAGCGCGAGTCGCCACGTTCCGCGCGCCACAGCCAGTATTCGCTGCCCCAGAAGAGGATGGTGCTGAAGCCGGCGTCCTTCAGGTTGACGAACAGACTGCGGATGGCCCGGGGGCTGGTGCTCTTGGGGGTCACATCGCTGCTCGGTCCCGACTCCCAAGGTTCGGCCTGCGCTTCCGTGATCCACGCCTGCTTTCCCTGGCGTTTGACCAGTTCGCGGACGCGTGCCAGGCGGTCCGGCCAGTCCCCATCCGCGTGGCTCATCTGGTCCTGGCCCAGGAATCGGTAGCCGATCGCCGTGTAAACGTCGAGACCGAGGACGTCGCCCTTGTTGAGCACCGACAGGCCGTCCTGCTCGGCGCTGTCGGCTTCGAACCCCAACCACTGGCGCAGGTCGAATCCCTGGCGCGCCGAGGCCTGATCTAAGAGGAGATTGAAATGGCTGAACGCGTTGACGATCACGGGCCGGTGGTGGCCATCCAGCGCGCGCACGCTCGCAATTTCGTCACGAAGGAAGGCGGCGTCGATCCACAACCGCTGCGGACCTGCCCGGTTGAAGGGTTCGTTCTCCACCTGCCACGAAATCAAGGTCGAGTGGTCGCGATAGCGAGTCACCGTCTCGTAGACGAAGGCGAGGGTCGCGTCGCGCAGGCTCGCGTCCGAGGCCGCATCCTGGCCTTGCGTCAGGCCGCCCGGAGGCAGCGCCGACGCCGGGACGTAGAACTCCGGCCATCCCAGACCCTTCATGCCAACGGCGAGGACGACCGGCTGCCCTGAGCGTTGCGCCTCGTTCATCAACCAGTCGAGCTGGGCATAGCCCTCCTGGTCGATCTGGTCCCAGTAGGCGCTGAGACGGATGACGCGGAAGTGCATGGCCTCGAGCTGCCTGAAGGCCTTGTGGTAATCGAGCCCCATGTTGGCGGCTCGGTGGGGGTTGAAGCTGATCCCGACCTGCACCGGTCCGACGACCCCATGCGCCTTCGCCGTCGCCGGCACGAAAAGATGGAGTGGCGCCAATGCCAGGAACGGCACCAGCAGCACGATCGCCATCGCCTGCACTGGCCGTCGTTGCACCAGCGATTGGATCCTGGGAAGGGTCATGGCTGATCCGGCCCGCGCGCGCCCGAACCGTTAGTGGTGTCACGGTCGCCTCCGAGATTTCTTGCGGGTGGCCGCGGATGTAAAAACCTCGCGACAGTTCACGTAGCATTGGCCGGTGACGGTCGCACACGCGCAGGGTCTGGCGGCGAAGCTTCGAAGCGGCCGCATCTTACTCGGCGGTCACCGCGGCAACGCGGATGAGTGCCCCGAAAACACCTTGACGTCGTTCCGGTCCGCGATCGAGCTCGGTGTCGACGTGATCGAACTCGACGTGCACCGCTCCGAGGACGGCGCCCTGCCCGTCATCCACGATCATCTGCTAGACCGAACGACCGATGGCAGCGGCCTGGTGCGGGATTACACGATGGCCGAGCTGAAGCGGCTCGATGCTGGAAGCTGGAAAGATCCGCGATTCAAGGGCGAGCGGATTCCCTCGCTCGACGAGGTGCTTGCGGTGGCAAAGGGACAGGTCGGGGTCGCGATCGAGATCAAAAACCTGCCCCTGCCCTACGCCGGGATCGAGGAGGCCGTCGTGCGCGCCGTTAAGGGCGCCGGTATGACCCACGACGTGGTGGTCATCTCTTTCGACCATCGTTCGGTCCAACGGATCGCTGAGCTGGATCCCGAGATCCTGACTGGCGTGCTCGAAGCCTCGCGCCCCGTCGACATCCTGCGGGTCATGGATGATGCGGGCGCGGATGTCTTCTGCCCGCACTGGGCGTCGATCGAGCCGGAAACGGCCGCCGAGCTCCACGCCGCGGGCAAACTCATTGGAGTCTGGACCGTTGACGACGTCTTCTCGCTGACCTGGTCCAAGGCGCTACCCGCGAACGCGATCTACACGAACAAGCCGCGCGAAATCCGCCCCTAGCGTTACTTGAACGCCGCGAGCCCGGTGATCTCCTCACCGATGGCGAGCATGTGGATCTCGCTCGTCCCCTCGTAGGTCAGGACCGTCTCCAGGTTGCTCATGTGCCGCATCACCGGATACTCGAGGCTGATGCCATTGGCACCGAGGATCGTCCGCGCCTCACGCGCGATCTGCAGGGCCTCTCGGACGTTGTTCAGCTTCGCCATCGAGATCTGCGTCGCCGTCGCCTTGCCTTCGTCCTTCAGCCGGCCCAGTTGCAGCGCGAGCAGCTGACCCTTGGTGATCTCGGTCAGCATGTTGACCAGCTTCTCCTGGGTCAGCTGATACCCGGCGATTGGCCGATCGAACTGGACGCGGGCCTTTCCATACTCGAGCGCGCTGCGATAACAGGCGATCGCCGCACCCAGCACGCCCCAGACGATGCCGTAGCGGGCCTCGTTCAAGCAGGACAGCGGCGCCTTGAGCCCCTGTGCCTCGGGCAACTCGTTGCCGGCCGGGATGCGGCAATCGTCGAGGATCAGTTCGGACGTCACCGAGGCCCGCATCGAGAGCTTGTGATGGATCTGGCGGGCTTCGAATCCCCTGGTGCCCTTCTCGACGAGAAATCCGCGGATCCCCTGCTCGCTACGAGCCCACACGATCGCCAGGTCGGCCACGTTGCCGTTCGTGATCCAGCGTTTGGTGCCGTTGAGGATCCAGTCCTTGCCTTCGCGACGGGCCCGCGTCGCCATTCCGGCCGGGTTGGAACCAAACTCCGGCTCGGTCAGCCCGAAGCACCCGATCACCTCGCCGGCTGCCATCTTCGGCAGCCAGCGCTGCTTCTGCTCCTCCGATCCATAACGATGGATCGGGAACATGCAGAGCGAGCCCTGCACCGAGACGAAGCTGCGCAGCCCGCTGTCGCCACGCTCCAGTTCCTGGCAGGCGAGTCCATACATCACGTTGCTCATCCCCGCGGCGCCATAGCCGTGCAGGTGCATACCGAAGACGCCGAGTTTGGCCAGCTCGGGCACGATTTCCATCGGGAAGGTCGCCCGTTCATAGTGCTCGGCAATGCTGGGGAGGAACCGCTGGTCGACGAAGCGACCCACGGTCGAGCGGACGAGTCGCTCCTCCTCGGTCAGCAGGTCGTCGGTGCGATAGAAATCCACCAGCTCCGGCAAAGCGAACCCATTCTAAGGTTGGGTAATGCGCGCCCCCTATCATGGGAACGGCGTGCATGGAAAATCCGCTCTCGCTATGGCACTTCTACTTCCGAAACAAGCGCAAGGTGCTGCCGGTCATCGGCATCCTGGCGCTGGCGATCCTGGGCGTCGTGGTCACCGACTCGCTGCTCGCCTCCGCCCGTGAGACGGCCTACGCCACCTTCGGCAGCTATCAGAAGCTGATCCTCGTCGCCCCGCGGGCGACCCGGGACCAGGACCTGGCGAATCCGCTGCAGGATTCGCTCACCCGCCTGCACGAGGTACAGCTCCAGGTCGATGCGCTCGACGGTCCCGGCGGAATCTCCTCCTACTACAACGCCGTCGTCGCCCTGCCGGCCCAGGTGCGCGCGCAGCTTCCAGCCGTCCAGCAGCTCCAGGTCGACGCCGCCAACGCCCGCTACTATGCCGCGCGGCTCCGCGGCGATCTGGTTCCGCTGGGCGATCTCATCGTTCGGGTCCAGCGCCTGCAGTCAGAGGAGAAAGCCTTCGAGGACCTGGTGCGAACACTGACGCAGAATCCCAACGACCCGCGTCCGTTGATCACCTACGTGCAGCAGCACCAGACCTGGCTGCAGTCGATCCTGCCGGACGCCGCGCAGCTCGGGCGGTTGCAATCGGCCGTGAGCAATGCCTCGTCGGATGCCGCCGGCCTCCAGCAATCGCTGCAGGCGATGAACCGTGACGCCGCCAACGTTAACGCCGCCGGCCGCAGCGTCGCGGATATCCCGATCCCACCCTCGCCGAGCGCAACCATCGACCAGTTCAAGGGTGCCCTCGACCGTCTGACGACGAGCCTGGACTCGATCCAGTCCGCGCAGCCCGGCCTCGACAAGCTCGTTGCCGACAGCGCCCGCATCCCGGGCACCGCCTTTGTCAAGCGCGATGCCTACTCGAACCTCGACATCAATCTGCTCGCGGGCAACGCCCAGTTCGACCTCTACGGACTCGACCAACCGGGCATGGCCCAGCTTCTGACGCTGTATGACGACCGCGTCATCGCCGGCCGGCTGCCAAAGGCTGATGCGAACGAAATCGCGATCTCCGAAGAGATCGCTCGCTCGCGTCACGTTTGGGTTGGCGGACACCTCGGAAACGCGATCGACGAGCTCGACCGTCTCCCCGACACCTTCACGGTCGTCGGTATCATCCGCGGACCGACCCGCCTGGGTGTCATCCCGCTCGACTACATGACGCAGCACTATCTCTTTGAGCGCCGCTACCAGGGCCTGGTGGTCGTCCCGCAGCCTGGGCACGAGCAGGCCGTCCACGACCAGGTGCAGGCGCTGATCGGCGATACCGCCTTCCGCATGTTCGACTGGCCGTACATCAAGGGGAAGATCGACAGCCTGATCGCCAACCTCGACACCATCAACCATTTCCTGATCCTGTTGGTGACAATCGTCCTCGCGCTCGTGGTCGGATTGCTCAACAACCTCTTCTTCCGTCAGCGAATGAACGAGTTCGGACTCCTCGCGGCGGTGGGATACAGCCGCTGGGGCCTGATCCTGCGGGTCGCCTGGGAATCATTGGGCGTCACCATCGCGGCCTGGATTCTCGGCGTCGGCCTCGGGGTGGCCGTACTCAGTTGGTTCAACATGAGCTTCATGGTGCCGCACGGCCTGCTGATGAACATCTTCGATTGGAATGTGCTCGCGTTGCATACGCTGCCCATCCCGTTGATGGTCTTTCTCTTCGGCATGGGAACGGTCGCCTGGCAATTGCTGCGCCTCGACCCCATTTCGATCATCGAGCGGAGGGACTGAGATGCTCAGCGCTCAGGATCTCGCGCTCGACTACCGGACCGGCGGGAGCGTCGCCCACGCCGTCGATACCGTTTCGCTATCCGTCGAGCACGGCAGCTTCGTGGGGCTGATCGGCCCGTCGGGATCGGGGAAGAGCTCGCTGATGTATCTCCTCTCCGGCCTGAAGCGGCCGACGCGCGGGTCAGTGGCCTTCGACGGCCATGACTACGATGACATCTCGACGCCCGGCCTGATTCGCCTGCGCCGCCAGCGCTTCGGCTTCGTCTTCCAGCAACACTTCTTGATCAACTACCTGAGCACACTCGAAAACGTCATGGTGGGCGCGGTGAAACGGAATCATGAGGCGGTCGCCTACGCCCAGGAACTGCTGCGGCGCATCGGACTCGGCGACAAACTGCGGCAGCGACCCTACCAGCTCTCCATCGGCCAGCGGCAGCGCGTGGCCGTGGCGCGCG
>VBEQ01000122.1 GCA_005881235.1 Chloroflexota bacterium | reverse complement strand
GAGCACTGCTCGGAAAGAACTAATGGCCAGCGTCCAGATGCCGCGGCTGTCGGACTCGATGGAGACCGGCAAGATCCTGCGCTGGCTGAAGAAAGAGGGTGACCAGGTCCAAAAAGGCGAACCGCTCGTCGAGATCGAGAGCGACAAGGCCAACATCGAGGTCGAGGCCTACGCCACCGGAAAGCTGAGCAAGATCGTCGTCCCCGAGGGTGAAAGCGCGCCCATCGGAGCGGTGATCGCCGAGATCGGCGATGGCAGTACGGCTGCGCCTGCGGACAAGGCACCGGCGCCGCAGGGTCAGGCCGAGGCCGCCGAGCCAAAGGAAGGCCCCCGCCCGGCCACCACCGATGCTCCGAAACCACAGGCCAGCAAGCCGGAGGCGCACGTCGCCCAGGCCGATAAAGCGGTGGCCGCCACTGCCCAGACTGCGGCCGACGCCGGCGGCGAACAGTACCCGCACGGCGGCCCGGATGACCGAACCGAAGTCGGTGCGGCCGCGCAGGCTGCCCTCAATGTGATCCGGCGTCCAGGCGAGCAAGAGGATGGCGAGCGCCAGCGGGTCTCCCCGGTTGCCCGGCGCCTCGCCGAAGAACACGGCGTCGACCTCCGCCGCGTGCAGGGGTCTGGCCCCGGCGGCCGGATCACCAAAGAGGACGTCGAGGCCGCCGCCCAGCAACAGACCCAAGCGCCGGCCGCCGCCGCTCCCACGCGTGAGGCGCGCCAGCCGACCGCGCGTCCCACCGGCGAGGTCGAGGTGGTCGAGCTCTCCAAGCTGCAGACGACGGTGGCGATGCGCCTCGCCCAGAGCGCATTCTCGGCGCCGCACTTCTACGTCACCTCGGAGATCGCGATGGACGACGCCGTCCGCCTTCGCCAGATGTTCAACGAGGCGGTCGACAAGTCGGAGGCGATCAGCCTCAACGACCTGATCGTCAAGGCCGTGGCCATGGCACTGACGAAATTTCCCGAGGTCAACGCCTCGTGGGCCGACGGCCGCATCGAGCGTAAGCGCGACATCAACATCGGAATCGCGGTTGGTCTTCCCGATCGCCTGATCGTGCCGGTGCTGCGGAACGCCGACCAGAAGTCGCTCAAAGACATCGCCAAAGAGTCCAGGCAGCTGATCGAGCGTGCTCGCACCAACAAGGCCTCAGCGCAGGACTACATGGGCAACACCTTCAGCATCTCGAACCTCGGCATGTACGACGTCGACCAGTTCACCGCCATCATCAATCCACCGGACTCCGGCATCCTGGCGATCGGCGCGATCGAGGACAAGCCCGTGGTGAAGGACGGCCAGATCGTCCCCGGCAAGCGGATGCGCGTCACCCTCTCCGTCGACCATCGGGTCTTCTATGGGGTAACGGCCGCCCAGTTCCTGCAGGAAGTCAAGCGCCTTCTGCAGAGCCCGATGGCTCTCGTCCTCTAGACCCCAGGCCGCTGAACTCCAGCCCCTCGAGTCGACCGTACTCGCTTGACAGGGCTCTAATATTGGATGTAGCGTTCATCTAATTAATCATGGCGCCGAGGACCTACCGAATGACCCGCCGGGCCGCCGCGAATGAGGAGACGCGCAAGCGGATCGTGGACGCCGCCATCGCCCTCCATGCCGAAAAAGGCGTCCTGGGCACAAGCTGGCCCGACATTGCGAAGCGCGCCGACGTCGCGCTCGGCACGGTATACCGGCACTTTCCCAGCCTTGATCAACTGGTGCCGGCGTGTACCTCCGAGAATGCGCTCCGCACGAGGCCTCCCGGACCCAGCATTCTGGTTGGGCTGGCTCGCCCTGAGGAGCGTATCGGCCAATTCGTGAGGGAGCTCTTTGCCTTCTATGGGCGAACAGCCCCCTGGACTCCTAGAGCGGCCATCGACCGCTACCAACTCCCGGTTCTCGATACCATCCTCAGCCGTCGCGAGGCTGGACTGAAGGCTCTCGTGGACGAGACCCTCGGGCCGCTGGGTCGGCGGCGCCACGCTCTGGATGCGGCGCTGGCCCTGACCGATTTCGGCGTTTGGCGGTCGCTAACGCGGTCCGGCCTTTCGACCGAGGCCGCCGCGCGACTCATCACCGAAGTCATCGTGACGTGGTTGAACCGACGATCAGCAGCTCGCTAGGAGGGACAGCAAATGGCCGATGTGCACGAAATCGCTGACGGTATCTTCCGCATCGCAACCTTTATCCCGGAAGCCAACATCACCTTCAACCAGTTCTTGATCGCCGATGAGAAACCGCTGCTATTTCACACCGGGCAGCGACTGCTCTTTCCCTTGACCCTGGAGGCGGTCCGTCAGGTGATCGATCCGACCCACCTGCGGTACATTTCCTGGTCGCACCTGGAAGCGGACGAGTCCGGAGCGCTCAATGAGTTTCTCCAAATAGCTCCGCATGCCGAACCCGTCCATAGCGAGCTCGGTGTCGCGGTCAATGTCAACGACTTTGCGATCCGTCCGGCCAAGACCATGGGCGACGGTGAGGTGCTCGATCTTGGACGGCACAAGCTGCGATTCCTGATCACCCCGCAGGTCCCCCACTGCTGGGACGCTATCCTGGCGTTCGAGGAGACAACCGGAACGCTGATGGCAAGCGACCTTTTCACCCAGCTCGGCGAGAAGACCTCGATGACCAGCGGCGATATGGTTGAACGCACGATGGCCTCTCACAAACAATTGCCCACCTATATCCCCGTGAGCGAGCACACGGCACACGTTTTTGATCGCCTGGAAGCATTGCAGCCTGGCGTGCTGGCGTGCATGCACGGACCAGCCTTCAGCGGTGACGCTGTCCGGGCCCTGCGGGACTTGCGCACGGCCCTGTTCTCTCAGCGGGACGAGGCCTTGACGAGAATCGGGGGAGGATCGCAGGCAACCCCGAGCACCTGAACCGTGGTAAACAACTCAGCCCGTCGATCCGCCCAGGATGGCGGCGACCGCACGGCCCGCGACGCGCCCGGAGAACAGGCAGCCGCCCAGGAACGTGCCTTCGAGCGATCGGTATCCGTGCATCCCTCCTCCGCCGAAGCCGGCGACCTCGCCCGCCGCGTAGAGGCCTGGTAGGGGCGTTCCGTCGGATCGCAGAACGCGTCCCGACAGGTCGGTCTGAAGGCCGCCCAGCGTCTTGCGCGTCAGGATTCGTAGTCGAACCCCAATCAGCGGCCCCGCGGCTGGATCCAGGAGTCGATGCGGCGTCGCGACCCGGATGAGCCGGTCGCCAAGATAACGTCGGGCCGTCCGAATCGCGATGATCTGCGCGTCCTTGGTCATTCCGTTATTGACCTCCCGGTCGCGGGCGGCGATTTCGCGTTCCAAGGCGACCGGATCGAGGCGCGGCTCGTCGGTCAGCGCGTTCATCCGACGGACCAGGTCGCCGAGGTTGCTCGACACGACGAAGTCGGCGCCACGTTCCTTGAAGGCTTCGACCGGCGCTGGTCCGGACTTCGAGATGACCCGCTGTAGCAGCAGGCGCACGTCCTTGTTCGTCAGGTCGGGGTTCTGCTCGGACCCGGAGAGCGCGAACTCGCGCTTGATGATGCGCTGCGTCAGGACAAACCATGAATAGTCGAAGCCCGTCCTTCGCAAATGCTCGAGCGTGCCGAGCGTGTCGAAGCCGGGGAAGAGCGGCGCGGGCAGGCGATTTCCGAGCGCGTCGAACCACATCGACGACGGCCCGGGCAGGATCCGGATCCCGTGATCCGGCCAGATCGGGCTCCAGTTCTGGACCCCTTCCACGTAGTGCCACATGCGATCGCGGTTGATGAACGCGCCACCCGCGCGTTCGGTGATGGCGAGCATCCGGCCATCGACGTGGGCGGGCACACCGCTCAGCATCTGCTGCGGCGGAGCGCCAAGGCGCGCGGGCCAATTCGTGCGGACCAGCCCGTGATTCCCGCCGAGTCCACCCGAGGTCACGATCACCGCGTCCGCCTGGAACTCGAATTCGCCAACCGGCAGGCGCGAGCTCGGTCGACCTCGGTCCACCGCGCTCGGTTCGAGGACGGCGCCCTGCACGCCATCGACCGCCCCGCCGCTCAGCATGAGGGCGTCGACGCGGTGGCGGAACTTGATGCTGACCAGGCCGCGGGCCGCGGCCTCGCGGACGCGCCGCTCAAAGGGCGCCACCACCCCTGGACCCGTCCCCCACGTCACGTGGAAGCGCGGCACGGAATTCCCCGGACCACCGGGAATGGAGCCACCTCGCTCCGCCCAGCCGACGATCGGAAAGAAATGCATTCCCTTCGAGCGCAGCCACGATCGTTTCTCGCCGGCGGCGAAGGCGATGTAGGCCTCGGCCCACTTGCGGGGCCATTGGTCTTCGGGCCGATCGAACCCGGCCGTGACCATCCAGTCCTGTCGCGCCCGCTCCTGCGAGTCGCGCACCCCAAGCCGGCGCTGTTCGGGCGAGTTGACGAGAAAGAGGCCGCCGAACGACCAGAAGGCCTGCCCGCCCAACCACGGTGCGGGCTCCTGTTCGAGCAGGATCACGCGGCGGCCCGCATCCGCGAGCTCTGCCGTGGCGACCAGTCCGGCGAGGCCGGCGCCGACGACGATGACGTCCGCGCCGTCACGCATTCAGGTCAGCCGGCTCATGCCGACTCGTGAAGCTACCATAGTCAGAGTCGCGGGATTACACCGATGAGGAGGAAAGGCATGCCGACATTCATGGACGTCCACGAGGGGATGCACGTCACGCCGGAGCAGCTCGCCGAAGCCCATCAGAGAGATGTCGAAGCCCAGAAGGGTACCGGGGTTGAGTACACGCGCTACTGGCTGGACTCCAAGGCGGGAAAGGTCTTCTGTCTGGCCACGGGCCCGAACAAGGCGGCGGTGGCCGCCGTGCACGAGAAGGCCGGCCATCCGGCGCACGAGCTGTACGAGGTGAACGAGGGCCGCTAGGCGTCTGGCCGTCAGCCGCCGAACGCTTTGCCCAGGCGCCGACGCATCTGACGCCAGGAGAAGGCGTCTCTGACCCGCCCCAGGCCGTGCCGCGACGGCGGGATCGGCTCCGGTTTGTAGCTGGCGCCAAACTCGCTCGCGTAGGCGACCAGATCGCGGAGCTCGAGCAGCGGGATCGCGTACTCTCGCGTGACCTCTCGAAGCAGGACGGCGGTCCGTTGCTGCACGCTCGGGCTTTCCGGCCGGCAAAGCGCCAGCGGCCGGGCGTGTTGCGCGCGCAGGCCCTCGGGGTGGATCACGATCCTTCCCCAGCACAACACGGCACCACCGAACATATAGGGCTCCTCGCGCAAGGCGCGGGTCATCGGCGCGATGTCGTGGTAGGCATAGATGCCGCAGCTGCACGCCGGCTCGGGTGACCTCCGCTCATCGTCGTGCCGGTGCAGTCCGGCGCGCGCGAGGCGAAGACCCGGGCGCGTTTGGCACTCGGCGTCGAGCCGCGCCAGCGTCGGCCACAACGTCTCCGCCACCGGTGATTGGAGCCGGCCGCGCGTCCAGGCATCGTCCGGGTCCACCCGCCAGAAGCGGTAACCCACGGCGGGGATCATGCCGGAGTTGTGACCGGAACCTCTTCTTCCCTCTCGGTCCGCTGCGGCTCGGTCTCGGGCGCAAGGAGCGGCTCCGACGTCGGTTCCGGTATTTCGATGACCCTGACAGGCTTGCTCGTGAATCCCATGGTGGTCGAGCCCTCGGTTTCACAGTAGCAAACCGCACCGGTCTCGAGGCGATTTCCTATTGCCAAACCGTCGGCGCCGTCAGGCGATTTCTTTGATCATGACCCGGCAGGGGCAGCCCGTCTGGCGCTATGCGCCTCGCTCAGGCGCGGGTATGCTGGACCATCCGTCGCTCGCGATCTCCCTCGGGAACGGGGACATCGCGCTCAACGACGACTTTCGCAACCGGGTAATCGTCATCGATCCAACGGCGAACAAGATCGTCTGGCAATACGGCGTCGACGATCACCGCGGACGGACCGATGGCCTGCTATTCATCCCCGATGGCATCGACCTGAAGCCGCCGACCTGGGGCCATCCTTCCTAAAATCCACGCGTCAGTCGCCAGCCCGCGCCGGGGCCCTGGATGGCTGCTGCCGTGACCAGCGGAACTTCGGCGTGGCGCGTGCCGGCCGTAAGGAGCAGCGTGCCGACTCGTGTTCCCGCCGGCAGCGTCGCCGGTAGGTCGTCGAGCTTTACCTGGCGGGTGACGACGGTGCCGTCGAGCAGAAGCCACGTAACCGACTGGCTCGCCACGATGGCGCCCGCTTCGTCCCAGGGCGTGCGATAGCGGCCGATGACATCGTCGCGGCGGACGAGCGAATGCGCATGCAGCGCCGAGACCAGGGCCGGCAGCAACGCGCGTGTCGCCGCAAAAGCGCCCGCGAGAGCATTGGGCTGGCCCAGCACGGCGCCGTAGACGCGCGCCGCGATACCATCGACGGTCAGGTCGGCCGCCACGACGAAGCATCCCCCTGCCTGGTCGGTGTGCCCGGTCTTGATCCCGACCACGCCCCCCTGGCCGAGGAGGGTATCGAGATTGTGGACGACGCCCGCAACCGGAAGGGTGGCCTGCGACTGGGCAACGATCTGCGCGAAAACCGGCTGCAACATCGCCGTCTGGCCAAGCTTGATCAAGTCCGACGGGATGCTGACGCTCAACGGTGAGAAGCCGCTGACATCGGCGTAGTGGGTCGCGCTCATCCCCAGGGCCGCCGCTTTGACATTCATCCGGCCGACAAAGGCAGGCACAGCGCCGAGGTCCCAGGTTGCCAGCAACTCGGCGAAGTTACTCGCGGATGGCAGGAGCACCCCCTGCAGTAACTGGTACTCACTGAGTTGCTCTCCCGCCACCACCGGGAGGACAGACTCACCCTGACTTCGTTTGGCGTAAAAGGTGCTGACATCGGCTCGCGTCACTGTGATGGTGGGCCCAGCTTCGTTCAGGGCGAGCGGATGATCTTCCAGCACGATGAGCGCGGTCATCATCTTGGCGGTGCTGGCCATTGGCACCGGGGATCGCCCGCCGGAGCTCTCGACTTCGCCGAGGCCGTCGACGAGGAGGGCCGCTTCGCCCTGCGCCGGCCAGGGCAACGCCGGCGCGGTTCCAACGTGCTCCACCGCCGGGACGACCGGGGTTGCCGCGGTCACCGGGAGCGGCCGGAAGTACTGGAAGGCCGCGGCCGCCAGCAGCAGCGCGAGCAGGTATGGAAGTGGACGGCGGACGAGTGAATTGTGCGCTAGCGCCAGGCGATCGGCGGTCCGAGCACCGGCTCGGCGAGCTTGAGGATCTCGCCCGGCTTCGGAAACCGATGCAACTTCAGCTTGCTGAAGATCAGCTGGTCGTCGAGCGTCACCTCGAAGCGCCCCTTACTTCCCGTGCGCAGGGACACGTCGATCATCACCGGGGCCCAAGCCCCGAGGATCTCAACCGTCAGACCGACGGCTTGTTCCAGGTAGTTTCAGGGAACGCAGTATTCGATCGTGACGCGGTGCTTGGGATCGATCACGTGCCAAGCGTATCAGCGATTCCGACCGATGGCGGTCGGCGGTCCGGCCAGGGCACGGACCAGGCGGTCGATGGACGAGCCGACGCCGTAGGTCTCACCCAGTTTTGCGAGCGCCTGCGGGTCCCTCGGTGTGGCCGGCCGTACGCCGTTCGGTTTGGGGACGGGCGCGATACCTACCGGGACACCGACGCGACCTTGAAGCGACGCACCAGCTGCGCCGCGGTCTTCTCCCCCACCCCGGGAACGCCCGGCAGTCCGTCCGATGGATCGCCGCGCAGGACCGCGTAGTCGCCGTACGAACGACCCGGGATGCCGTAGCGGCGCTCGACCTCGGCCTCATCGACGATCAACAGATTGCCAATCCCCTTCTGCGTGTAGAGCACGGTCACGTCCGGATCGCGCACCAGCGAAAAGAGGTCGCGGTCGCCGGTCACGATCTCGACCGTTCCGGTGATCTTCGGCAGCAACGAGGCGATCACGTCTTCGGCCTCGAACCCGGCGGCACCCATCACTTCCACACCAATCGCCTTCAGAACTGCCCAGATGATCGGTTCCTGAGGTTGGAGCTCGGCGGGCATCGCGCCGCGTTCAAGGCGTGCCGTCTTGTAGCTTGCGATTACCTTCACCCGAAACGCCGGCCGCCAGTCTTCATCGGTGGCGACAACCAGCGCCTTCGGCTTACGGTCGGTGACGAGCCGGGCCAGCATGTCGAGGAATCCCCGCACCGCGTTCACCGGCTGGCCATCCGGTGCCTTGAAGGCGCCGACCGGAATTCCGAAGAACGCACGGAACATGAGGCTCGACCCATCGAGCAGGAGCCAGTCAGCTGCCATGGACTTTCGATCGTATCGGAGCGAGGAAATCGGACTCTGGACTCTCGGGAAGCCGGCTCGACCTCTGCAGTCTGAGGATCCTTATAACCGGTAAATTCTCTTGACGGACCACTTAAAGCCGCCTAGGGTGAAGGCGCTCGGAGTGGGCCGAGCGCTCAGCAGGATCGGTTGTTCTGGCAAGGAGGGTAGCCATGACGAACCCGAAGATTACCCGACGACAGATCATCAAAGGCGCGGCGGCGGTGGGCGCCCTCGGTGCGCTAGGAGTCCCCTCGACAGCGTTTGCCGACAAAGGAAATGGGGGCCGCATCCGGTGGGACCTGGTTGAGTTGACCCCTCCCGATATCAGAGCTGGCGGAGAGGATACGGCCAGTTCGGAGGGTGAGACCATGCTCAATTTGACGGGCAGTGGAACCTTCAGGCCCGGACACTCCCGCGATGTAACCGGGGGAGGGACCTGGGATAGCGACAACCCTGTCGTAGGGGGCAGCGGCACGTATCGCGTGACCGAACTCGTCAGCTGGGTTCGGGCGCCGGGCACCCTCGCCGGCACGCCGCTACGCGACCACATCGGCCGCCTAGAAGATACGCGCGCCGGGCTGGCAGTCCTTCACATCAAGTACTCAGATGGACTCGATGGGGTTCTTTTCGTCAGCTGCCACCTGAATGGCACCCCGCCGTCGGTCGATGAGGGGACCAATGGGTCCAGAGGGTTCGTGAACTTCTTCATGCCGGCGACGCCAACTGTTGGCAAACACTCGAATCGCACCTTGTTCCACGCGCTGCACGGGGAACAGGAAGACTAGCTCACCGAGCGTCGCAAAGACGAAATAGGGAGGCGCCGTTCGGCGTCTCCCCACTTGAGGCGAGCCTAAGAGGATAGGAGGGAAATGACATGGTGGGCAATCTTCGAGTTACCGAGCAACGCGGTCCCTTGAGCAGCGCCGGATTGCGGAGGTTCTGGGTCGGGGCTGGGGCGGCGCTACTAGCGGCCGCTCTGATCGGCTCAGCCGCTCCGCGAGTCGCTGCCGGCGAAGAGACCGGTGGCGTCCACCAGGTGTTGGGAGGTGGCAAGACGATCATCGAGGGCGGGACCGGCGCCCCGGCGTACATACCCGTGACCACGGTGCTCGCCTTCCACGCCAACGGGCAGAGCGGGGCGTTCGAATGTCTAGCGCTGGCACCGACGACGGCCTCTGGCGCTCCCGAGAGCGGGGCGTTCGAAGTCAACGCAATGTACGTCACCGGAAAAGTCAATTCGGTGCACGTGTCGGGCGGCACTGCCGTGTTGAAGGGCACGGCGGTTGTGACCGGACTCGGAGCCGGACCTAGCCAGGACTTCACATTTACGGTAAAGGCCGGAGGCCCCGGCACCACGGCTACGCTGGTCATCTCAGGGATGACTTTCCATGAGATTCTGCTGGAGGGCCAGGTCACGATCCATTAGGTCATGAGCGAGCGAGAACCGCTTCGCATTACTCGCCGAACCGTGCTCAAGTGGGGGGCCCTGGCGGCGGCTACCCCAGCGCTGAGTGGTCTGCCGCTTGGCGTGTTAGCCTCCGGCGACAGCGTCGTTCTGCTGTGGAACGCGGCGGCGTTGCAGGGAGTTCGGGATTCGAAGCTCGGTCCGCCGATGGTCGCGCGCGCCCTTGCCATCGTCCACACCTGCATCTTTGACGCCTGGGCCGCCTACGACCATCACGCGGTCGGGACCCGATTCGGCGGCGCTCTCCGCCGGCCAGCCGGAGAGCGCACGCTGGCCAACATCAACACGGCGATCAGCTTCGCGGCGTACCGAGCGGCGGTCGATCTCTTCCCAGGTGACCGGGCGAGCGTTTTCGATCCCCTGATGAGCCGGCTCGGTTACGACGCTACCAACACG
>VBEQ01000121.1 GCA_005881235.1 Chloroflexota bacterium | reverse complement strand
GGCCAGATCGGCAAAGCGATCACCAAAGGCGCCGATCGTGACCGCGAGCACGCGCTCGCCCGGCGAGACGACGTTGGCGACGGCGCTCTCCAAGCCGCCGGTGCCGCTCGCCGGAAAGATCAGCATGTCGTTCTCGGTCTGGAAGGCCCAGCGCAGCCCGGCTTCCAGCTCGGGGAGGAGCGCCCTGAACTCGGGGCCACGGTGGTTGATCATCGGGGCCGCCATTGCCCGCTGTACGCGATCGGGAACGGGGGTCGGTCCGGGAATCCGCAACTGGGGGGGCTGAATCATGCGCCCTAGCTTAGCGTCCCCCGCGGATCACGGCCGATCAATACCGTCGCGAGACCGATCGGCGCCGTCGGTAGGTCCGGCGGCGATAGGCCGGCGGCTGCGGCAGGCGCGACTGACGTCGGATCGCCGCCCGCATCACGACGAAGAGCACCGCAAGCCCGCCGATGATGAGCCCCCACCGCGTCGCCGTGGCTGTACGGGCCGCATCGGCGGACGCGGACTCCGCGGCCAGGCGCTGCGCGGTGGCGGCAGCTTCGGTGTGCGCCAGCTGCACCTTGGTCTCTTCAATTTCCGGATCGGCGGCGAGCATCCCCTGGAAAACCCCCATCGCGATCGCGTCCCGGAAGTCGTCCTGGAGCAGCAGACCCCGCTCCCGCGGATTGGTCAGATACGCCGGCTCCACCGTGACGGTCGGGACGTCGGTACGAACCCACAGTTCCGGCTTGATGGCCACGCCGTCGTCGGCGATTTGAAAGCGCTTGAGGGTCTGGGCGAGCCCCGCGTCAATCGCCTGGGCGAACGAGAAACTGTCGGGCTTCGGGTAAAAGATGGCGAGGCCGTTGATCGTCGAATCGCCGTCGTAGGCATTGACGTGCAGGCTGACGAACATCCGGGCACCAACCGCATGGGCTCGGTTCCATCGCTCCGAGATCTCGACGTACTGATCGCTGCTGCGAGTCAGCACCACCTTGACGCGCTCGCGCTGCAGCAGCGTGCGCAGCCGCAGGGCCAGGTCGAGCGTGATGTCCTTCTCCATGATGCTGCCGACCACCACGCCCGGATCCCAGAGCTGGGTGGGATCGCTGGTGGGGCTGCCGCCGTGCCCCGGGTCGATTGCGATCACGTAGGGCGAGGGCACGACGAATGTAGGCTCCGCAGCCGCTGCCCGAGCCGTTGGGATGGACGTGAGCAAGACGACCCCGGCCGCGAGCACGGCCGGGAGGCGCGGGAGACGCAACTACCGCGAAGTATACGGCCTGAATTAACGCTGGTCGGCCGTGTAAGGGAGCAGGGCGACGTGACGGGCGCGCTTGAGCGCGACCGCGAGGCGCCGCTGGTGACGAGCGCAGGTTCCCGTGACGCGACGGGGCAGGATCTTGCCTCGCTCGCTAACGAAGCGGCGAAGCCGGGAGACCTCCTTGTAGTCGATGAGGTGGACCTTCTCCACACAGAAGTTGCAAATCTTCTTGTGGGGCTTGCGGTCCCGCTTATCGGTCGGTGGTGGCATGGTGTCTGATCAACCGCTCCTTTAGAAGGGAATGTCTTCCGGGTCGACGTCACGCGAGGGCTCCTCGTGATGGCCCGGCGCCGCGGCAACCGCCGTCTCGACCGGCTCGGCCGCCGCCGCCTGTGGCTGCGACTGGCTGCGCGGTTCGAGGAATTGGATTTCGGTCGCGTTCACCTCGGTGGTCTTGCGCTTCTGGCCGTCCTGGCCTTCCCAGGAACGGGTCTGCAGCCGGCCCTCGACGTAAACCAGGCTTCCCTTATGGAGATACTGGCCAGCTATCTCGGCCAGGTTGCGCTTGCCGATGTTCCAAACCACCACGTTGTGGTAGTCGGTGTACTCCTTCTTCTCTCCGTCGGTGGTCTGGCCGTAGCGGTTGGTCGCCAGCGAGAAGCTGGTCACCGGTGACCCGCTCGGCGTGTAGCGCATTTCCGGATCGCGAGTCAGCCGGCCGATGAGCATCACTTTGTTCAGGTTCATGATTTCCCCTCATCTTGTCGAACCAGTAAATGACGGAAGACGCTGTCGGAAATCTTCAGAACGCGCTCGACCTCCTGGATTTTTCCCTGATCGAGGTCGAACTCCGCGACGACGTAATGCCCTTCCCGGTTGTCCTTGACGGTGTACGCCAGGCGGCGCTTGCCCCAAGGGGTGACCTTCTTCACCTGGCCCCCATTGGTCTGGATCAGCTGGCCGACTTTCTCGATCTCCTGCTGAACCGCTTGATCGTCAAGGTCTGGCTTGACGATGTACATGAGCTCGTACGCTGACAAACGCAATCTCCTTTCCTATGGGATTTGCCCCGGCTATGGCCACGTGGCGGCAGCGGAGCAGGAAGGCGCTCGTAAGTCTACCAAACATTGAGGTCACTCAAACGAAAAAAGCGGCCGCCCGAAGGCGGCCGCTCGCGGAGGGAAACCGACGCAGGTTATTTCTTGACCTGGCCCGAACGGATCTCACCGGACCACTTGCCCGTCGGTGCGGGACGGTGCTCGATGAACTCCTTGAAGCGCTTGAGATCGTTCTCGACGCTTCGCGGGGTCGCCTGCACCAGCGTGTCGGCAATCTCCCCGGCTGCGCCCTTCGGTGGATCGTAGTCGATGGCGAGCTTCACTTTCGTGTGCCCGTTGACGGGTTCGAACTCGACCTTCCCCGCGTTCTTTTCACCAGTCGTCGCGCGCCAGGCGATCACCCGATTTGGCTGCTGCTCGACGATCTCGGCTTTCCACTGCCGCTCGGTGCCCGCCACCTTGGCTTTCCATTCCAGGTGCTTGTCGTCGAGCTGGCGAACCTCTTCGACGTTCTCCATGAACTTGGGGAACTCCTCGAACTGCGTCCACTGGGCGTAGACCTGGTCGATTGGTTTGTCAACTTCAATTGATTTCTCGACATGCGCCATGCTGTTAGAACCCTCCCTTGTGGGTCGTTGATGGGTTCCTAGTTTATACCCCCACTATCCACTTATCAACCCCTCGCATTATCAGGTGCGGTTGAGCCTGAGGCGCGCGCGAACGGTCGAGCTTGGGGTTGGGATTTGGTCGGCGGGGGACTCGAACCCTCGACCTCTTGGATGTGAACCAAGCGCTCTAACCAGCTGAGCTAGCCGACCGTGCGGCAATTGTAAATCTACCGGCGCGCGGCTTTTGCCAGGGCTCGCGTAACCGCCTCGGCGGCCTCCATGGGCAGGTACCGAATCGCCTCGTTCACCACCTGCTCGGCCTCGTCTGCCGGCAACTTCCGGCGAACGACCTCGAGCTGCTGCTCGACCAGATCCGCGAGTACCTGCGACATCTCCTGGCGGCGCCGGCCCCGGAAGAGCTCTTGCTGTGCCGGGTATCCGTTGCCGAAAGCGACAGGGAAGCCCAGGCGCTGCAACTCGGCCAGGTCTCGAAAAACTGTCCGAGAACTGACCTTCAGGGTGGCGGCAAGATCGACGGCTCGGATCCCGGGGCGGGCAGTCGCCATGGACAGGATCACAAGTAGCCGATGCAAGCGCGCCGCCCGATTCACGTTGCTGACCGTAGCACTGCCTTCATGGGTCTGCAATTCAACGACCCTGCCGGCAATCGGCTGGCCAAGGAGACGTTTCCATTCACGATGGAACGGGTACAAGCTAGTCGCGAGCCGGCCCGTTTGACCGTCTCCGCCTGAGTTCGATCCAGTGGTAAGGTGAAACATTCCATGGCCAAAGAGACCAAAGACGCCAAGACGACGAAAGCCGGCAAGGAACCACAAAGCGAGGTCCCCTCGGAGCTCGCTGGCGAAAACGGCGCGAGCGGCGCCACCAAGGTGCGCACTGCGATCGATGACGTGATCGCCGCCATCGAGGCCGCGCGCGACAAGGTCATGGCCGACGAGGTCAAGGCCCTCACCAAACTCGGAATCCCACGTGCCATGGCTTATCAGATGGTCGCGGCCCGTTTCCACCAGAACGTCGTCACCGACGGCGAGGGCGGCGGGCCCGAGTTCGAAAACAGTCACTGGAACGATCGGTAACCCGCAGAAGCCTCCCCTTCTGACGGTCGCACAGGCGCGCGACCGGATCCTCTCCCGCGTTACGGTCCTCGACGCCCAGGACACCCCACTGATGGAAGCCCGTGGGCGCGTGCTCGCCGGCGACGTCTCCTCCGACCGCGACGTCCCACCATTCACGAATTCCGCCATGGACGGCTATGCCGTGCGCGCACTCGACACGCGGTCCGCAGCGGCCGCGAAACCCGTCCTCCTGGAGGTCCTCGGCGAGATCCGGGCCGGCGTCGCACCCCCCACGTCGGTGCGCCCCTTAACAGCGCTGCGGATCATGACGGGCGCGGTCATGCCAGAGGGTGCGGACGCCGTTGTGCGCGTCGAGGACACGGTTGAGCGCGACGGCCGCGTCGAAATCCGCGCCGCGGTCGAATCCGACACCAGTGTCCGTCACGCCGGCAGCGATATCCGCCGCGGCGACACCGTCGCCGAACGGGGCCGGATCGTCACCCCGGGTCTGATGGGCGTGCTGGCATCGACCGGGCGCACCACCGTTCGAACGATCCGGCGTCCGCGCGTCACGCTACTCACCACCGGCGATGAGTTGCGAGACGCTGGGGAGTCGCTCGGGCCCGGGCAGATCACGAATACCAACCGCTACACCCTGCGGGCAGCGATCGAGGAAGCGGGGGCCGAGGTCGTCGATGCCGGGGTGGCGCGCGACGACCGGGAGGACCTCGTGACCCGGCTCCAGGCAGCCGCCCGAACCGACCTGATCGTCAGTACGGGTGGCGTCTCGATGGGCGCCTACGACCTGGTCCGCGCGCTCCTGGAAGAGCAAGGAGCCGTCGACTTCTGGCAGGTCGCGCTCCGACCCGGCAAGCCGCTCATGGTGGGAACGGTCGATGGCCGGCCACTCATCGGATTACCCGGCAACCCCGTCTCATCGCTCGTCGGCGTCGAGCTGTTCGTCCGCCCCGCGATCTTGAAGATGCAGGGCCGCACCGACCTCGAGCGGCAACGATTGACGGCCACCACGGACGACACCTTGCAGAACCCCCCACACCTCGAGCAGTACTTCCGCGGTGTCGCACGCCGCGATGCCGATCGGATCCGTGTCCGGCTGACCGGCGACCAGGGCTCGCACGTGCTTCGCTCGATGGCCGATGCCAATTGCCTCGTCGTCGTCCCGCAGGGAACAACCGAGGTGCGCGCCGGCGAGCCGGTCGAGATCATTCCACTCGCGCCGATCGACTAAGGTCGAGCTTCGATCTACACTCTCTTCTGAAGGGAGAAGCGATGGCCAGAGTCGACCCGGAGAGGATCCGCAACGTCGCGCTGCTCGGACACAGCCACGATGGCAAGACCAGCCTGGCCGAGGCAATGCTCTATGCGGGCGGGGCCGTCGACCGGCTGGGACGCCCCGACGCGGGGAACACGACGTTCGACTTCGAGCCGGAAGAGATCAAGCGCAAGATCTCGATTGGCACGGCGATCGCGCATGTGACCTGGCACGACCACAAGATCAACCTGCTCGACACGCCCGGGTTCCAGGACTTCGCCGGTGATGTCTACGGTGCGCTGCGTGCGGCCGAGAGCGCGCTGCTGGTGGTGGGGGCGAGCACGGGAGTCGTCGTCGGCACCGAACTCGCCTGGCAGCAGCTCCGCAGCCGAGACCTCCCGACCCTGGTCGTCGTCAACAAAATGGACAAGGAGAACGCCGACTACTGGAGGGTGGTCGACGCCTTCAAGGAATTTTCTCCTCGCCCGGTCTCCATTCAGTCCCCGATCGGGCACGAGGCCGGTTTCAAAGGTGTGATCGACCTTCTCAGCCGCAAGGCCTAT
>VBEQ01000120.1 GCA_005881235.1 Chloroflexota bacterium | reverse complement strand
GGGCGTGATGCAGGCGTCCAACGCCGACGACGTCAACGCCGCCCTGGAGGCGGCGCAAAAGGCGTTTCCTGGTTGGCGGCGCACGCCGGCGCCGGCGCGAGGCGAGATCGTCCTCAAGGCCGCCCTGATCATCGAGGCGCGCAAAGAAGAGCTGGCCCGGCTGATGACGCAGGAGATGGGCAAAGTCCTCAAAGAGGCACGCGGTGACGTCCAGGAAGCGATCGACATGGGCAAGTACGCCGCCGGCCTCGGCCGTCATCCGCATGGCGAGACCGTGCCGTCGGAGCTTCGGAACAAGTGGGCGATGACGGTGCGGGTTCCGCTCGGCGTGGTCGCCTGCATCACACCCTGGAATTTTCCGATGGCGATCCCCTCGTGGAAGATCTTTCCGGCGGTGATGGCGGGCAACGCCGTGGTGTTCAAGCCGGCATCGGACACACCTATTGTGGCGACCACGCTGGTCGAGATCCTCGAGGAGGCGGGACTGCCCGGCGGGGTGTTGAACCTCGTCACCGGGAGCGGGAAGGACGTGGGCGACGTGCTCGTCAAGGATCCGCGCGTCCAGGGCATCTCGTTTACCGGCTCCACCGACGCCGGCCGGCACATCGCGGAAATCGCGGGCCGCAATCTGAAGCGGCTGGGGCTCGAACTCGGCGGCAAGAACGCGATCGTCGTCCTCGATGACGCCGACCTGCCATTAGCCGTTGATGGCGCGCTCTGGGCTGCCTTCGGAACATCGGGCCAGCGCTGCACGGCCGCGTCGCGACTGATCGTCGACAAGAAGGTCGCCGGCGATTTCGTCGATCTGCTGCAGGAGCGGGCCGCCAAGATGAAGGTCGGCGACGGGCTGCAGCCGGACGTCGACATGGGTCCGGTGATCAACGAGGCGGCGCTGAAGAAGGTCCACGAATACACGGAGATCGGCAAGAAGGAACACGCCCGGTTGGTGCATGGTGGGGACTTCGCCGGCAGCGAGGGCTGGTTCTACCGGCCGACGATTTTTGCCGACGGCCGGAAGGACATGCGTATGGCGCAGGAGGAGATCTTCGGTCCCTCGACGCTGGTGCTGCCGGTAAACAACCTCGAGGAGGCGCTCGAGGTCGCGAACTCCACGCAGTACGGGTTGTCGATGTCGATCTACACCAACGACCTGCGCAAGGCGTTCCACGCCATGGACGAGATGCAGTCCGGCATCGTCTACGTCAACGCGCCAACCATCGGTGCGGAGATCCAACTGCCCTTCGGCGGCGTGAAGAACACTGGCAACGGTCATCGCGAGGCCGGTACGGTGGCTCTCGACGAATTCACGGAGTGGAAAACGATCTACGTCGATTACAGTGGCCGGCTGCAGCGCGCGCAGATCGATACGGGGGAATAGGCACCGCGGTCAGCGCGCAGCAGATCCAGTTCATCGACGTCGGGCAGCGGAGGGTCCGGTACCTCGACCAGGGATCGGGCCAGCCGCTGCTTCTGTGTCACGGGTTCATCGGCTCGCTCGAGAACTTCCATACCTGGGGCCCCGCGTTCAGCGTTAACCGGCGAGTGTTGATCCCCGATCTGCCCGGCTGCGGCGAGACGGCGGCCGGCGATCCGCCGTTCACCGTGACCTCGCACGCAGAGTTCCTAGATGCCTTCGCCAACCGCCTGGGACTCAAGGACCATGATGTCGGCGGCATCTGCCTGGGCGCGACCGTCGCCCTGGAGTACGCCTCGCGCTTTCCGGAGCGGATCGACCGGTTGGTGTTGCACACACCGATCTACTCGCCGCAGACGCTGCGGGCGGCGTTCAAGCGACAGGTTGCCGCCTTCACCGCCGGGCCCGTATTCTGGGTCGTCGACCGGCTGCGGCGGAACCGCGTGGTGTCGGATCTCTACAAGCGATTCCTGGTTGAGGGCCCGGGGGTTGATCCCTACGATGCCCAGGTGAATTTCGACAACCAGCTACGCGCCGACGGGCGCGCCGCCCGCCAGTGGTTGCGCGACGGGGTCACTCGGGACTATCGCGACTTCCTCAGAGGCTGGCGCAAGCCGGTACTGATCGTGGTCGCGGCCGACGATCGGACCGTCGACGTCAACGCCATCCGCGGCCTGCGGGACTTGATGCCGCAGGCCGAGATCCGGGTGATCGAATCCGCCGGTCATGGCTGGACCCCGACCCTGATTGCCGCACAGGTCGAAGCCATTTCTGCGTTTCTCAAGGCGTGAGCGAGCACGAGTTCAATACCGTCGGCCTTCAGCCCTGGGGTGGGCTCAAACCACCGCCGGCGGGGAGCCGCGCTGATGTTCGCATCCTGGGTGTGCCGATGGACCGCGGTTCGGTCTACCGTCCGGGTGCCGCGAAAGCGCCGGCGGCGCTGCGAAAGCTGTCCGCCATCTTTGCGCCGGTCAGCGAACATGCGGAGTTATTCGACACGGTCACCGTCCAGGACGATGGCGACCTCACGCTGGTCGACGGTGACATGGGTGCCAATGTCGACGCCGTTGCCGCGGAAATCGTCAAGACGCCCGCGGGCACCCTGCCGATCGTGCTGGGGGGCGACCACACCACCGTCAGTCCCACGCTGATTGCGCAGCAACGCCGGCTGAACGGGCGGCTGAGCATCCTCTACATTGACGCGCATCCTGACCTGAACGATTCCTCTCGGCACAGCCGCTGGTCCAATGGCTGCGCCCTGCGGCGAGGCCTCGAGCTGGGTCAGATCGATCCCAGGAAGGTGACGCTGCTCGGGTGCCGGGACTACGACTGGGAGGAGGTGGAGTTCATTCGCAAGATGGGCGTGACACTCGTCACGGCCGCGACCGCGCATCGCTGGACGGGCACGCAGCTGGCGGACGAAATCGGCTCGCGCATCGGCGGCGACGCGCTCCATATTTCGCTCGACATCGACTCGCTCGACCCGTCGATCGCGCCCGGTACGGGCGTTCCCTCGGCCGGCGGGCTGACCTCACGGGAGTTACTCGATTTCCTGCGGCAGCTTCGTGGCGTGCGGCTCGCGGGGCTCGACGTCGATGAGGTTGCACCGCCGCTCGACGTCGGGCAGGTCACGAGCCTGGCGGCACTGAAGTTCATCTTCGAGTACATCGGGATGGTGAAACTCGGAACAACGGCCTGACGTCGTGATCGTCGGCGCCGGTGTGATGGGCTGTAGCCTCGCCTTCTACCTGTCGCGATCCGGCCGGCGGGTGGTCGTCATCGACCGCGGCCGGATCGGCCAGGGTGCCACCGCCGCTTGCGCGGGTGGGATCCGAGCGCAGTTCTCGACGGAGATCAACATCCGGATGGGGATGGAAGCGAAACGCCTCCTGGCGCGCTTCGTCGAGGAGACCGGGCAGACGGCGGACTTTCGGCGGGTCGGTTATCTGTTCCTTCTCACAACCGACGATGAGCGAGCGCGCTTCCACGAGGCGCTCCAGGTGCAGCGCAGCTGTGGCCTCGACGACGTCGTCGAGCTCGAACCCACCGAGGTGCGCGCCATCGTTCCGGGACTCGAGACGGACGATCTGAGCGGTGCGACCTTCTGTCCGAGTGACGGGCTCGCGGGCCCGAACGAGGTGACTTACGGATTCGCGAATGCGGCCCGGCGGCAGGGGGCCGTCATCCACGAAGACACACCGATCGAGGCGTTCCTGATGTCGGGAGGCACGGTGACCGGGGTGCGCACAGCGGTGGGGGAGATCGCATCTCCAGAGACGGTCATCTGCGCCGGGCCGTGGTCCGCACCGGTGGGAACCATGCTCGGACTCCAGCTTCCGATCGTCCCTTCGCGGCGGCAGGTCTTTGTCACCGAACCCTTCTCCGGCATTCGCCGGAGCAGTCCGATGACGATCGACTTTCACACCTCCTTCTATTTCCATCCTGAAGGCGAGGGCGTGCTCTTCGGCATGAGCGACCCGGCAGTGCCGCCGGGCGACGACACCCGCGTGGACTGGTCATTCCTCGAGCGCATTACGGCGGTCGCCGAGCAACGCTGGCCTCCGCTGCTCGAGGCGCGCGTCAAAACCGCCTGGGCCGGGTTGTACGAAAACACCCCGGATTTCCAGCCCTTGATCGGACCGTTGCAAGCGGGACTCTGGATCGCAGGCGGCTTTTCCGGCCACGGATTCATGATGGCGCCCGTGGTGGGCAAGTGGCTGGCGGCCTGGATCGTCCACGGCGCGGCGCCGATCGACCTCAGGGCGTTTGCGCCGGACCGGTTTGCCGCCGGTGTACGGGTCGAGCCCGAGCGCAACGTGGTGTAATGAGGCTCGCTTTGCGTCGTGGCGTCCTTCCCCTCGTCATCGCCGGCGCGCTCAGTGCTTGTACGGCGCCTGGGCTCTCTGTGCCCTTCTCTGAACCGGCTGCCGCCGTCGTCGACGGCCATACCATTTCCATGAAGGCCTACCAGGCGCGGCTCGAGGTGAGCCGGCACCGCGATCCGTTTACAGGCATCCCTGAAGCGGTCCCCAGCCCGGCGCCCGCGCAACGGCTGCAGACCTTCACCATCGAGCAACTGGTGCGCGAGGAGATCGTCCGGCAGGAGGCGGAGAAGCGAGGCATCAAGGTCGACGACCGCGCCGCGGACTCGCGCATCAATACGCTGAAAGCCCGGGCGGCCGCGACGGTCTTCAACGCCGCGCTGCAGCGCAACGGGTTCACCAGCGACAGCTTCCGTTCCTATCAACGCGCGTTGCTGACTGAGGTCGCCCTCCTCCATGCCATGGCGAAGGACCGCGCCGACTCGGCGGCGCACGAGCTCAATGCCGGCCAGGCGTTCGCCGCGGTCGCGGCGCGCTGGAGCGATGACACCGGGACCTATACGCGAGGCGGTGAGGCGGGCTGGCTGCGTCCCGCCGACATCCCGGAAGCGCCGCTCGCTGCCGCCGTACAATCGCTCGCCGCCGGCAGTGTGACCGGCATCGTCGCCATCAATCGGGGCTTCACGATCGCCACCGTCCTCGAGCGTCGCACCGACCAGGTGCATCTCGCCGTCATCCTCGTGCTGGCTCCGACGGTGGATCTCTACAGCCCGCAGGGCACGCCCTCCTGGTTCACAAAGTTCATCGATGATCGCGAGGTCGCGCTGCGGCGCGCCGGGCGGATCGAGCTCAAGGTCGGCAACCGTGCCGGCGGATGAGGCTGAACGCTGGCGCGTCTTTCTCGCGATCGAGGTACCAGATGCCGTCCGCGCGGCACTGAGCGGGCCGCTCGCCTCGCTCGAGCCGCTGCATGATGTTGTTCGGGTCAATGCCGTCGAACGGATCCACCTGACGCTCCATTTCCTCGGTCACCTTCCGCGGACTGAGGTCGAGCAACTACCGGACGCCCTCATTCCGGTCGTTGGACGACACCCGCGCGTTCGCCTCGCCGCGGAGGGCGTCGGCGCGTTTCCGGGTATCGGGCGCCCGCGCGTGCTGTGGGCCGGTGTCGTCGGCGCCGATCTGCCGCGGTTGATGAGCTTGCAGGTCGACCTGGGCGACGCCCTGCGAAAGACCGGCGTGGCTGTCGAAGACCGGTTTCATCCCCACCTGACGCTGGCCCGCGTCGTCCGGCCGCCGAGGGCGCCGGAACGCAAGCTACTTCGGGATTGGGCCACCCGATGGGGATCGAGACCCTTCGGCGAGATTCCCGTTGATCACGTGCGGCTGATGCGCAGCCAGCTTGGTGGTGGCCCGGCGCGTTACACGACGCTGGCGACGTTCGATCTACAATAGGGCCTCTCCAATGCGCCCATAGCTCAGCCTGGATAGAGCACCGGGCTACGGACCCGGGTGCGGGGGTTCAAATCCTCCTGGGCGCATTTTTCCTCGCCACGTGGCAAACCCGCGCTTATGATTCGACGCGATGCCGCGCGCCGTGCGTACCGACATCGTCCAACCGGACGGCCGGCACGTATACCTCTACGGCGACTTCGAACCCGTGCCCGCCGGCTATCGCGCTCCCTCCATGCCCAACGGCGTCTACCAGCGGCGCTGGAATCCGCTGCGGCGCGAGTGGGTTCTGGTGGCGGCGTCCCGGCAGGCGCGCACGTTCTTGCCGGAACGGGCCGACTGCCCCCTCTGTCCCTCGCGACCGGACCAGTCGACCGAGATTCCCGCGGCCCGTTTTCAGGCCGCCGTGTTCGAGAACCGATTTCCGGCGATGGTTCCCTGGCCGCCAGCCGGCGGCCTCTGCGAGGTGGTCGTCTATACCGACGAGCACGATGGCTCGTTTGCGAGCTTGCCCTCGGAGCGGCTGGACCGCCTGGCCGAGGTCTGGACCGATCGCTACCGGGAGCTCACGGCTCGCCGCGGCATCAGGTACGTGTTCATCTTCGAGAACCGCGGTGAGCAGGTGGGAGTGACCTTGCATCACCCGCATGGACAGATCTACGCCTATCCCTTCGTCCCACCGGTGCCGGCGACCGAGTTGGGCCG
>VBEQ01000119.1 GCA_005881235.1 Chloroflexota bacterium | reverse complement strand
AAGATCCTCCTCGCGCAGCGCCACCAGCTGGCCGACCTTGGTGATCTCGTTGGCCTTGAGGCAGTTCAGGGCGCGAACGGAGAGGTCGAGGTCCTCGATCGGCACGTCCGCCAGCCGCGAGGAGAGGTCGTTCCCCTTCTGCTGCGGCACGTCGGCGTCCTTGATCCGCTCGGTGAAGCGGGTGAAGAGACCGAGGTGCGAGGTGAACTGCTTGGCCGCCTCGCTGATGGCCTGGTCGGGGACGATCGTCCCGTCGGTCCAGACCTCGAGGATCAGCCTGTCCCAGTCGGTCTCCTGGCCAACGCGGGTCTTCTCGATCAGGAAGTTCGCCTTCACGACCGGGCTGAAGATGGCGTCGATCGGAATCACGCCGATCGGCTGGCCCTCCTTCTTGTTCCGGTCGGCCGGCACATAGCCCTTGCCGCGCTCGACAGTCAGCTCCATGCGGAGCCGGCCCTTGTTGCTGTCGAGCGTGCAGATGTAGAGCTCGGGGTTGACGATCTCGACGTCACTCGGCGCCTGGATGTCGGACGCCTTGACCTCGCGGGGGCCGGTCACGTCCAGCGTGAGGCGGACGGGATCGTCACTGTAGGAGATCAGGTTCAGCCCCTTGAGGTTGAGGATGATCTCGGTGACGTCCTCTTTGACGTACGGGATCGAGGAAAACTCGTGCGCGACACCCTCGATCGAGACCGAGGTGACAGCGGCGCCCTTCAGCGTGCTCAGCAAAACGCGGCGAAGCGCGTTGCCCAATGTGGTGCCGAAGCCGGGCTCGAGCGGCTCGATCTCGAACTTTCCGTAGGTGGCAGAGTTCTCGATGCTTTTGACTTGGGGTTGGGCGATATCGATCATGGTGCTCCTTGAATGAATGGAATTAGCGCGAATAAAACTCGACGATCAGCTGCTCCTGGATGGTCTGGTCCATGTCGTCGCGTCCGGGTTGCGCGGTGACTTTCGCGGTCATGTTGTCTTTGTCCAGGCTGAGCCAGGGAACCACCGGGCGCTGCTCGCCGGCGTCGAGGGCATTCTTGATCCGGTCGACGTCCTTGCTCTTTTCCTTGATCGCGATCACATCGCCGATGCGCACGGCATACGAGGGGATGTTGACAAGCCGACCGTTGACGGTGATGTGCCGGTGGGAGACGAGCTGGCGGGCGTCCCGTCGCGAGGCGGCGAAGCCAACCCGGTAGACGACGTTGTCGAGCCGCGTCTCCAACAGGCGGAGCAGGTTGAGGCCGGTGACGCCGGCCATCTTCGCGGCCCGGTCGAAGTAGAGCCGGAACTGGCCCTCGAGCAGGAAGTAGATGCGGCGCGCGCGCTGCTTGGCGCGCAGCTGGATCCCGTAGTCGGACACCTTGCGGCGGCGAACCTGGGTGTGCATGCCGGGCGGCATCGCGCGACGGTCGAGGGTGCACTTGGTGAAGCACTTCTCTCCCTTGAGGAAGAGCTTGACGCCCTCGCGGCGGCAGTGGCGGCAGACCGGGCCTTCGTAGCGGGCCATTTAGACGCGCCTCCGCTTCGGCGGGCGGCAGCCGTTGTGCGGGATCGGCGTGACGTCCGTGATCGCCGTGACCTCGAGACCCGCCGCCTGCAGGGAGCGGATGGCGGCCTCGCGGCCGGCTCCCGGGCCCTTGACGAAGATCTCGATCTGCTTGAGGCCGTGTTCCATGGCGCGACGCGCCGTCGCTTCCGCGGTGATCTGGGCGGCAAAGGGGGTGCTCTTGCGCGAGCCCTTGAAGCCCTGGCTGCCGGCGCTCCCCCAGGCCAGCACGTTGCCCTGGGCGTCGGTCAGCGACACCACGGTGTTGTTGAAGGTGGACTGGATGTGCGCCTGCCCCACGATGACGTGCTTCTTCTCGCGGCGGCGGGTGCGGACGACCTTCTTCTTGGGCATGACTGTTACTTCTTTGCCTCGGCCTTCTTGCGCACGCCGACCGTCTTGCGCGGACCCCGCCGCGTGCGGGCGTTGGTCCGGGTGCGCTGACCGCGCACGGGCAGGCCGCGCCGGTGGCGCAGCCCGCGATAGGTCCCGATCTCCATCAGCCGCTTGATATTGAGCGCGATCTCGCGGCGCAGTTCGCCTTCGACCTTGGCTTCCTTGTCGAGAACATCGCGAAGGCGGCCGACCTGCTCGTCGTTGAGGTTCTTGACGCGCAGGTTCGGATCGACGTTCGCGATCGTCAGGACGCGCCGCGCGGTGTGGGGACCGACCCCGAAGATGTACGTGAGAGCGATCTCGACGCGCTTCTCCCGGGGGATGTCAACGCCAGCAATTCGAGCCATCTACCCTCTTATCCCTGCCTCTGGTTGTGTTTCGGCGTCACGCAGATGACCCGCACCGCGCCGCCGCGCTTGATGACCTTGCACTTCGCACATATTTTCTTGACCGACGCTCGAACTTTCATTTCTCACTCTGCCTTTCGCACGATTCGTCCGCGCCCCGGATCGAGCTCTGACACCTCGACGCGGACGCGGTCACCCGGGATCACCCGGAGAAACCGAAGCCGCGCGGCCGGCGCCACGTGTGCCACGATCCTGTGGCCGGTCTCGAGCTCGACACGGTAGAGCGCGTTGGGCATCGGCTCCACCACTCGTCCGACGACAATCCCCGTCACGGGCAAATACCCACGACAGAATCGCCGGATTTCCGGCGCACGAACGAATAGCTTACCACAAGATCACCAAGTTCAATCATGGGCGCGCCGGCAGGGCCTTCTTGGAGACCGTCAGGATCTCGGGCCCATCCAGGGTGATCGCCACGGAGTGTTCAAAATAGGCGGACAGGCTGTGGTCCGCTGTGACCACCGTCCAGCCGTCGCCGAGCAGCGCCACGTCCGGCCCGCCAGCGTTGACCATCGGCTCGATCGCCAGCACCATACCCGGCTTGAGCAACGGCCCGGTGCCCGCGATGCCGAAGTTGGGGACCTGGGGATCCTCGTGCATGTCGCGGCCGATGCCATGCCCAACGAAGGAGCGGACGACCGAGAAGCCGGCCTGCTCGACGTGCTGCTGTACGGCGGCGCTGATGTCACCGATCCGGTTGCCAACGCGGGCTTGCTCGATCCCGATCGACAGCGACTCGCGGGTGACGTCCATCAGACGCTGGGCCTGAGGCGGAATTTTGCCGACGCCGACGGTGAGCCCGGCATCGGCCCAGAAGCCGCGGTGGATCAGGCCGGCGTCGAGGCTCAGCAGATCGCCCTCCCGGAGCTTGCGATTGGTCGGAATGCCATGGACAACCTGGTCGTTGACCGAGGTGCAGATGGCGTTCCGGTAGCCCTGGTAGCCAACGAACCCGGGGATGCAGTCACGCGCCCGGATGAAGCGGTCCGCTTCGCGGTCGAGCTCGAGCAGGGTCACGCCGGGCCGGGCCATCGGCTGCAGGTGCGCGAGGGCTTCCCCGAGGATGGCGCCCGCCTCCCGCATCAGGTCGATCTCGGCCGGCGACTTGTAAATGATCATCGCGAGCCGGCCCCCTTGCGGAGCGCGCTGAGCCGCCGGGTGATGTCGGCCCGCACATCGTCGACCGACATCTGGCCGTCGATGTTCTCGAGCTTGTGCTGCCCGGTGTAGTAATCGATCAGCGGCGCGGTGTGCGTGAGGAAGACGTCGATGCGATGCGCCACGATCTCTGGCCGGTCATCGGGCCGCTGATAGAGCTCACCGCCATCGGCCGTGCAGCGGGGGAGGTCGCGGGCCTGCTGCGGCGTAAAGGTGTAAACCGCGCCGCAGGTGCGGCAGCAATAACGATGCGATAGCCGGTCGATCAGCACCTGGCGGCTGACCCGAAGATAGATGACCGCGTCGACGCGCCGGCCGAGCCGGTCGAGCATGGCGTCCAACGCCTCGGCCTGGGCAACGGTTCGCGGGAAGCCATCGAGGATGAAGCCCTCCCTGGCGTCGGGCTCTTGCAGCCGCGTCCTGATGATGTCGATCATCAGCGTGTCCGGCACCAGCTCGCCGCGGTCCATATAGCCCTTGACCTGCTCGCCGAGCGCGGATCCCGCCCGTCGCTGGGCACGCAGCATATCGCCGGTCGCAATCGCCGGGATGTGATAGGTCTCGATGAGGGACCCGGTCTGGGTGCCCTTGCCCGCTCCGGGCGCGCCGAAAAGAATCAAATTCATCGGAACAGCTCGCGACCTGCGGTCGCTACTTTATGAACCCCTTGTATTGACGCATGATCAGCTGCGTCTCGATCTGTTTCATGGTGTCGAGCGCGACGCCGACCACGATCAGGATCGCCGTGCCGCCCAGGTACATGTTCTGCGTCGGTATTCGAGTCAGGGCGGTCGCCAGTAACGGAATCAGGACCGTGACCCCACCGAGGAAGAGCGCGCCGGCAAAGGTAATGCGCGTCATGGTGCGGTCGAGGTATTGGGCCGTCGCGACGCCTGGCCGGATGCCGGGGATGAAGGCCGCGTGCTTCTTGAGGTAGTCAGCGGTATCGACCGGGTCGAAGGTGACCGCCGTGTAGAAGTAGGTGAAGCCGAAGATGAGCACGAAGTAGACGAAGTTGTAGAGGATGTCGGTGGGGATGTTGGGCCCGGTCGGCACCCAGTAGGTGCGCAGCACTCGCGAGATGGTCCCCCATGGGTCGGGAGCCGTCGCCAGGAAGTTCCCAATGATGACGGGGAAGAACATGATTGAGATGGCGAAGATGATCGGAATGACGCCCGCCTGGTTGACCCGCAGCGGCAGGTGTGAGCTGCGGCCCTGATAGATCTTGCGGCCCACCACCCGCTGCGCCGATTGGATGGGAATCTTCCGTTGGGCCTGCTGCACCTCGATGATGAACGCGGTGACGACGATCGCCAGCGCGGCGAAGAGCAGCATCGGCGCCAGGTTCGACTGGCCGCCGCCGGTCAGCAGGTTGTAGATGGTGTTGGGGATCCGTCCCACGATCCCGGCGAAGATCACGAGCGAGATGCCGTTGCCGATCCCGTATTCGGTGATGAGCTCGCCGAACCACATCAGCATCACGGTGCCGGCGGTCAGTGTGATCATGATTTCGATGATGCCCAGCCAGCTGAGATTGGAGAGGACGCCCTGCCGGCTAAAGACCAGTGTCAGGCCCCAGGCCTGCAGCAGCCCGAGACCGACGGTGAGCCAGCGGGTCCAGCGGGTAATCCTCCGCCGGCCGAACTCACCCTCCTTGCTGAGCTCCTTCATCCGGGTGGAGACGACCGTCATCAGCTGCATGATGATCGAGGCGTTGATGTAGGGGTTGACGCCCATGGCGATGATGGAGAAGGTCGACAGCCCGCCTCCTGAGAACAGGTCGAGCAGACCGAGGAAGGCATTGGTGTTAAAGAGCTTGTCGAGTGCGGCCTTGTCGGCGCCGGGCACGGCGATGTGCGCCAGGATCCGGAATACCAGGAAGAGCCCCAGCGTGAAGAGGATCTTGCGGCGCAGCTCGGGAATGCGCAGCGCGTTACCGATCGCTTCTAACATGGCCTAGCTCTTCTTCTTACCCTTATCGGGTTTTCCGGAATCCTCCGTACCGGACGCACGGACGGCCTGGTCCTTGCCGCCCTTCTGGCCCTTCTGGCCCTTCTCGGGCTTCTCACGCTTCTCGGCCACCGCGCCTTTCTCGGCCACCGCGCCTTTCTCGGCCTTCGCCTTCTTCGAGCCCTTGGACGGCGTGGCGTCGCCTTCCGCTGCCGATGGCTCCGTTTCGACCGTCACCGGCGCGACCGGCTTCGGCTGGTTCTTCGCGCGCTTGGTTTTTGGCCGGATCGGCGCCGGGACTTCGATCACGGCGGCCGTTCCCCCGGCGGCCTCGATCTTGCGGCGCGCCTCCGCTGAAAACTGGTGCGCGTGGATCACCAGCTTGCGCCGGAGGTCTCCCGTCCCCAAGATCTTGATGCCGGCCCCCACGTCCTTGATGAGCCCGGCCTCCAGCAGGGATTCCGGCTGGAGCTCGGCACCGTTCTCGAAGCGGTTCAGGCGGGTCAGGTTGAGCACGGCGAAGCGCTTCCTCCAGCGGTTGTGAAAGCCTCGCAGTTTGGGCGTGCGCATGGTCAGCCGCGTCTGGCCGCCCTCGAACGTCTTCGGCAGATTCACCGAAGTGCGGGCGCGCTGTCCCTTCTGGCCCCGCGTCGCCGTCTTGCCGTGGCCCGATCCCGGACCGCGACCGACGCGCTTGCGGGGGTGGTGGGAGCCCGGCGGTGGCTTTAGCTCGTGCAGTTTCATACCGTCTCCTCGACCTTCACCAGGTGGCGGACCTTGTGCACCATGCCGCGGATTTGCGGGCTGTCTTCGTGCTCGACCGTCTGGTTCAGGCGACGGAAGCCGAGCGCCTGCACGGTCCGCTCCTGGTCGGGTTTCTGCCCGATCACGCTGCGCACGTAGGTGATCTTCAAACGCGGCATGTCAGCCGACCGGCTCCTCGACCGGGGCTTCCTCTACGGCTGGTGCTGCCACCGGCTCCGGCTTCTTGCCGCGCCGGCTGAGACGTTCCATCTCATCGGCGGGTTTGCCACGCGCCTGGGCGATGCTATCCGCGGTTTGCAACGCCTGCAAGGCGGCGATCGTGGCGCGGACGGTATTGACGGGATTGTTGGTGCCCAGTGATTTCGTGATCATGTCCTTGACCCCGGAGAGCTCGACGACGGCGCGCATCGCGCCGCCCGAGCGGATCCCGGTGCCCGGCGCGGCCGGCTTGAGCAGCACCTTGGCCGCTCCTTTCTTCAGGCGGATCTCGTGGGGAATGGTGGTACCCACCATCGGCACCGTGATGAGGTGCTTCTTCGCCGACTCCACCGCCTTGCGGATGGCCTCGGGCACCTCGCCCGCCTTCCCCAGCCCGGCCCCGACGCGGCCGTTCTGGTCGCCGACCACCACCAGGGCGCTGAAGGAGAAGCGGCGGCCGCCCTTGACGACCTTCGCCACCCGGTTCAGGTGGACGACTTTCTCCGTGAATTCCGACTGGCCTCTTCCGTACTGGTAACTCATGGACTCCTTCTAGAACTTCAATCCGGCGCTGCGCGCGGCTTCGGCCAGCGCTTTGATCCGACCGTGATACGGGAATCCGCCGCGATCGAAAACGACCGTCTCGATGCCCGCCTGGCGGGCGCGCTCGGCAATGGACGTTCCCACCGCGGCTGCGCCTTCGGCGCTCGATGGCGACTTCAGGCCCTTGCGAAGCGCGCCGTCGGTCGTCGAGGCCGCGGCCAGGGTTCGTCCGGAGACGTCGTCGATCACCTGGGCATAGACGTGGTGCAGGCTGCGGAAGACGGCGAGCCGCGGGCGGGTGGGACCGCCCTCGAGGTGAGTCCGCAGCCGAACGTGGCGGCGGATCCGTGTGTTGCGGCGATCGGCTTGCTTGTTCATTACTTCGCGGCTCCGGCGGTTTTGCCCGTCTTGCCCGCCTTGCGGCGGATCCGCTCGCCGCGGTAGAGGATGCCCTTGCCCTTGTAGGGTTCGGGGGGACGGATCTTCCGCACTTCGGCGGCGACCTGGCCGACGTCCTCCTTGCTCGCGCCCTTGATGTTGATGCGCGTCGGTTCGGGCACGTCGATCGTGATGCCCTTGGGCACCGGGTAGCGAACCGGATGGGAAAAACCCACGTTGAGGACCAGGGCCTCGCCCTGGCGCGACGCGCGATACCCCACGCCGACCAGCTCGAGCTGCTTCTCGTAACCCTTGCTGACGCCCTCGATCATGTTCCACACGAGCGTCCGGGTCAGCCCGTGCAGGGAGCGGTGCAACTTCGATTCGCTCGGCCGCTCGACGACGACGCTGCCGTCCGCCACGGTCACCTTCATCTGTGGATTCAGCTCGCGGCTGAGCTCCGCGTTTCCGCTCTTGACCACCACCGTGTGATCGGTGAGCGTCACCGTCACCCCGCTGGGGATCTTGACCGGAAGCTTGCCAATCCTACTCATGGGTCACCAAACGTAGCACACGACCTCGCCGCCGAGGCCGGCCTTGGTTGCCTTCTGTCCCGACATGACGCCATGCGACGTCGAGAGGATGACGATGCCGAGGCCTCCGAGCACGCGCGGAATCTCGGTCTTTCGGGCGTAGACGCGCAAGCCCGGCTTGCTGATCCGTCGCAGGCCGGCGAGTGATTTGCCGCGCGGCGACTTCGGCTTGAAGGTGATGTCGAGCTTCTGACCCTGCTCCGCCGCGGCGACGTCGAAGGCGGCGATGTACCCCTCTTCCTTGAGAACGCGCGCGATCTCCACGCCAACCCGCGAGGCCGGCAAGGCGACGCGCGAGTGCCCGGCGGTATTCGCGTTCCGGATCCGGGTCAGCATGTCGGCGATGCTATCGGTGCTCATCAGTCCTGTGCTTCCCTCCTCACCACGACGACTTCTTCACGCCCGGGACCTGTCCCTGCGACGAGAGCATGCGAAAACAGATGCGGCAGATGCCGAACTTGCGCATGTACGAGCGCGGCCGTCCGCAGAGGTTGCAGCGGTTGTGCTGCGAGACGGCGTGCTTGTGTTTGCGGAGTCCGCGATTCACGGTCGACTTTTTAGCCACTCAGTCTCAACCTCACTTCCTGAAGGGGAACCCGAGCTCCGCCAGCAGCGCGCGTGCCTCGTCGTCGGTGCGCGCGGTGGTGACGAAGGTGACCTCGAGCCCCCGCAATTTATCGATCTTGTCGTACTCGATCTCCGGGAAAACCAGCTGCTCGCGCAGCCCGAGCGTGTAGTTACCGTGGCCGTCGAAGCCGGTCGGCGAGATGCCGCGGAAATCACGAATCCGGGGCAGCCCGACGGAGAGTAGCTTGTCGACGAACTGGTACATGCGCGCGCCGCGAAGCGTCACCTTGATGCCGATCGGCAGGCCGGCGCGCAGCTTGAAGTTCGCGATCGCCTTGCGCGATTTCAGCACCACCGGCTGCTGGCCGGTGATCTTCTTCAAATCGGCGGTCGCGGCGTCCTGCGCCTTCGGATTGGAGATCGACTCCCCGATCCCGATGTTGACGACGACCTTGATCAAGCGCGGCACCTGCATGGCGTTCGTGTAGGCGAAGCGCTGGATCAGCGTGGGGACGATCTTGTCCTGGTAGCGCTGCTTCAGCCGGAGCTCGGTTCCGGTCGGACTGGCGGCGACGCTCATATCTTGTTCCTCACACGCTCGTAGATCTCACCGCAGTTCACGCAGACGATCGCCTTCTGCCCATTGGGCAGCACGGTCTTGCGGATGCGGGTGGGCTTGTCGCACTTGTTGCAGACGAGCATCACGTTGGAGTAGTCGAGCGGCGACTCGAAGTCGACGATGCCACCCTGTCGGACCGTCGTCGAGCCCTTCTGCTGACCCGCACGCGTGTGACGCTTCAGGATGTTGACGCCCTTGACGACGATCTTGCCCTGCAGCGGCACGGTGCGCACGACCACGCCACGCTTGCCACGATCCTTTCCGGACATGACCTGCACAGTGTCGTCGCGATGAATGTCGAGATGAAGCCGGGACATTGCCTATAGGACCTCCGGAGCCAGGGAAACGATCTTCATGAAGTTCTTGTCGCGAAGCTCACGCGCGACTGGGCCGAAGATGCGGGTGCCGCGCGGGTTGTTCTGGGGGCCGAGGATGACGGCCGCGTTCTCGTCGAAGCGGATGGTGGAACCGTCCTGGCGGCGGAACTCGCGCGAGGTCCGCACGACGACCGCCTTGACGACCTCGCTCTTCTTCACCTGGCCGCCCGGCGTTGCCACGGTCACGGCGGCCGTGATGACGTCGCCGATGGAGGCGTATTTGCGGTAATGACCGCCCATCACCCGGATCAACAGGATCTCACGCGCACCCGTGTTGTCCGCCACCTTCAACCGCGACTCTTGCTGGACCATGGCGACGGCTATTTTGCCTTCTCCACGATGGCGACGACGCGCCAGCGCTTGTCGTGCGAGAGCGGCCGGGTCTCCATGATGCGGACCCGGTCACCGACCTTGCACTGGTTCTGCTCGTCGTGCGCCTTGAATCTGGTGGCCTGCTGGATGTGTTTCTTGTATTTGGGATGCTCCTTGAGGGTCTGCACCCGAACGATCACGGTCTTGTCCATCTTGTCGCTGATGACGGTGCCGGTGCGCGTCTTGCGCATCGCCCGTTCCAGCGTCGTTTCTTGATCACTCATGCGGTCTCCTCAGCGGCGGCGCGGCGGCGGCGAGGTTTGGGGGACGCTGGTTCCGGCGTGGCCGCGGGGACGCCGGTGCGTTCCTTCAGGAAAATCTCGGTCAGAATCTGGGCCAGGTCGTGGCGCACGTGCCGGATCTGGCGGTGGTTTTGCAACTGGCCGGTCGCCATTTGAAAGCGCAGGTTGAAGAGCTCCTGCCGGGAGTCCTTCAGCTTCTTCTGCAGGTCAGGCATGGAGAGGGCCTGAAGATCCTTCATCTTCATTTCTTCCCACCACCCTTGGCGGGCTTCGCCGGAGCCGCGGCCGCCGCTTTCGGAGCCGCGCCCGGCGCGGCTTTTGGTGCCGCACCCGGAGCGGGTTTCACCGACGGCGCGGCACCGGGGGCCGCCTTCGGACCCCGTGCGGGGGCCGCCGCGGCGGCGGCGGTCGGGCCCGCTGCCGCACCCACGATGCCCTCGGCCTCCTCACCCGGCTTCACTTCAGCCGGACCCTTGATCTTCACATCGGCGGCGGCCTTGACGCCCGACTTGATGCCGAGCGTGCGCGTCTTCATCGGCAGCTTGTAGGCGGCCAGCTGGAAGGCACGCTTCGCCATTTCCGGCGTCACACCGCCCATCTCGAAGAGGACCCGTCCCGGCTTGATGACGGCCACCCAACCCTCGGGCGCACCCTTGCCGCTTCCCATGCGCGTCTCGGCCGGCTTCTTCGTCACCGACTTGTCGGGGAAGACCCGGATAAAGACCTGGCCGCCGCGGCGCACGAAGCGCGTCATCACGCGGCGTGCCGCTTCGATCTGACGGTTCGTCATCCACGCCGCCTCGGAGGCCTGCAAGCCGAACTCACCGAACGCCAGGTCGGCACCCTGAGTGGCCACACCGGTGCGGCGACCCCGATGGAGCTTGCGATGCTTGACGCGAGCAGGCAACAACATCTCTTATTCCTTCTTCTTTACCGCGCGGGCGCGCGGCGCCTTTGGTGCGTCCGATTTCTCGGTGGTGGCGGCGGCGCGGGTCCGGGTGGCTCGTTTCGGTGCCGGCTTTTCGCCGCCGTCCGCTGCTTTGGTCACGCGGGCGGCGCGCTTCGGCTTGGCGGCGGGCGCCTCGGCCGTCACTGGAGCGGGGACCGCGGCGGGGGCCACTTCGGGAGCGGGGGCCGGCACAGCCGCCTGCACCAGCTCGGCCAGGGGGCTGGGCGCCTCGCCGATGGCGACAGCCACGGGGACGCCGGCATCGGCGGGCTCTTCCACCGCGGCGGCCGGCTTGGGCGGCGCCTCGGTCGGGAAGTTGCCGGTGTAGACCCAGGCCGACACGCCAATGCGGCCGAAGGTGGTCTTCGCTTCCGTCTGGCCGAAGTCGATGTCCGCCTTGAGCGTGTGCAGCGGCACCCGGCCCTCGCGATTCCACTCGACGCGCGCCATCTCCGAGCCGCCGAGGCGACCCTTGACGCGGATCTTCACGCCCTGGGCTCCGGCCCGCATCGTCTTCATCAGCGACTGCTTGATGGCCCGCCGGAAGGCGATCCGTTTCTCCAGCTGGGCGGCGACGTTCTCCGCCACCAGCTGGGCGGCGAGCTCCGGCTTCTTGATCTCCTGGATCGTGACCCGCACGCGCTTGCCGGTGATCTTCTCCAGCTCATCGCGTAGCTGGTCGACACTGGTCCCGCCCTTGCCAATGACGATGCCCGGCTTGGCGGTATGCAGCGTAATGGTCAGCGCAGACGATGAGCGCTCGGTTTCGATCCGGGCCAGGCCGGCGTTCTTCAGGCGGATCATCAGCATCCGCCGCAAGCGCACGTCCTCGAGCAGAAGCGGCTTGTACTCCTTGTCCGGAGCGAACCACTTCGCCTCCCAGTTACGGTAGACGCCCAGCCGGAACCCGTTCGGGTGAACCTTGTGCCCCATCTACTTGCTCTTTTTCTCCTTGGTGTCTTTCTTGCCGTCGTCCTTCTTTTTGG
>VBEQ01000118.1 GCA_005881235.1 Chloroflexota bacterium | reverse complement strand
AACGACGAAATCACCGACTGGATGCGTGAGCAGCTGCTCAAGACCCTGCGGACGGATGTCGTGGCGCACGTGGTGACCAACGGCTGGCCGCTGCTCGGCATCGCGGCACACACCGACGAGATTGAATCGGAGACGATCGCCCAGGTCCAGCGCAACATCAACAGCTATGGCCTCCAGATCGTGCGCCTCGGGAATTTCACGATCACGCTTAAGCCCGAGGACGAAGACAAGCTGAAGAACTTCCTCAAGGACGTGCAATACACCAAGCTGGCGGGTGGCTTCCAGCAGTACGCATCCGGCGCGGCGATGATCGGCGCCGGCCAAGGCCTGGCGCAGGGGCCCGGTCAGGGCGGCGGCGTGAATCCCGCCTTCCTCGGCGTCGGCCTTGGCGTGGGCGGCGTGGTCGCCGGCCAATTGGGTCAAACGGTGGCCGCCGGCGGCCAGATCCAGGTGCGCTGCCCCAACTGCCACGCGCTGAACGCCGAGAGCGCGAAGTTCTGCAACAGTTGCGGCCAGGCGCTTTCACCGGCGCCGGCTCCAACTGGCGCGACCGTGGCCTGCCCCAAGTGCGGCACGCAAAACGCCGCCAACGGCAAGTTCTGCACCAACTGTGGGCAATCACTCACCGGCGGAGGCGCACCGGAAAAAGCGTGAGCTGGCGTCGCCGGCTGGCTCTGGGTGCCGTCCTGGCGTTGACGCTGCTGCTGACGAGCCCGCTGCTCGCGCTGGCTCGTGCCGGCGGCGGTCAGAGCTTTGGTGGTGGTGGTGGCGGATTTAGCGGTGGTGGAGGCTATGGTGGCGGTGGCGGCGGCTTCGGCGGGGGCGGCCTGTTGCTGCCCTTCTTCCTCTTCGGCGGAGGCGGCGGCGGGTTCATCTTCTTTCTCTTCATCGCCTTTGCGGTCTATCAGGCGTACCGCCGCATGAGCATCGGCAATCCCGTCCAGGCATCGAACTGGGGCCCGGCCTACGCGCCCATGGGACAGATGCGTTCCACGCTGCCCGATGACCTGGCTGCCCTGCAGGCCAAGGATCCGAACTTCAACCAGCAGATGTTCCTCGACCGGGCCCAGGCGGCCTTCTTCGCGCTGCAGAAAGCATGGGTGGACCGCAACCTCGAACCGGCCCGGGTCTACATGTCGGACGGCATCTACCACCGGTGGAAGAACCAGGTCGATGCCATGATCGCCGCGCACAAGCGAAACCTGCTCGACAACCTCGTCATCGGTGGGGTCCACATCGTCAAGGTGCAGACGGATCCGAACTTCGATACGGTCACCGTGCGGATCGATGCGAGCGCCGCGGACTATGAGGTGGACGACGCCACCAGCAACAAAGTCATTTACGGCTCGCGCCAGAATCAGCCCTTTACCGAATACTGGACCTTTATTCGAAGCGGGTCCGCCCGGACCAAGGCAGGGGAGGGCGCCGAGGTCACCCAATGCCCCAACTGCGGCGCGCCCCTATCGATCAACGAATCCGGCGTCTGTAGCTACTGCAAAGCGACCGTGACCAGCGGACAGTTCGGTTGGGTCCTCGACAACATCACGCAAGCATCGGAGTGGCAAGGATGAACGAGCAAGACGGACCGCCCTCACAGACACCAGCCGACCGAACGGGCTGGTCGCAGCCGCCGGCGTCGCAGTCGCCCGGCCCGCCTGGCACCTTTGTCGACCGCCCAGCAGTGCCACCCGGCGCGCCGCTGCCGCCCGGCGCCGGTTCGCCGGTTCAGCCGGGACCGCCGATGTCGGTCCAGGCGCCCATCAAAGACACGACCATCAACATGACCGCTCTGCTGCTCGGCGCGGGCATCGTGATTGTGGTGATCATCATCGTGATCCTGCTGATCGCCGTCTTCGGCCACCGGGCCTCCGGCTAGACCCTTTGGCGTAGACTACTACACAAAAATGTAGTATTATTGACGCGATGGCTGCGCCGGACGAGCCGGGCCTGCTGGCTGCCCTCGTCGGGCAGCGCGGCGACCTGTCGGGGGTCAGGGCGCTGCTAGCCGAAGGGGGGATCGTGGAGCGCCAAGCTGGCGACCTGCGGGCGTCGGCGCGCCGGCACGGGTTCCGACCTGGCCAGGTCCGGCGGCTGTTCATGGTGCGCGAGCTCGCCCGCCGCTGGCACGTGCCGGCCGACAGCGCGGCACCGGCGGTCACCTCGCCGCGGGAGGCCCTGCTTCAGTTTCAGGAGCTGCGCACCAGCCTGAAGGAGTGTTTCGCCGTCCTGTACCTGAATACGCGCAACCAACCGCTCGGCTGCGAAAAGGTCGCGGTCGGTGGTCTGAATGTTGCCGCGCTGCAGCCGCGGGAGGTTTTCGGGCCGGCATTGACGTTGGGCGCGGCGGCGGTGATCCTGGCTCACAACCACCCCTCGGGGGACCCGACCCCCAGTCCGGAAGACCTGGCGGTCACGCGCCACCTTCAGGAAGCCGGCCGGTTACTTGGGGTGGAAGTCCTTGATCACCTGGTGGTCTGTGCCGAGCGCTTCCGGAGCCTGCGCGAATCCGGCGCCCTCTAGGCCGGCCCTGTACGAAGCTGATAGCGGCGTTGTCAAATAAGCCCTAATTGCCGCAACCGAATCCGCAATTTGGGACGGCCACGGAGGCCTCGGCATGAGAGAATAGCGGAGCTCGCCTGCCGGCGGGCGCGGCCCAGACGGGGCAGGAAAACCGACCACTGAGCGATGGTCGGTTTTCTGTTTTCAGCCGCGAAAAGCGGCTGAAACCGAGCTCTTCCCGTGGCAACCTCTTGTCAGGAAGGTACGCGCGCATCTCGCCGTCTCTCTGACGAGCGTCTGTACGCGCGTCTCCCGAACGGGAAGAGCTCGGCCGTTGAAATTCGCGAGCCGCGACAAGGCTTGCGAATTTCTCCCGGCGCACCAAATGGGCGCCGGACGTCTGTATTCGGTGCGGAGCGCCGGGATATCTGAATTCGGCGCCGAGCCGGCATGTCTGTGCACTCGGGGCGCGATCTAAACCCGATCGATTCGCGTCAACAACCAGCCGAACTTGCCGCTGATGACCGCGGCATCACAAAAGGGACAGATGCTGGTGATGTCGACGTTGACCGACGCCCCGCAGTTCGGACAGGCCTGCGAGGTGATCGTCCCCGCCCGGCCGGTCTGCGCCGTCGACGGGCGCTGAAAGATCCAATCTTCGGTCCAATCCCAGGGTTGCGTTTCGCCGCGGATCACATGCCCGCCGCTGTCGAGGTCATAGTCCGCGGAGTTGGCGTTGATGCGCACCGTGATCGTGTCGAAGCCGCTGCCGCAGAGCGCGCCGGCGACGACCGCGCTGGTAAAGGCGAGCTTGGGCAGGACGTTGTGCCATCCGCGTTGCTGGTACGCCGCGATCTGGGCCTGTTGCTCCTCCCAGATCAGCGACGCCATGACGCCCTGGCTGAGAGCCGGTTTGAGCGCGGTCCACGCCTCGAGGACGGCAAAGAAGAGTCGCTGGACCTGCGCGAGGAACACGTTCTCGTCGAAGGCCGGATCGTGCGCCTGGACGGCGGCAACGCCGGAAAGCTTGCCGTCGACCCCATCGCTGTCGATGTTGGGTGCCCACGACCCGGGCATCACCTGCCCATACCACCGGCGGCTCGGGCGATGCAACGCGACGTCCGAGGACATGAGGTCACCCTGGCTGGCGGCCGCCTCACCTTCGGTCAGCCAGTCCGTCACGTCTTTGAATCGATCGACCAGGCCGATAGGTAATGCGACGCGACAGGTTGGCACCTTCTTTCAATCCCTGTAAAGGCTGATAAAGAGCTTGACAAGTCGGGCGCCCGCGGGCGATCCTGAGCGGGCAGCAGGGTGCGGCTGCCTCGGGGAGAACTTGCATCCAGGAGGGAAGCATGAAGCGATCGATTTGGCTCCGCCTGCCTATGGTCATCGCGGCCGGGAGCCTGCTGCTGAACGTCGCGTCGGCCTCGGCGTCACCTGGTACCAACGTCAGGCTGACCCATGATGAGACGGCCGGTGCTTACGTGAGCGCGTATACGCTGGGGACAGGGACGGCGTACACCGACCCGACCCTGACCGAGTGCTCGCGATCGCAGGGACGCCAGAATGAACCGGCGGTCGCGGTCGATCCGCGGGACACCCGTGTGTTGATCGGAAGCTCGAACGATTACTGCGGGGTCTACAACAACGGGATGGACGCGAACGGAGCTCCGATCCCGAGCGGCCCGGTCTGGCTGGGGTACTACCGGTCTGAAAACAGCGGTGGGACCTTCGTGAGCTCGCTGGTCCCCGGCTACCCGGGTGACACCTCGCCGTACGCCGCCCTGGCTCAGGTGCGGACTGCCGGCTCCGGTGATCCGGTCATCGCCTGGGATAAGCACGGCCGCGTGTTCATGGGGTCGGAGAGCTCCGGAGACCCCGAGGGAACCGCGAAGACGATGGGCGACGTCTGGGTAGCGCGTTACGTCAACTCCGGTGGCCCGGCGGGAACCCTCAACGATGGGAAGCAGTATCAGGGCACCGTTACGGTGGCCAGCGGCTCGTCGGCGCCGAACCTGCTGGGCAAATTCCACGACAAGACCGCCATCGAAGCCGATCGCACGGGCGGCTCCTGCGACGGCTACGTCTACTTCGCCTGGGCGCGATTCACGGGGAACACCCCGAGCGGTTTCAACTCCAGCGTTTATCTGGTTCGCTCGACCGACCATGGCGCAACCTTCTCGAGTCCGATGAAGCTGAGCCAGACGGTGCACGACATCCAGTTTCCCGACATCTCCGTCACGGCCAACGGTCACGTCTACGTCACCTACCGGCAGTTCGCCGATATCCGCAGCAGCCAGGACACCGATGCAGTCATGTACCAGAAGTCCACAGACTGCGGTGGCAGCTTCTCGCAGCCGACGCAGATTGCGGCCTTCGAGCCCTACGATGCGACGGACATCCTGGATAGTGGAGGCCTGGCCGGCAGCTGTGGCGACTTCGCGTCCCATTGCCAGTCCGGCTACACGTTCTTCCGGCGTAGCACCCAGGTGCGGTCAACGGCTGATCAGCTGGATACGAACAGCGAGAACATCTACATCGTGTATGACCCGAGCAAGCCAGGTACCGAAGTCGCGAGCGGCACGACCTACGGGTCGGTTGCTTCAGGCGACCTGCCGGTGACGCGCCACCAGAACACTGGCAGCCAATCGGGGGTGTATTTCATCAAGCTCAACGGTGCAACCGGCGGCCACACGACGCCGGCGCTGCTCGACAATGAGGCGATCGGCCATCAGCTGTTCCCTGATATCTCGGCGGAGGGCGGCGTCTTGCACGCAACCTGGTGGGATAGCCGCCTGGATCCCAACTACTCGGCCCAGCGGCCGGTTGGCAACGGTCCCGGCGGTCTGACCGCGCCTGCCCTCGACGTCTTCGCCACCAGGTCCGGCAATGGGGGCGCCAGCTGGTCGACGGCGACCAGGATCACAGACGTGAGCAGCAATCCCAACTACGAGCAGTTTTCCGGCCGGACGGTGCCCTTCGCCGGCGATTACCTCTGGGTAACGTCGCTCGGTGACTTCGCCTTCACGGTCTGGGCGGATTGGCGCAACACGGCCGGGGGCGTGGATCAGCGAGAGGTCTCCGAAGACCAGGATGCCACCACCGCCGATGTCCTGCAGTGCCGTCACACCACGGCCTCGGGCGGGGTGAGCGGTGACACGTGCCCGCGGGCGGGCGGCCTCGACCAGAACATCTACGGCGACCGAACGCCATAACGTCCGGCGCAAGTGCGCCCTCGCCATCTTCCCTCCCCCGCGTGCGGGGGAGGGTCAAGGTGGGGGCTAGCTTGTCCGGAAGATCTCCGTGACCTGGCCGGTTCCATAGTCACCCACCAGTAGGCCACCATCCGGCGCCTCGGTGATGGCCAGCGGGTGCGAGAATCCGGTCGCGAAATCGCTCGTCTGCCCGTGCTCGCTCGCACCCGATCCGGAGAGCACCACGCGGATGACCCGACGCCCGCTGGGACCGCCGACGTTGGTGCCCCACTCCGTGACGAAGGCGTTGTCCGCGTAATCCGCGCCAAACTCGGCACCGTCGTCGATGACGATGCCGTCCGCGGACGAGTGCGGGGCAAACACGGCGATGGGCGGAGCGACGCCGGCGCAATTGCCATGGAGACTGCCATCGGGAAAGGCCGGCCAGCAACGCGGCCATCCGGCATCTTCGCCGTCTGCCACTCGCAACAGATGGTCCGCTGGCTGTGCGCCGAGATTGTCCTGGCCGTTGATGGTGACGTAGGCGTCGCCGGTCGAGGCGCGGAGCGCGAGACCGTAGGGATTGCGGGCGCCCCGGACGACAACCCCGGCGTAGCTCCAGTCGCTGTGAAAGCGGAGCACGCTCGCGCTTTTGGGGTTGGCCTCGTTGCAGACATCGCAGGTGGACCCGACCCCCAGGAGGAAGTCGCCGTTGGGCATTGGCACGATCCAGTCGTTCTGATGCCGGTTGACCGGCAGGCCGCTGACCACCGCTCCGCCGCCCGACAGCGTGCCGTTGTTGAGGTGGTAGTGCCGGACGCTGCCGCGGACCGAAAGGTAGAGCTCGTTATCTCGCCAGGCCAGGCCGAGCGCGACCGGCAGGCCGGAAAGTAAGGTGCGCGGCCCGGCGCCCGGCGATGCCACCACGGCGAGCGAGCCGCCACTGCTGAGCACGTACAAGCGACCATCCGGGCCGAAGGCCATCGCGGAGACGGTGCCGATTCCGCGCGCGTAGACATACGCCGAAAAGCCCGCCGGCAGGCCGATGCCCCCGGCCGCTGCGAGGTTCGGCGGTGGCGGAAGCGGCGTCGGTGTCGGGACCGGCGTGGGGCTTGGGGTGGGCGTGTGGCGGGGTGACGCGGTCGGCGTCGTGCGGGCGGTCGGCTGACCGCACCCGACTAGCAGCAGCGCGACCACGGCCGCCACCGTCGGACGTCTCACGAGAGCGGCGGAATGGTCAGGACAAGCTTGCCGAAGTGGTCCCCATGTTCGAGCAGCGTCTGCGCCTGCGCTGCCTGCTCGAGGGGGAAGATGCGGTCGACGACCGGTCGGAGGGCCTTCGCGGCCAGCAGTCGATTCAGCTGTTCCCAGTCATGCCGGGTTCCCATAGTCGAGCCGTAGATCGTGATTTGCTTGGTGAAGATGCGGCGGATGTCCTCATCCGGCTTGGGGCCGGAGGTGGCGCCGCAGGTGACGAGCCGGCCGCCGCGTGCCAGCGCCCGGATGCTCCCTGACCAGGTGGCCGCACCGACATTTTCGATCACAACGTCGACGCCGCGCTTCTCGGTGATTCCCCAAACTTCTTTCGAGAAGTCGGTTGCCTTGTGGTTGATCAGGACGTCGGCGCCCATCGCCCTGGCCCGATCGAGCTTCTCCTGGCTGCTCGAGGTCACAAAGACCCGAGCCCCCAGGTGCTTGGCGATCTGCAGCGCGGCCAGTGCCACGCCGCCGCCGATGCCGAGAATGAGCACCGCCTCGCCCGGCAGCACCCGGGCCTTGGAGACCACCATCCGCCAGGCGGTGAGGAACACCAAGGGAAAGGCGGCGGCTTCCTCGAAGCTCAGGCCCTCCGGGATGGGCCGAAGGTTGATTTCGGGTACCACGACCGCCTGCGCGTAGGTGCCGTCACGATGCTCGCCCAGGATCTCCCAACGGTCGCACAGGCTGTGCTCGCCGCGGGCGCAGTAGTCGCAGGTGCCGTCGCTCAACCCCGGGTCGAAGAAGACCCGCGTGCCGGCTGGATAGCGTGTCGCGCCCGGACCATTGGCCGCGACCACGCCGGCCCCGTCGGCGCCGCCGATGTGGGGGAGGGGGACCTTCGGGACATCGCCGTTGCGTGTGAAGAGGTCCAGGTGGTTGAGGGCGGCCGCCCGAAGCGCGACCAGGACCTCACCGCGGCCCGGCTCAGGAGTCGGCGCGTCCTCGTAGCGGAGCACCTCGGGGCCGCCGTGCTGATGAAATCGAATCGCCTTCACGTCGCGTCATGCTACTCATTTACCGGGCGACGGCGTCGTCCAGCGCGGCTCCGCCGCGAGCCGCGACGAGGCGCAGTGGCCCGGTTAGTTCCGCGAAAGAAAGTCACAGAGCGTGACGTTGCAGTATCGAAACCCCCAGTCGGGAACGTGGTTGTGTCAAAAATCATGACTTATAATGTCGGGCACGTGACAGCCGACCCCGAGATTCAACTGCTGAACCGGCTCGGCGGTCTCTTCTCCGCATCGCTCTCGCTGAACGAGAACATCGAGGCGATGCTGCGGGCGACATCCCAGATGGTGCAGTTCGATGCGGCCACCGTCTTCCTGCTCAACGAGGGCAGCCGGGAGCTGACCGCCACCGCCACCTACCCCCACCGCGACATGGTGCCCCACATCGCGCGCTTCGTCCTGGGAGACGGCATCCTCGGCTACGCCGTCGAGCAGCTCGAGACCCTCAACATCGCCGACGCCACCCTCGACCCGCGCTTCAAGATGCTCGACCAGAGCCGGTCGCCGCGCTCGCTCATGGTCCAGCCGCTGGCCACGACCCAGCGGGTGGTCGGCGCGATGACGATCTCGCGGCAGCGGGTCGATCCCTTCACCGAGCTGGATGCCGCCATCCTCAAGGTCATCACCAACCAGGCCTCGATTGCGATCGAGAACGGTCGCCTCTACGAGCAGCTGCAGGCCCATCTCGGAGAGCTGGAGACCGCCGGCTCAAGTCGGAGTTCCTCGCCAACATGTCGCACGAATTGCGCACCCCCCTCAATGCCATCCTGGGCTTCTCGGAGCTGCTCCGCGACGACCTGGCCGGCAAGATCTCGGAGAAGCAGCGCAAAGACTGCCTCGACAACATCTATAACAGTGGCAAGCACCTGCTGTCGCTGATCAACGACGTCCTCGACCTGACCAAGGTCGAGGCGGGCCGCATGGACCTGGTCTACGAAGAGTTCGGGGTCGACTCCGCCGTCCGCGAGGTGCTCAACGTGGTGCGCTCGTTGGCGATGAAGAAGGACATCGAGATCGCCTCGGCGGTCGAGCCGCTTGATGCGCTTTTGATTGCGGACAAGAACAAGTTCAAGCAAGTCCTCTACAACCTCCTCTCGAATGCCATCAAGTTCACGCCGCCGTCGGGGAAGGTCGGCCTGAAGGCCGCGGTCGAGGGCGCGTCGTTGCGGGTGTCGGTGAACGACAGCGGCATCGGCATCCCCAAGGACGTCCAGCACAAGATCTTCGGTGCCTTCTACCAGGTGCAGAGCGCCAGCAACCGGGAATACCCGGGTACCGGCCTCGGCCTGGCGTTGACCAAGAAGCTGGTCGAACTCCACGGCGGCACGATCGACTTCGAGAGCGCGCCCGACGCGGGGACCGTCTTCACCGTGGAGTTCCCGCTCCGGCCAGGCCCCAGCAAGCGGAATCGCGTCCTCGTCGTCGAAGACAATCCCTCGAACCTGGACTTGGCCCGCATGGTCCTGGAGGGCAATGGCTTCGCCGTGGACACCGCCTCGAACGGCCAGGAGGGCCTGGAGAAGGCCCGCCACCTCCGACCCGACCTAATACTGATGGATATGCAGCTCCCCGGCGTTGATGGATTAGCGGTGACCCGCCAGCTCAAAGCGGACCCGGCCACGAGGAGTATCAAAGTGGTCGCCCTGACAGCGAACGCGCTGAAGGGAAGCGAGGAGCAGGCGCTGGCCGCGGGGTGCAGTGGCTACATCGCGAAACCGATCGAACTCAAGAAATTCATGCTGCAAGTGACGAACTTTCTGGAGAAGGAGTAGGCGCGACCCATGTCATTCCCGAAGACGATTTTGATGATCGAGGATGATGCCCCGACCCGGGAGGTCGTCCGCATGGCATGCGTGGGTCAAAACCTGAACCTGATCGAGGCGGACACCGGGGAGAAGGGCATGGAGATGATCGAGAAGTCCGAGCCTGACCTGGTGATCCTCGACTTGAACCTGCCGGGCGTCTCCGGCATGGACGTCTGCCGCCAGCTCCGCGCCGACGGTACCCAGGTGCCGGTCATCATGCTGACGGCGAAGACCGACACAATCGACGTCGTCGTCGGGCTCGAGGTGGGGGCCGACGACTACCTGACCAAGCCGTTTGAGGTACGGGAACTCCTAGCCCGGGTGGGCGCACACCTGCGTCGGAGCGAGCAGGCGGTCTCGCAGGCACAGCCCAAGACGCGCTTCGAGTTCCCAGGCCTCATCATCGACATGAACAGCCGCCAGGTGTGGCGCGAGGGCAAGGAAGTTGCCCTGACGCTCACCGAGTTCAACCTCCTTTCGCTACTGGCCTCGCAAGCCGGACAGGTGGTCAGCCGCGGCGAGCTGCTTCGGAAGGTGTGGGGCTACGAGGTCGAGATCGAGACGCGGACCGTGGACGCGCATGTCTACCGGCTGCGCAAGAAGATCGAGCGCGACTCCGAAAAGCCGCACTACATCCACTCCGTTCCGGGGATCGGCTACCGCTTCGTCGCCGACTAAGCGGGGCTATTTCCCCTCGCCCGCTTGCGGGAGAGGGTAGGGTGGGGGCTCATGAGCTCGATCGAGGGCCTCGTAGACGAGTACGGTCCGAAGGGCCAGTGGAGGGAGCTCGGCGCTGTCCTCGACCAGATGGATCGACCCGTTTGGGCAGCGGCGAACAGGAGATGTGGTACCGGGCCCGCGGCATTGTTGAGTTCCGAACGAATCAGCGCGCCCGGGCGAGGGAGATCTTCGAGGAAGGCGTCCGGTCGTTTCCGACCTCAGCCTGGCTGAACTACGGGCTGGGCCAGGAATACGAGGCGCAGGGTCGGATTGACGAGATGGCCGCGTGCTTTCGGCACGTCCGCCTGGAGCAGGTCGGCAGCCCCACGGTGCTGGCGATGGCGCGCTACTACTACTTATGGAGCCGGTTCGAGCACGGCCAGCGGGTGATCCAGCCGATTTTCGACCGTTACTACGAATTGAAGATCGCCGATGACATGTTCCTCTACATGCGTGGCCTTCCGATGTTCGACGAGTCGTTTGGCTACCGCGCGACCTTTGCCCGGCTGGCGGGGAAGCTCGATCATGCGCGATTGGAGCTCGTCCGGGCACGGTCAGAGCTGAGGTGCCGACCGGCCAGTTGCGGATGAAACGCGCCGTCTTGCGCTGCCGAGCCATGTTCCCTCCGCCGCTTGCGGGGGAGGGCAGGGTGGGGGCAGCCATTGCCGAGCTCGATGCCGTTCATCTGGAGACGGACGATCACGCCTGGTTGGCGGACATTCGGACCCTCGCTCGAGCTGAGATGTACCACCGCTTCGACATGACGGATCGCGAGCACGAGGCCTTAGCGGAATTCTGGCCGCGTCAACCCCTGCTCTTCGAGCCAAATCACGCGTTCACCTTCGGGTTGATCGACTACCAGGAGACGCTGAAACCGCGCTACCAAGCCGATCGCCTGCTACGAACCGCCTAGGTAGGTGGCGCGGCTCGCGCGGTTTGGCGTATCGTTGCGAAGCACCGGGAAGGGGAGCATATTTGGGCAAGGTCATTGCCGACGTCGACCCCGTACTCGAGGATTACATCGAAGCCGCTGCCCAGGCGGATCGCATCCCCCTCGAGCAGTATGCGGGCGCGCTGCTCCAGGTTGGCTGGGAGGCTGTCTTTGGAAACCGCCCCTCCGATCGGCTGAAGCGGGCCGCCTCGGCCTCCCGTCAGGCCGAATTGCGGGCGAACTTCGCGAAGTTACGCGCCGGCCTGGCACAGCGGAGGGCCGCGGAAAAAGCCGACTGACTCATCCGTGTTTCCCATCCGCCCGAGCGGAGGGTGTGGTGGGGACTCGAATTGCGGCGATCTCCTCCCACAGATGTAGGGCAGCCTTGCGGCCGAGGAAGAAGCTGTCCAGGTCCAGCCGCTCGTTGGGTGCGTGCGCAAAGCAGTCCGGCAAGACGAAACCGACGAGCAAACAGGGCGCCTCGAGCAGCCGGCCCATGACGTCGACGGCGCCGATTGAACCGCCGGCGCGGATCAGGGCCGGCTCCGTACCATACACCTGCCGCAGAGCCCGCTGCCCGGCGTCGATGAGGGGGTGATCGACCGGCGTGATCCATGGATCGCCCTGGCCGCTGAGCTCGGTGACGGTAACCTGGACCGTCTTTGGCGTGACCTCCTCGATGTAGCGACGCAGCGCTTCGCTTACGGCCTTCGGATCCTGGTCGGGGACGAGGCGGCAGCTGAACTTGGCGGCCACCCAGGCCGGAATGATCGTCTTCTTGCCCGGCCCCTGATAGCCGCCCCAGATTCCGTTGACGTCGAATGTTGGCCGCGCCCAGTTACGTTCGATGGGAGTGAATCCCGCCTCGCCATGCAAGGCCCGCAGACCGTAGGTCCGTTTGATCGCCGCCTCATCAAAGGGGATGCGCGCGAACTGGCGGCGCTCGTCGTCGCTGAGCGGCCGCACGCCGTCGTAGAAACCGGGCACCAGGACGTGGCCGGTTGGATCTTTGAGGTTGGTGAGGATCTCCGCGAGCGCCTGGGCGGGGTTGGGCGCGATGCCGCCCAGGTTGCCGGAGTGGAGATCGGTGCTGGCCGCTTCGACCCGGAGCTCGAAGTAGATCAAGCCGCGGAGCGCGTAGGTGATCGCGGGGAACCCCTTTGCCACCATCGACGTGTCACTGATGACGCAGTAGTCGGCCTTGAGCCGGTCCCGGTTGGCGCGCACGAATTCCTCGAAATTCGGGCTGCCGATTTCTTCTTCGCCTTCGGCGATCACCTTAAGGTTCAGAGGCAGCTCGCCGGTCGTGCGCAGCCAGGCATGGATCGCCTGCCAGTGGAGCGCGATCTGCCCCTTGTCATCGGATGTTCCGCGCCCGAAGAGCAGGCCGTCTTGCTGGTGCGGCTCGAACGGTGGCGATGTCCAGAGGTCGAGTGGGTCGACCGGCTGGACGTCATAGTGCCCGTAGAGCAGCACCGTGGGCTTGCCCGG
>VBEQ01000117.1 GCA_005881235.1 Chloroflexota bacterium | reverse complement strand
GAGTCCGCGGTGCGCAGCGCCGTGTCGGCGAGACCCTTGCGGGCGCCGTGGGTCGAGATGAAGTACTCGAGCACGGTGAGCCCCTCGGAGAAGTTCGCCTTGATCGGCAGGTCGATGATCCGGCCGGTCGGGTCGGCCATCAGCCCGCGCATCCCGGCCAGCTGCCGGATCTGCTGGATGTTCCCGCGAGCGCCCGAGTTGGCCATCATGAAGACCGGGTGAAGCGCGTCGAAGCTCTTCATCGTGGCGGCCGTCACTTCCTCCGTCGCCTCGGTCCAGAGGTCGACGGTCTGGGTGTAGCGCTCGTCGTCGGTGATCAGGCCACGCTTGAACTGCAGGTCGATGTCGCCGAGCTTCTTTTCCGCGCCCGCCAGGATGGCGGCCTTGCCCGCCGGCGTCTTGATGTCCATGGCGGAGATCGTGATGCCGGCCTTGGTGGCGTAGGCGAAGCCGACCCGCTTGATGTCGTTGGCGACCCGCGCGGTCAGCTCGTTGCCGTGGAGGCGGAAACACTCCGCCACGATCGCCCGCAGCGCCTTCTTGTCGAAGACATGGTTCTGATAGGTCATCGCCTCGCCATGACCCTCCGCCGGCTGCACCCCGAGGGGCAGTACCTGGTTGAAGAGCACCCGGCCCGGCGAGGTGCGGATCATCGTGCCATCGATCCGGACACGGACCTCCTGCTGGACGTGGACGCGCCGGTTGTCGAGGGCGAGCAGCGCCTCCTCGGCCGTGCCGTAGGTCGGCAGCTCCTGGTCCTTGATGTTGGGTGTCGCCTTGATCATGGTCAGGTAGTAGGTGCCGAGCACGATGTCCTGGGTCGGGCTGATGACCGGGTGGCCATCCGACGCCGACAGGATGTTGTTGGACGACATCATCAAATTTTTGGCTTCCGCGATGGCGCCGCTGAAGAGCGGCACGTGGACCGCCATCTGGTCGCCGTCGAAGTCCGCGTTGAAGGCGCTGCAAACGAGCGGGTGGATCTGGATCGCCGACCCCTCGACCAGCACCGGCATGAACGCCTGGATGCCGAGGCGGTGAAGCGTGGGCGCGCGGTTGAGGAGCACCGGATGCTCCTTGATCACCTCGTCGAGCACGTCCCACACTTCGGGGCGGACGCGCTCCACCATGCGCTTGGCGGACTTGATGTTCTGTGTGTAGCCCTTGCTGACCAGCTCGCGCATGACGAACGGCTTGAAGAGCTCGAGCGCCATCTTCTTCGGAAGCCCGCACTCGTGCAGCTTCAGCTCCGGGCCGACCACGATGACGGAGCGGCCCGAGTAGTCGACACGCTTGCCGAGCAGGTTCTGCCGGAAGCGGCCCTGCTTGCCTTTGAGCATGTCGGACAGTGACTTCAGCTTGCGGTTGCCGGTGCCGGTGATAGCGCGGCCGCGGCGGCCATTGTCGATCAAGGCGTCGACGGCCTCCTGCAGCATGCGCTTCTCGTTGCGCACGATGATCTCCGGGGCACCGAGCTCGAGAAGCCGCTTGAGGCGGTTGTTGCGGTTGATGACGCGACGGTAGAGGTCGTTGAGGTCGGAGGTCGCGAACCGGCCGCCGTCGAGCTGGACCATGGGGCGCAGCTCCGGCGGGATTACCGGCAGCACGTCGAGGATCATCCAGGTCGCGGACGCCCCCGACTTGCGGAAGGCCTCGACTACCTTGAGCCGCTTGATCGCCTTCTGCCTCTTCTGGCCGGAGTTCGACTTCGACTCCTCGCGCAGGATGGCGGATTCCTGGAGCAGGTCGATGCGGGCCAGCAGGTCGTGGATCGCCTGCGCGCCGATGCCCGCCTTGAAGACCTTGCCGAACTTCTCCGTGAACTCGCGGAACTCCTGGTCCGAGAGGAGCTGCTTGACGTAGAGAGAGTCGAGCTGGGTCTTGGACGACTCGATGTCGCCCGAGAGGCCCTCGGTGTCCTTCTTCAGCTGGGTGCTGAGGGCACCAGACTTCCCCTCGAACTCCTCACGCCACTTGGCGATCTCCTCGTCCGACTTGCTCTTCAGCTCCTGCTGGCGCTTCTTGGTGGAGGCCTGGACCTGGTCGATCTTCTTCTCGACCTGCTTGGGCAGCTCACGGGCCAGCTTGTCCTCGAAGAGCGTGCCCTTCTCGATGATGACCTGCTCGTCCTCACCTTCGCCGATCGTGAAGTTGGTCGCGGCCTTCTTGCCCTTCTGCGCCTTGATCTTCTCGACGAGTTCCTTGGCGCGCGAGGTCATCGCGTCGACGATTTCGTCGAGCGACTCCTCCAGCCCCTTGATCTTGGCCTTGGTGTCGTCCTGCTTGGCCTTGACCTTTTGGTCGAGCTCCTCTTTCAGCTCCTTGACCGCGACGTCGCGCTCCTCCTGGAGCTTGATCACCCGGTCGTTGTGCTGCGGTGAGGATTTGGAGAGGTACTCCTTACGCGCCTCTTCGTCGATGTTGGTGACGATGTAGTTGGCGAAATAGAGAACCTTCTCCAGGTTGCGCGGTGACATGTCGAGGAGGAGGCCCATCCGCGACGGAATGCCCTTGAAGTACCAGACGTGGCTGACGGGCGAGGCCAACTTGATGTGCCCCATCCGCTCCCGCCGCACCTTCGAGCGGGTAACCTCCACGCCGCACTTGTCGCAGATGATCCCCTTGTAGCGGTAGCGCTTGTACTTGCCGCAGTGGCATTCCCAGTCGCGCTGCGGGCCGAAGATTCGCTCGCAAAACAACCCGTCTCGCTCCGGCTTGAGGGTGCGGTAGTTGATCGTCTCCGGCTTGGTCACCTCGCCGTGCGACCACGACAGGATGGTCTCCGGGGATGCCAGAGACAGCTTCAGTGCGTCGAAGTTTTCCAGTTTCAGTGTCATTGATTACCTCAAAGAATCAAGGGGATTCTGCGCAGCCCGCGGCGCGCCGGTCGCCCATTGGTCCGACTCATCGATCTCATCGCGCTCGAGGTTGATGCCAAGGTCGAGTGGCATCTCGCTCATGTCGTCTTCGGAAAGGATCACCTGCTTCTCGCCGTCGGACTGGATCTCGACGCCCAGCGCCAGGCCTTCGAGCTCCTTGACCAGCACCCGGAACGATTCCGGAATACCTGCCTCGAGCGTGTTCTCACCCTTGACGATCGCCTCGTAGGCCTTGACGCGGCCCACGATGTCGTCGGACTTGACCGTCAGGATCTCCTGCAGGATGTGCGAGGCGCCGTAGGCTTCCAGCGCCCAGACTTCCATCTCGCCAAACCGCTGGCCGCCGAACTGCGCCTTGCCGCCCAACGGCTGCTGGGTGACCAGCGAGTAAGGACCGGTGGAGCGCGCGTGGATCTTGTCCTCGACCAGGTGGGCCAGTTTCAACATATAGATGTAGCCGACCGTCACTTCGTGGTCGAACTGCTCACCGGTGCGGCCGTCGCGCAGCGTGATCTTGCCCGACTCCGGCAGGCCCGCCCGCACCAGCTCCGACTCGATCGTCTCCTCCGACGCGCCATCGAAGACGGGCGTGGCGACTTTCAGGCCCAGCGCGTGCGCCGCCCAGCCCAGGTGCGTCTCGAGCACCTGGCCCAGATTCATGCGGCTCGGCACACCGAGCGGGTTCAGCACCAGCTCGACCGGCGTGCCATCCGGCATGTAGGGCATGTCCTCGGCGGGAAGGATCCGGGCAATGACGCCCTTGTTCCCGTGCCGGCCGGCCATCTTGTCGCCCTGCGCGATCTTGCGCTTCTGGGCGACATAGACCCGCACCAGCTGGTTGACGCCGGGCGCCAGCTCGTCCTTGGTTTCGCGGCTGAAGATCTTGACATCGACCACGATGCCGCGCTCGCCGTGCGGTACACGCAGCGAGGAATCGCGCACCTCGCGTGCCTTCTCACCGAAGATGGCCCGCAGCAGGCGTTCCTCGGCCGAGAGCTCCGACTCACCCTTGGGCGTGATCTTGCCCACCAGGATGTCGCCGGGGTGGACCTCCGCGCCGATGTAGACGATGCCGCGCTCGTCGAGGTTCTTCAACGTCTCATCGCTGACATTGGGGATATCGCGGGTGATCTCCTCCGGGCCCAGCTTGGTGTCGCGGGCTTCGATTTCGTACTCCTCGATGTGGATCGAGGTGTATTTGTCCTCGCGCACGACCGACTCGGAGATCAGGATGGCGTCTTCGTAGTTGTACCCCTCCCAGGGCATGAACGCCACCAGGATGTTGCGGCCGAGCGCCAACTCCCCTTCGGAGGTTGCCGGGCCGTCCGCGAGCGCCGTGCCAGCGGTCACATGCTGCCCGGCCTTGACGATGACCCGTTGTGAGAGGCAGGTGCCCTGGTTGGAGCGTTCGAACTTGTGGATCGGATACCACTGCTCCGCCGAGCCGTCGTCCGGCTTCAGCAGGATGCCGAGCTCGCGCTTGAAGCTGTCCAGCTTGGCCGCAGGCGAATCCGCCGGCGGCGGGGCGGCGCAGGACACGACGGTGCCGTCCACCCTGGCCACGATCAGCTCACCGGAGTCTTTGGCGGCGGCCGACTCCATGCCGGTGCCCACGATGGGCGCCTCGGTCACGACCAGCGGCACCGCCTGGCGCTGCATATTCGATCCCATCAGGGCTCGGTTCGCGTCGTCGTGCTCGAGGAACGGGATCAGCGCGGTCGCGACACTGACCGTCTGCTTGGGCGACACGTCCATGTACTCGATGCGGTTGACGTCCGCCACCAGGAAGAGATTCTTGGTGCGGGCGGTGGTCCGCTCCTCGGCGAAATGACTGTCCTTGTCGAGGGGCGCATTCGCCTGCGCCACGATATAACGGTCCTCTTCGTCAGCGGAGAGGAACTGGATCTCGTCCGAAACCCAGGCCGTGATCGGGACATCGCCGGCCTTCGCCTTGACCAGCGCGTCGACCGCGTCGCGGTCGAGCAGATCGCCCTTCTTGGCGAGCTTGGCCTTTCGATTCGTCGGGTCGAGCACGTCATCGCGCAGCGTCCGGCCCACCAGCTTGTCGCGGTGCGCCTTGTCCGCCGGCATTTCGCTGTAGACCCGGCGGAACGGCGTCTCGATGAAACCGTACTCGTTGACCCGGGCGAAGATGGCCAGCGATCCCATCAGGCCGATGTTCGGGCCTTCCGGGGTCTCGATCGGGCAGATGCGGCCGTAGTGCGAATGGTGCACGTCGCGGACATCGAATCCGGCGCGCTCGCGCGACAACCCACCCGGGCCCAAGGCCGAGAGCCGGCGCTTGTGCGTCAACTCGGCCAGCGGATTGGTCTGATCCATGAACTGGGAGAGCTGGCTCGAGCCGAAGAACTCCATGATGGCCGCCACTACAGGGCGGGGGTTGATCAAACTCGCCGCCGTCACGGTGGCGGCGTCGCAGATCGTCATCCGATCCTTGATGATGCGCTCCATCCGGATCAGGCCCATGCGGAACTGGTTTTGCAGCAGCTCGCCGACGGCCCGCACCCGGCGGTTGCCGAGGTGGTCGATGTCATCCGGCTCGCCGGTGCCGTTGTTGAGCTCGATCAGCTTGCGGATAATGGCGATGAAGTCGTCGTTGGAGAGGGTCCGGACATTCATGTCCGTCCCCAGGCCCAAGCGGCGATTCAGCTTGAAGCGACCGACCTTCGAGAGGTCGAAGCGGCGCGGGTTGAAGAAGAGGGCCGTCATCAGCGCCCGCGCGTTATCGACGGTTGGCGGGTCGCCGGGCCGGATCTTCTTATACATCTCGACCAGGGCGTCGTTGACGTCGGTCGAGGAGTCCTTCTCCAGGGTCGACTGGATGAACTTGTGCTCACCGTTGTTGTCGACGTCGGCGAACAGCGCCTTGATCTCATTGTTACTGCCGTAGCCGAGCGCGCGCACCAGCGTGGTGACCGGGATCTTCCGCTTGCGGTCGATCTTGACGGTCAGGATGTCCTTGGCAGAGGTCTCGATCTCGAGCCAGGCGCCCCGGTTGGGGATGAGCTTGGCGGCGTAGAGCATCCGGCCCGACGCCCGGTCCTCGCCGCTGGTGAAATAGATGCCAGGAGAGCGGACCAGCTGGGAGACGACCACCCGCTCGGTGCCGTTGACGATGAAGGTGCCTTCCTCGGTCATGATCGGGAAGTCGCCCATGAAGACTTCCGATTCCTTGATCTCGCCCGCGTTCTCGCCGGTTCGGATGGTGAGCCGGGTGTTGATCCGCAGGGGGGCCGCGAACGTCATGTCGCGGTTGCGGCACTCCTCCTTGTCGAACTTGGGCTGGCCGAACTCGTAGTCCAGAAACTTGAGCTCGTAGTTCTTGCCGGTGTAGTCGGTGATCGGATTGATTTCTTCGAACAGCTCCCGCAGCCCTTCACGCTTGAACCAGTTGAAGGAGCGGAGCTGGGTCTCGATCAACTCGGCGACCGGCAGCATGTCCGGAATACGGCCGTAGGTGACACGAGAGCCGTTAGAGGAAGGCTGAATCATGGACTCTCCTTTCAGATAAAGCAGGAAAAAATGGTGGGCAGGCCGGTAGTGCTAGGGACGCGGAAAAGCAACCCTGGAAGCACCGAACGGCAATAGTACCATCAGCCTACCCCGGCTGTCAAGCGCGCAAACATACCTG
>VBEQ01000116.1 GCA_005881235.1 Chloroflexota bacterium | reverse complement strand
CGACATTCGCGGCGACGTGATCGAGTCAATGCCGTGCCGGACGTCGTAGATCTCGTTGATAACGTTGGTCCCGATATGCAGGCCGAGGGCACCGAGCAGCGCCGCGATGAAGAGCGGCCAGTGCATGCGACCCTGGCTGAGGGCGATCGCGCCGCCGACCGAGACCGGCAGCACCGAGGCCGTGAAGCTGAACGGCCGCACGACCTCCCACACTCCCCTTGCACGGCGGGCGATGCCAGCCCCTACCCTGCCCTCCCCTCGATGAAGAGCAAGATCAGGAGCGGTGGGCACCGGCGCAACGCGCGTAGGTGTGATGACGCCGGTGCGTACCGTCGCATAGAGCACGGCGGCGTCGAGCACGGCCTCAACCTGCGCGGTTTCTTGGAGGATCGGCTGGAGCAGCGGGACGTCCATCCCGGCCTCGTGGTAGGCGTTGGCGCGGGCGGCGACGTGATGGACCGTGCCGCACAGGATGAAGGCGTCGAGCAGCTCATCCGGGATCAGCTCGCCCGCTCGGTGGTAGTCCTCGGCCCGCCAGGCGGTCGCGATCTGGCTGCGCAGCGCCGGATCGAATCCCGCGCGCTTCATCGAGATATCGCTCAGCACGGAGATCATGTAGATCACGAACGGCTCGCGCTTGGCCCGGTTCAGCGCTTCCTGCCGGCTGCTGTCGAAGAGGCAGAGGAGATAGCCGCGGAAGTCGATGTCGCCCGCGGCCCGTCCGTGTGTGGCGGCACTTTCCAGAACGCGCGCGTGCATCTTCTGAAACGCGGGCAGCGACTCGGCAGGCCGCGCCAGGTAGCCGTCGGCCTTCTCCCCGCACAGGTCGAGGAATGGCGTCCGGTAGGCCGCAATGTAGATCGGGATCCGATGGGGCGGCTGAAACATCGGTTGCAGCGGGGGGACCTTGTCATTCAGCTTCAGCGGCTGACCACTCCACAGCCGGCGGATCTGGTCGATCGATTCCGAGACGCGGGCGACCGTGTCGTCATAAGGGATCGCCATCTGAGAAAGGCGCAGTGGCAACCCGCTTCCCAGGGCGAGCGTGATGCGGCGAGGCGCGAGGTCGTCGAGGGCCGACATCGTCATCGCCACGACCACCGGGTGGCGGGTGTACGGGTTGAGGGCGCCCGCGCCCAGTCCGATGCGGCGCGTTTCCATTGCCATCGCGCTCAGGTAGGTGATGGGATCCCGCTCGAAATAGCTGTCGTGGACCCAGATGGAATCGAGCCCAAGGTCCTCGGCGCGGCGCGCCCAGGCCGTTACGTCGCGCACGTCGCCACGGGCGGCAAGCCCGATGCCGACCCGGCGGCCCAGTTCTGCCACGAGATCACCGTACTCCAGAGCCGCACCGGTCGCAATCGGGATCCGGCCTGAGGCGACCATAATCGTGAGCGTGGGGCAGCAGGCGCGGGCCGATCGAATCCGCCAGATGTTCGACCAGGTGGCCGCCCGATACGACGCTCGGAACCGCCTGTTCAGCGCGGACCGCGATCGCGCCTGGCGCCGGCGCGCCGCTCAGCGCGCGGCGCTCCGCCCGGGCCAGACGGCGCTCGATCTGTGCACGGGCACGGGAAGGCTCGCCCATGAGCTGCTGCCATTTGTCGGACCATCGGGCCGGGTGATTGGAGTCGACTTCTCGCCAGCGATGCTGGAACTGGCCCGCCGGCGCGAGCCACAGGTCGAGTTTCGCCTCGGCGACGTCACCCGGCTGGACCAGCCCGACGCCAGCGTCGATGCCGTGACGATCGGGTTCGGGCTGCGCAACCTGGTCGATCGCAACGCCGCACTGTGCGAGATGTTCCGCGTGCTGCACCCGGGTGGGCGGCTTGTCATCCTCGAGTTCGCGCCACCCCCGGGCGGCCTGTTGATGCGGGCTTATCACTTTTATCTCAGTCGGGTGATGCCTGCGGTGGCCGGCCTCCTCAGCGCCGGCGAGGGATCGGCGTACCGCTACCTGGCGGAAACGGTCGAGGCCTTTCCCGAGCCGGCTGAGCTCACTCAGCAGCTCGAGCGTCTGGGCTTTTCGGTTACGGCGGAGCGGCTGACGTTTGGCATCGTCGCGCTCCACGTCGCGGTCCGGCGGCACTGATCACCGTGCCATCTCTGTGGTCCGCTCCGAACCTGCTCAGCTTCTCCCGCATCGTGGCCGCTCCCATCCTCTACCTCCTGATCGTTTCGGGTGGCCGGTACGGGTATCTTGCCGCGGCCGTGCTTTTCGTGGTCGCCTCCTTCACCGACACGCTCGACGGAGAGGTGGCGCGCCGCAGCAGGCTCGTCTCGCCCTTCGGCATCTATCTCGACACCACCGCCGACAAGATCCTCATCGCGGTTCTCCTGGTTGCGCTCGCTGTCGCCCACTTGGCTCCGGGATGGATGGCCGCCCTGATCATCGCCCGCGAATTCCTGGTGACCGGCCTGCGCAGCTACGCGGCGGCGCTCGGTGTCGTCATCCCAGCCGGTGGCTGGGGAAAAGCGAAGACCTTGATCACGATCGTGGCTCTCTTTCTCGTGCTGCTCGAAGGCGACGCCCGCCAGGGTGGGCTGCTCAGCGCTCAAGCAGGGCCGGGCAGCGTGCTGGTCGCTGCCATTGGACCGTTCACGGTGGCCGTCTGGGGACTGCTGATCGCCGTCATCTGGACGGTGGGCTCGGGCGCCGAGTACATCCGCGAAGCGATTCCATTACTGACCCGCCCCGCACGGCTGGCGCCCGATGTCCTCGGACAGGCCGCCGACGAGCCCTGAGCCGATCAGCTCGGCCGCTTTGGCATGAAGTCGACGGGCTCCTCGCGGCCCTTCCAGGTAACGACCGACGTGGCAGGCTCGGTCCGGGCCACCACCTTGCCGGCGCGGATCACGAGTCGTCGCGGTGCCATCAGCCGGATGGCGTCGCTCTCGGAGGGGGCGTCGAAGAGGACGAGATCCGCCCGGCAGCCGGGTTCCAACCCGTAGTCCCGCAGCCCCAGAGCGCGCGCGCCGTTGACCGTGATCATGTCGATCAGCGTCCGGATCTCCTCGAAGCCCGACATCTGACCGTAGTGGGCGAGGGTGAAGGCGGCCTGCAGCGGGTCCGCTTTGCCGAGTGGGTACCACGGGTCCATCACCGAGTCATGGCCGAGACAGACATTGACCCCCGCGGCCAGTAGCTCTTTGACGCGGGTGTGCCCGCGGCGGATGGGGTAATGGTCGAAGCGGCCCTGCAGGACCGCGTTGTCGAGCGGATTGGTCACCATGTGCAAGCCGGCGCGGGCAACATTGACGATGAGCCGGCCGGCGTAGGCGTTGTTGTAGGAATGCATCGCCGTCGTATGGCTGGCCGTCACCCGTCCTTGCATGTTCAGGCGGATCGTCTCGGCGGCGAGAACTTCGAGGAACCGGGAATGTTCGTCGTCGGTTTCGTCGCAATGGATGTCGACCAGTTTGTTGAATTCGTGCGCCAGCGCCACGGCAAACTTCACCGACTGTTCGCCGTATTCGCGCGTTAATTCGAAATGCGGAATGCCGCCGACCACATCCGCCCCCATTTCGACGGCGCGCCGCATCAGCGCCTCGCCGTCCGGGAATGATTGAATGCCCTGCTGTGGAAATGCCACCAGTTGCAGCGTGATTTGATCCGCGAATTCCTCTCTGACCTCGAGCAGGGCCCGCAGGGCCGTGAGCTTGGGGTCGCAAACGTCGACGTGGCTGCGGACGAAGAGGACCCCGTTTGCGACCTGCCAGCGGAGGACCTGAGCGACGCGGCGCTTGACGTCGTCGACCGTCAGGTCCTTGACCCGCTCACCCCAGATCGCGATGCCCTCGAAGAGCGAGCCGCTGAGGTTGTGCCGGGGCTGTCCAACGGTGAGAACGGCATCCAGGTGGATATGCGGTTCGACCAGGGCGGGCGTGAGCAGGCCCCCCCGAGCGTCGATGACATTGGCTGGCTGGGCGGCCCCGGCGGCCGGCGGGGTCGCGATCTTACCGCCCTCGATGGCAACTGATACCAGGTGCTCCGATCGGGGGAGCCGGGCGTTGGTGATCACGAGATCGGGCACGCTGGAAGTCTAAAACGACTGCTGGACACCCGCTGGTCAACGCCCTAGAATTCGCACCGAAGCTGGCAACTCGTGAAGTGGGGAAATGGGGAGAGGACTGTGGCGACAACCACTGACTTAGACGCGCAGGTACCCGTTCGGGAGGGGGAATACGGCTCGAAGGTCGCGGCCGTCGAACCGGGGGGTATCGAGTACATCGCGGATCGCGAGCGACACGGCAATCCGATTCAGCTGTTCTGGACCTGGATGTCGCCCAACATGGAGTTCGCAACCGTTTACGTCGGCGCTTTGCCCATCATTCTGTTTGGCGGCGGCTTCTGGCTCACGGTGCTCGGTTGCATCATCGGGACCGCGCTCGGCTCGATCACGCACGGGATCCTCTCGACGATGGGGCCACGCTTCGGGGTGCCCCAGATGGTGGAAGGGCGCGCTGCCTTCGGTTTTTTGGGGAACTTCTTGCCGGCGGGGCTGAGTTGGCTGACAGCGAGCTTCGGCTGGTTCATCGTAAACAGCGTGAGCGGCACCTTCGCCCTGGTCACGCTCACGTCGATCCTGAATAACCATCACGCCATCCTCAGCTTCCAAGTGGCCTTCGCGATCGTCGTGGTCGCCCAGGTACTCATTGCCTTCATCGGGCACAACATGATCCACTCGTTCGAGCGGATCATCTTCCCCTACCTGACGATCGTCTTCGGACTCGCAACGGTGATCATCCTGGTGCAGTCGAACCCAGGGTTAGGATTCAACGCGAAGGCCCCGGTTCCGTATGGCGGTGCCTCCGGTGCCTTCATCCTGGCGGTCTTTATCTCGTTCGGATACGCGATCGGCTGGAATCCATTTGCATCCGACTACAGCCGCTACCTGCCGAAGAATTCAAACCCCAGGAGAGTTGGACTGGCGGCCGGGCTCGGCGTATTCGTTTCCTGCACGGTGCTCGAGATCGCCGGAGCGGCTGCGGCGACCTTTTCAACCGGGACCAATCCAACGGAGCAGTTCACGAATCCGTTGCCCTTCATCCTGCAGGTACTCGTTCTCCTCGGAATCGCGCTCGGCGCCGTGGCTGCCAACGTGCTCAACATCTATTCCGGATCGATGGCGTTCCTGACCCTTGGCATCAAGGTAGCGGTCGAGAAGCGGCGGGCAATTTCGGCCGTGGTATTCGGGGCGATCGGGCTGATCATCGGGCTGGCCTTACAAGCCAACGTTGGACCGGGAACCAAATATGAGAACTTCCTGCTCCTGATCACGTACTGGATCACGCCGTGGCTGGCCGTGATCATCACCGACTACTTCCTCCACCGCGGCCGGTACCCGGAGTCCACCTTCTATGACACGGCGCATCGAAACTGGAAAGGCTTCATCGCCATGCTGCTGGGGATCGTCGCGACCTACCCGTTCTGGGACCAGGGGGATCCGATCCCACTCGGCTGGGTTCCCAAGAATTACCCGCAGCTGGGCGACCTCAGCTTCTTTGCCGGTGCGATCGTAGCGACGGTCGTCTACCTGGTGCTCTATCAAATCGGGCGACAGCCGTCGACTGAGAGGGCGCCCGTCCGTCGGTAGGGATTCCGAGCTAGAGCGTTAAGGCGGTTCGAAGGAGCGCTTTCAGCCGGTCGGGTTGCCGGCGATAGCGCTCCCACTCGGACGGAAGCTTCGTCGACTTTTCCAGGATCGCCCAGAGAACCGAATTGACCGGCGTCGGGACATCGTAGCGACGGCCCGCGTCGACCACCGCGCCATTGAGGAAGGAGGCCTCGGTCCGGCCCTTGCCCCGGCTGAGGTCCCACCACAGCGACGGCATCTTGTTGCCGCGAGCACCGCCAAGCTGGGGCTCGAGCAGCATCTGGGCCAGCAGTGGCGGCAAGCTCATCGCGCGCCGCAAGCTTGGCGTCGGCAGACCTGGGAGTGGCACGATGGCCAGGCGCATCCGCTCCATGACAACGGTTGCCTCGCGGAAGGCCGCACGCTCGTAGCGGAACAGCTCGCTGTCGGCAAAGATGTGGCTGGGCGGCAGATCGAGGATGGCGCTCTGGGCGTTCCCGAGGATGTTG
>VBEQ01000115.1 GCA_005881235.1 Chloroflexota bacterium | reverse complement strand
CGCCGACGCGATCTCGACCTGGTCGGCAACCGCAACGACCACGTCGCCGGGCTCGGCCTGCGTGGCTGCCTGCAGCTGGGCGAGTTCGTTCTCGCCGAAAAACTTCACGATCGGCGACCGCCACCCCTGCGCCTCCCGATGCCAGAATGCGAGCCCCTTCGCCCCTTCGGCGCGGGCGACCTCGGTCAGCGCGTCGATCTCCTTTGCACTGACGCTTCGAGGGATCCGCAAGCCGCGGATGACGCCGCGGGCGTCGAGCGCCTGGCGAAAGATCTTGAATTCCGTTGTGCCGAAGATCGACGAAAGCTCCTCGATCTCGAGCCCGTAACGCAGGTCAGGCTTGTCGACGCCGTAGCGGCTCATCGCTTCTTGGTGGGTGATGCGGCGGATCGGCGTCGGCACGGCGATATTGAGAACTTTCTGCCAGACGTGGGCGAAGCAGCGCTCGACGACGTCGAGCACATCGTCCTCGTTGATGAACGACATTTCGAGGTCCAGCTGCGTGAACTCCGGCTGGCGATCGGCGCGTTGGTCTTCGTCCCGGTAGCAGCGGACGATCTGGAAATAGCGATCCATGCCGGCCACCATGAGCAATTGCTTGTAGAGCTGGGGCGACTGCGCCAGCGCATACACGTGACCCGCCTTCAGCCGGCTGGGGACCAGGAAGTCGCGAGCGCCCTCTGGCGTGCTGCGGATCAGCACGGGGGTTTCGATCTCGAGGAACCCTTCGCCGTCGAGGAAATCGCGGATCGCTTTTGTCACCCGATGCCGCAGTTGCAGGTTGCGGGCCATCCGCGCCCGGCGCAGGTCCAGGTAGCGATAGCGAAGGCGGACCTGCTCATCGACCGGACTGTCTTCATTGACGGCGAAGGGGGGTGGCTGTGCGCGGTTCAGAATGGTAACGGCCCGCGCTTCGACCTCCACTTCACCGGTCGGAAGCTCCTTGTTTTCGGTTCCTGGCGGGCGCCGCTGCACGGGGCCCTGTATGTGGACCACCCATTCCGGCCGAAGCTCGCCGCCGGCCGCGTGCGCTTGGGCCTGCACCGGGTCGAACTTCACCTGGACGATTCCGCTTCGATCGCGCAGGTCGATGAAGATCAAACCACCAAGGTCGCGCCGCCGATGCACCCAGCCGTAGACGTCCACCTCGCGTCCGACCTGATCGGATCGAATCGCGCCGGCGGCCGTGCGTGGGGTCAGGCTCACGCGCCCCCCAACATCTGGCTGATCGTCGACAGCAGGTCGCGTTCCGCCACGCTTGTCTGGGTCTTTTCCTGCATATCGCGAATCACCACCTGATTCTTCTCGCGCTCCTCGGGGCCGACCAGCAGGGCCAGCCGGGCGCCGCGTCGCGCCGCCTTGCGCAGCTTCGCATCCAGCCGTGCTGGACCCGGATCGAAGACGACCGTGATCCTGCGTGCCCTCAGGGTGGCCGCCAGGTGGAAGACATACAACTCGTCCTTCGCCTCCAGCGCGACGGCATAGACATCGGGTGCGGCCGGCGTGAATGGCTTGCTCTGTTTCAGCACGATGGCGGTGCGGTCCATGCCCATGGCAAAACCCACCCCGGGCGTCGACCGATAGCCCAACGCGGCGGCCAGGCCATCGTAGCGGCCGCCACCCCCCAGCGAGTTCTGCGCCCCGCCGAGGCTTTCGTGCTGATACTCGAAGACTGTTCGAGTGTAGTAGTCGAGGCCGCGAACCAGATTGGGATTGAGCTCGAAGGGAATCTCTTCGGCGGCCAATGCCTCCTTGACGATGCGGAACGCCTCGGCGCAGGGTGCGCAGAGATGATCGACGATACGCGGCGCATCGCGTTTTAGCGCCTCGTCTTGCGGATCCTTCGAATCGAAGAGCCGCAGCGGGTTGCGTTCGAACCGCGCCCGGCTCTCCTCACTCAGCCTGGCCAGATGCGGCCGGTAGTAGTCGCGCAGCCGTTCGCGGTACGCCGGCCGGCAGACCTCGTCGCCAATGCTGTTGAGGTGAAGCGTGGCGCCTGCAATCTCGAGTCCGGCAAACCAGTTCCACCCGAGCACGATGGCTTCGACGTCCAGGAGAGGGCTCGCATCGCCGATGGTTTCGATCCCAAACTGATGGAATTCGTGGAACCGCCCGGCCTGCGGCCGTTCGGACCGGAAATAGGGGCCCATGTAGTAGAGCCGCACCGGCTGCGGCTGGAGTTGCATGCCGGCATCGAAGTAGGCGCGCACGATGGGGGCCGTTCCCTCCGGTCGCAGCGTGAGCGAACGGCCACCGCGATCGCTGAACGTAAACATCTCTTTGCTTACGATGTCGGTCGCCTCGCCCACGCCACGGACGAACAGGTCGGTCGCTTCGAAGATCGGCGTCTCGATGCGCTGGTAGCCAAACCGTTCCGCCACGTCCTTTGCGGCAGCCTCCAGCGCCGCCCAATACGGCTGGTCCGCGGGCAGCAGGTCCTGCGTGCCGCGCGGACGCTGCGCGATCGACGCCATGGTGACGAAGCTTAGCGAATGGCTTTGCGGGGTTCCGCGCTAGCTCGCCAGCTGCGTTTCGGCGGATGCCGCGTCGCTACGGACCACCCGGTTGCGACCTGTCCGCTTGGCGACGTAAAGCGCCTGGTCGGCGGCCTGCACCAGGGCTTCGCGGCTGTCGCCGTCCCGCGGGAAGACGGCGATGCCCAGGCTGAGCGAGAGATTCGAAACCGCCTTGCCATCGAGCATGACGGCCTGGCCGGCCACCGTTCGCCGGATCCGCTCGGCAATCGCGACAGCTGCCCGACTGTCCGCACCCCGCAGCACGAGCACGAACTCATCGCCGCCATAGCGGGCGACGAGGTCCTTGGGCCGGATCGCGGGCAGCAGAATCTGTCGCGTGAGGTGGCGCAGCACCTTGTCACCGGCGGGATGACCGACGCTGTCGTTGATGGCCTTGAAGTGGTCCACGTCGCACATGATGATGGCAAGAGGTTCCCTCGCTTTTCGGGCCCGCTGCAGCTCGCGGTCGAGGTAGGTCTCGAGCTCACGGTGGTTGGCGACACCGGTCATGGCGTCGGTCGTCGCCAATTCCTTGGTCCGCTCGTAGGCTGCGGCATTCTCGATCGCGATCACGGCCTGGTTCGCCAGCGTTTGCAGCACACGGATTTCACTCCGCTCCAATGGCCGTGGTTCCTTCATGTGGACGGCGAGGACACCGACGATCTCGCCTGCCAGGCACATGGGGATGGCGACCGTCCGCTGCAGCCCAATCCGCCGCGCGAGCGGCAAGGGCTCGCCACGGTCGTCGAGGAGGTCGAGCTCGAGCACCTGCTCGGGTCGCACAACGCGCTGGGTAGCCACGTCCCCGCCCTGGCGCACCGCCGCCAGCTCGCGCCGCGTCGTGGCACCCACGATGACATCGGAGAACTGCTGCCGCCAGGCCGCCTTACGCAGATGCAGGGATGCATACGGGACGTCGAGGATCTCTGAGGTGGCATGCGCCACCGCTCGCAAGAGGTTGTCGGTTCCGACCGTCACGGCCGTCAGCGCCTGCGAGATCTTCTCCAGGGCGATGATGGCCTGGTCGAGACGGTGGGACTGCAGCTCCGCCTTCTTGCGCAGGTCGGCGTTCTCGATCATCAACGCCATCTCGGTGGCGATCGTCTGCAGCAGCTCGACATCCTGCTGGGGCAACGTGTATCCGGCGGCCAGGCCCGTGACGAGGTATCCCGCGTTGCGCTCGCCGCGAATCAGAGGCACGACCAGGGCTCGCTCGACACCCGCGAGCTCGGCGAAAACGCGGAGGGCCCGTCGCGCATCGCTGGGCAGCGTCTCAACGATTTCGACGCCGGCCCTCGCTTCGTTCGCAAAGCCTTCCGCCAGCTTCGCGGGACTCAGCCGTGCCAGCTGACCGGCAGCCTTGGCGGAGGCGCCGACCGTGGCGCGGACTTCGAGCCCGTTCGCCTCATTGCGGGCGAGCAACAGTGCCGTTTCGAGCCCGAGGGCTTTCAGGCTGACACCGAGGATCGCCTCCGCCATCGCGCCGGGCTCGGATTGCTTGCCCAGGCCCTGGCTTGTCTGCGACAGGGCGGCGAGGCGGCGCATCTGCTCATTGAGGGATCGGGTTCGTTCTTGAAGATCCTGGGTCATGGTGTTGAAAGCGGTCGCCAGCTCACCGAGCTCATCTCGACGCCGGACCTCGAGCCGCTTGGTCAGGTCGCCGCGCGCGACCGCTTGCGTACCGCTCACGAGCGCCTCGATCGGCCGGGTCAGGCGCAAGGCCAGCAGGTAGCCGATCAGCAACAGCACGAGCACGACCCCCGCGAAGAGCGTCGTCATCTGGATCGCGGACTGCGTACCGGCCTCCATGACGCTCTTGCGAGAGACCGCCACGGCGACATAGCCGGCGGCCTCCTGGCGCAGGTAGAAGTTGGTGAACTGAAACTCGTATTCCTGGCTGCCGACCGACAGGCTTCGCGACGCGGCCCGGCCGGGAGATGACAGGGCCAGATAGGAGCGCAGGTGCTCGTCGATCAGTTCTCCCTTGATCCCGGGCATCGTGCTCCCCAGCAGCTGACCGGCAGCGTCGAGCAGGACGACCTCGGCCTGCGCTTTGGTTTGCATCTCGGTGAGCACCCCGGCCAGTGGCGTTTGCACGAGGACACCACCGACAACCCGATCGCCGAGCAGGACCGGACCCGCCGCCGCCAGCGCGCGCGGCGGTGACCCGATGTAGCCGATGTACTTGTCGCCTAGCGCGTCGTAGTCGCCCCGCAGCACCGGCTGCACCACCGACTCAGTCGAGAGATCGGTCCCGCTCTGGAAGACGAGGCCGCCAGGGTTCGTCGCGTCCGGTTGGCTGATTTCGAGGATCGTTTTTCCACGGGGATCGAAGACCATCACGGTGCCCAGGCGATTGTTCACTTCGAGGGGCACGATCAGCCGGCGAAGCGCCGCTGCGTCGCCCGCGCGGACCGCCTGGTCGATCCCCTCGGTATTGGCGACCAAGCGGATCGCCGCCACCTGGCGGCCCTGGAGCTTGACCGCGGCGTCCAATGCCGCGTCCTCGGAGTGAGCCAACTGGTCGGCAATGCGGTTCTCCAGCGACGTCGCGACCAGGTTGGTTGTCAGGTAGGTGCCGATCACGCCCAGGATAAGCATCAGGAGCAGGAACGGCAGGATGATCTGGGTGCGGATCCTCAGGGTAGGCAGCGTTAGCGGGCGGCCGACGCGCGGTCTAGCCAACACAGTTCCAACTCTGCGCCGGCACAGAGTAGGCGGGACTGAGGAAGACCAGCTGATCGGAGCCGCTGTGGACGGGAGTAAAGGTGTCGCTGGTGACGACATGCAGGTTGGTATCGCCGGCCGCCACCTGAATCGTGCCAGAGGCCCCGATGGTCCGCTTACCCTGGTTGTCGACCCGCACCCACTGGTAGGAGACCGAGCCGCCCACACCGTTGGTCGTGAAGCCACCGGCGGCCGTGACCGTGGTCTGCGAGCAGCGGCCGCCATTGCCGTTGTTCTTTGATTTGGTGACCAGCTCGCCGGCCCACCTGATCGCGAACTGCGGCGTGGGGGTCGGCGCCGGAGTCGGGCTCGGTGTTGGCGCCGGAGTCGGGCTCGGTGTTGGCGCTGGTGTCGGGACGGCCGTGGGGACGGGCGTCGGAGCCAGGGTGGACGTTGGGGTCGGGGTGGGGGTCGGCGTCGCCGTGGATGTTGGGATTGGCGCTGGTCCGGGATCAGGCGTTGCCGTTGGCCCGGGTTGAGAAGGACTCACTGGTCGCGCGGCCGGCGAGGCGTTGATCGCCACGGCGGGCTGCTGGGTCACGGCCAGCGCGGGGGCGACAGCGAGACCGCTGCCGGTGGTACCGTCCAGCGCTAGGTCCTGGAGCACGGCCGCGACCACGGTCTCCTTTAGCGGTTTGGTCTGTAGCCCGGCGTCGACCCGCAGGTCGGCGCCGAGATCGGGAACCCGCACCCAGGCCAGGCCGTCCCTGGGTCGAAGGGCGACCATTGCGACGAGGGCGAACAGCAGGGCGACTCCGGCGGCAACGCCAAGGAAGCCCGCGAGCGCGCGCCAGCTATTCGAAGGGGCACCCATTGGAATTCGATGCTAGGCAGCGCGGGTTACGGCAACCGTTTCCCCGCCGGCTGATCCGTTCAGCGTTACGAAGTGGTAACGGCCGGAGGGCTCAGCTGTGCGCCAGGTTGCCTTCGCGGGCCACGGTGTGCACGTCCTTGACCGTTTCCAGCCGTTCCATCAGCCGGCTGAGCTGGGTGAGGCTGCTGATCTCGACCGTGGTCGAGATCACCGCCGTCTTGTCGTCGTAGACCTGGACTTCGGCACCGGTGAGGTTGATCTTGCTTTCGGCGATCACGGTCGCGATATCCCGAAGCAGGCCGGTTCGATCCCAGGCCTCGATCTTGATCCCGACCGGGTACAACTGGCGGCCGCCCGTGTCCCAGTCGACCGGGACGACGCGCTCCTGGTTGCTGACGTTCATGATGTTCTTGCAGCTGGTTCGATGGACCGTGATCCCTTTGCCCCGGGTGATGTAGCCGCTGATCGGGTCACCCGGCACCGGCTTGCAGCATTGCGCGATCTGGGTGAGCACGCCTCGCTCGCCTTTGACGCGAATCTCGCCCGTGGGCTTGAACTGGGGGACGAGCGGAATGAGCGGGAACTCGCCATTGCCGTCCGTCTGCGGCTCACTGGCCGCCATGTACTTGAGCAGGACCGAGTGCGGGCTGACGTCGCCGTATCCGATGGCGGCGTAGAAATCGTTGAGGTCGGTGAAGCGAAACTCCCGGGCCAGCTCGAGCACGCGCTCGTCGCCGATGGAGGCGAGCGCCCGCTGCTGCATCCGCCGAAACTCCTTGTCGAGCAGCTCCTTGCCCTTGCTGACGTTCTCCTCGCGCCGCTCCTTCTTGAACCAGACGCGGATCTTCTGCGAGGCCCCCGCCGTCTTGACGAAGCCCAGCCAATCGCGGCTCGGTCCGTGCGGACCCTTCGAGGTGAGGACCTCGAGGATGTCGCCGTTCTGGAGCTGGTAGTCGAGCGGCACCATCCGCCCGTTGGCCTTGGCGCCGATGCAGCGATGCCCGACCTCGGTGTGAATGCGGTAGGCAAAATCGACGGCCGTCGCGCCCGTTGGCAGGGCGAGCACGTCCCCTTTCGGGGTGAAGACGAACACCTCGTCTCGAAAGACGTCGACCTTGACGGCGTCGACGAACTTCTCAGCGTCGAGCACTTCCTTCTGCCAGTCCATCAGCTGGCGCAGCCAGGCGAAGCGCTGGTCCATCTTGCGGTCGTCCTTGCCGCCCTCCTTGTAGGTCCAGTGGGCCGCCACGCCCCACTCCGCCGTGCGGTGCATCTCCTGCGTGCGGATCTGGATCTCCATCGGCTCACCGCTGTGGCTGACCACGGTGGTATGCAGCGACTGGTACCCGTTCGACTTCGGCATTGCGATGTAGTCTTTGAAGCGGCCCGGAATCGGCTTCCAGAGCGAGTGGATGACGCCCAGGGCGCCATAGCAATCCTTGATGGAGTCGGTCAGCACCCGGATCGCCGAGAGGTCGTAGATATCCTCGAACTCCTTCCCCATGGCGAGCTTGCTCGCGATGCTGTAGACGTGCTTGGGCCGACCCGTCGTATCGGCCTTGATGCCGACGCTGGTCAGCTCGCGTTCCAGGATCTCCTTGATGTCGTTGACGGCGGTCTCCCGCTCCTTGCGCTTGCGCGCGATCTTCTTGACGATCTCGCGGTACTCGTCAGGATGCAGCTGGGCGAAGGACAGGTCTTCCAGCTCCCACTTGATGTTCCACATGCCCAGGCGGTGCGCCAGCGGGGCGTAGATGTCGAGCGTTTCCTGGGCCATCGCCCGCCGACGGACCTCCGGTAGCGACTCGACCGTCCGCATGTTGTGGAGCCGGTCGGCCAGCTTCATCAGCACCACCCGGACGTCCTCCGCCATGGCGACGAGCATCTTGCGGACGTTCTCGGCCTGCGCCTGTTCGGGGCTGTGGAAGGAGATTTTCTCGAGCTTGGTGACGCCCGCGACCAGCTTGCCGACCGTCGGCCCGAAGCTCTGCTCCAGGTCGGAGACGGTAAGGTGGGTGTCCTCCACCGTGTCGTGGAGGATGGCGGCGGCCAGGGTGTCGCGATCGAGCTGGAGGTCGGCCAGGATGGCGGCGACGCTCAGCGGGTGCTCGATGAACTTCTCGCCCGACAGGCGATTCTGGTCATGGTGGGCGCTGGCGGCAGCGTCGTAGGCCCGCGAAAGGACTTCGATGTCCTTCGGCGGTAGGTAGCTCAGCCTGGTCAGAAGGTCGGCAAACTGCATCTCCGCATCCCTATTTCGTTGATGGCGGAATTATCCCCGAACTTCCGGGAATGCAATCAGTAGGCCTTGCCCCAGGCCACTTCCATCGTGGCCGGACGGCCGCAGACGGCGCAGGGCTGCTCCGGCCGCCCCGATGACAGGATCACCCGGGTGGTGGCCGTCGTCCGGTCCTTCACGGTGCCCTCGTCGTCCTCCCGGCCGCACCAGGTGGTGACGGCGAACCCGATAGAGGTCTCGAAGAAGCGCACCAGGGCGTCCAGCGAATCCACCCTGACGGTGTGCGCCTCGCGGAAGTCGCGAGCTCGCCTGAAGAGCGCTTCCTGGACCTCCTCGAGCAGTGCCGGGATGGCGACACCAAGCTCACCGAGCGGGACTGCCTGCTTGGCGCGGTTCAAGCGACGGACGACGGTGGCCTCGCCCTTGGCCAGGTCGCGCGGACCGATCTCGATGCGCAGCGGGACACCCTTCAACTCCCACTCGTTGAACTTGAATCCGGGCCGCTCGTCGCGCCAGTCGACCTTGACGCGGATGTCTTCCAGGTCGGCACGCACCTGCCGGAGCGCGGTCTCGATCTGGACCCGCTCGGCGTCGCCGCGGAAGATCGGGATGATGACGACCTGCACCGGCGCGATGCGGGGCGGCAGTTGCAGGCCGGAGTCGTCACCGTGCGCCATGACGACCGCCCCCACCATGCGCGTG
>VBEQ01000248.1:308-6829 GCA_005881235.1 Chloroflexota bacterium | reverse complement strand
TCATGATGTGACGCCGTTGCTTACGGTGACGACGACCTTGCCTCGCGCGTGTCCCCTGCCGACGTGATCGATCGCCTGACGGGTCTCGCTCAGCGGGTAGGTTCTGTCGATGACCGGCGTGACCTTTCCGCTCTCGATCAACTCCGTCAGAACAACCAGGTTCTCCTGCTTCGGCGACACGATGAAGGTCGCCAGGCTCTGGCTCACGAACGCAAACGACACCTTCGCGCTGATAAGGCGACCCCCACTGGCGATCCACCGATGGTCGAAGCCCCCGCCGTTCGGCACGAGCATCCCCTGGGGAGCGAGTGCGCGTCGGAGGTCGGACAGTGAGTGGTTCGCCACGTTGTCGAGGATGAAGTCGTAACGCTGGCCCGTCCGCGTGAAGTTCTCTTTGGTGTAATCGATGACATGGTCTGCGCCGAGTGATCGGACCATGTCCACGTTTCTCGTGCTCGTGACGCCGGTCACATCAGCTCCGAACGACTTCGCGATTTGCACCGCGAAGGTCCCGATGCCACCAGAGGCACCGTTGACCAGGACCCTCTGCCCGGCTTTGACCTTGCCGTGATCCCGCAGCGCCTGCAGGGCGACATAACCCGCCATCGGGACGGCCGCCGCTTGCTCGAAGGTGAGGTTGGTCGGCTTGGGTGCGAGCGCATCTTCGGAGACGGCCGCATACTCGGCGAAGGCACCGCCGAGTTGCCTGGACGAACCGAAGACCTCGTCGCCCGGCCGAAACCGCGTCACGGCCCCGCCGATGGCCTCCACTTGTCCCGCCACATCCGTCCCTCGAACCCGGTTCTTTGGCTTGCCTAGCCCGTACACCGGGCGGGCGATATACGGCAGGCCGCCCATGATCGCCCAGTCACCGGGGTTGACGCCGGCGGCCCGAACTCGCACAAGCACTTCGCTGTCCCCGATCTCGGGCTTGGCGATGTCCCGAAGATCCAGCACCTCGGAGGTGCCGTACTTGGCTTGAACAATGGCCTTCATCGTGGTTGTTCTTGTCGTCGTTGCACGAATCTCCGTTGAAATCATTGGCTCCACTTCCTTTCGCCCTGTTGGGCTTGTGCTTACACCGTAAGCTTGTTGCGTAAGCGTACCACATACAGCGTAAGCCTGTATCGACTTACGGTGTATGCTATCGGCGGTAAAGCAATGGCGACGCAAGCTAAACAAGCGGCAAAGCGCCGCGCAGCCTTGTCCAGGGAGCGGATCCTGCGTGCCGCCATCAGCCTCGCCGATCGAGGCGGATTCGAGTCGCTCAGCATGCGCAAGCTCGGCGACAAGCTCGGCGTCGAGGCGATGTCCCTCTACAACCACGTACGGAACAAGGAGGACATGCTGGATGGCATGGTCGATGTCGTTTTCAGCGAGATCGATCTGCCCCCGGGTGGCATGGACTGGCGGAGCGCGATGCGGCAGCGGGCGATCTCAGTCCGCCAGGTTCTGACGCGCCACCCGTGGGCAAACGGCTTGATGGAGTCGCGAACCACCCCAGGGCCTGCGAACTTGCGACACCACGACGCGGTGCTTGGGAGCCTACGGAGCGCAGGCTTCTCGGTCGAAATGGCCGCTCACGCCTACTCGATCCTGGATGGCTACATTTATGGATTCACGCTCACCGAGCTAGCCCTGCCCTTTCGCAAGCCAGGAGACGTCGCCAGGGTGGCGGGCAACATCATGGAGCGGTTCCGCGCCGGCGAGTATCCGCACCTGGCCGAGATGGCCGTCGACCGTGCCATGAAACCGGGCTACAACTACGGCGACGAATTCGAGTACGGGCTCGATCTCATCCTCGATGGCATTGAGAGGGCCTACGCGCACTGACGCGCCGCCGACAATTCGGTAACGTTCGGGCATGCCCGACCCGATCGACGATCGAGACCAGCTGCCCGAACTGCTCACGCAGGTGGCCAAAGCCGCGCGTGATTACCTGGCGCGAGTTGATCAGCTGCCGGCCGGCGGAACGGTGGGGCGCGACGAAGCAGCGCAACGCTTCGCCGGCGATTTGCCCGCAGACGGAAACGGCAGCGTTGCCACGGTGACACGCCTCCTGACCGATGGCATGCAGGCCGCGGTCAACTCGGCGGGCCCTCGATTCTTCCACTTCGTCACGGGAGGCTCGACCCCTTCCGCCCTCGCCGCCGACTGGCTGACGTCGGCCCTCGACAACAACGCCGCATTATGGGTGAGCTCGCCGCTCGGCTCCAAACTGGAGCAGGTTGCGATCGCCTGGCTGAAAGATCTCTTCAGCCTGCCGCAAAGCTGGGGTGGCGTGCTTACCACGGGCGCCACGATGTCCAATTTCACAGCCCTCGCGGCAGCCCGCCAGTGGTGGGGAGAAGAGCACGGGACCAACATCGCCAAGCGTGGGATGAGCGGACTGCCAGTGGTACCGGTCATGGCCAGTCACTTCATCCATGCCTCGGCGAAAAAGGCCCTCAGCATGCTCGGCATCGGCCACGAGGTCCTCCAGCTGTTGAGCAGTGATGCGACAGGCGTCGTCGATGTCACCGCCCTCGAGGACACGCTTGTCAGCCTGAAGGGGGAGCCTGCGATCGTCATCGCGACGGCAGGCGAGGTGAACGCCGGCGGCTTCGATCCGATCGCCGCCATGGCCGACCTGGCCCACCGTCATCACGCCTGGCTGCATGTCGACGGTGCCTTCGGGCTGTTCGCTCGTGTATCGCCGTCCACGGCCGACCTCGCGGACGGCGTCGAGCTGGCTGACTCGGTCATCGCCGATGGGCACAAATGGCTGAACGTTCCCTACGACTGCGGCTTCGCCTTCTGTCGCGACCCTCGGCTGCTCAATGCCGTTTTCGGGATGAATGCCCCGTATTTCCCCGCGACCAACGCCGATCATCCGGACTTCCTCTACCTCGCGCCCGAAATGTCGCGCCGTGCCCGGTCGCTGGCCGTCTGGGCGACACTGGCCGCCTACGGTCGCCAGGGTTACCGCGCGATGATCGAGCGCCACGTCGCCCTGGCGAAGCGCCTCGCCGACCAGATCCGTGCCTCTTCAGATTTCGAGCTTCTGGCGGAACCGCGTCTGAACGTGGTGTGCTTTCGCTATCGCCCGGCCGCAACCCCAGAGGGCGAGCTGGACCGGCTCAATCGCCGCCTTGGTCAGGCGATCATCGCGGACGGTACGGTCTACTTCGGCACTACGGTCTACGCAGGCAAGGTGGCCTTCCGCCCGGCGATCGCGAACTGGCGGACGACGGAGCGCGATGTCGACATCGTCCTCGACACGGTTCGAGGACTGGCTGAGAGGCTTACCGGGTGAGCCGGCTCCCGGGCGGCAGGCGCCGCTTCAACGAGTTCGCGGGCACGAACCTCGACCGTCTCGCTGGAATTTCCGATGGCATCTTCGCGGTCAGCATGACCCTTCTGGTGCTTGGCCTGTCAGTTCCTGCGCTGCGCGCAGGGAGCACCGAAGGCGATCTGTGGCACGCGCTGCTGGGACTGGGGCCGAATGTCCTCGTCTACGCGATGAGCTTCATGACCCTCGGCATCTTCTGGGTTGGCCAGGGCACCCAGCTCAACCTGCTTGCGAGGAGTAACCGCCATTACTCCTGGCTGCAGCTTCTCTTTCTTTTAGCCGTCACCCTCGTGCCCTTCTCGACAGCGTTGCTGGCGCGCTATCCAGCCTTTCGATTGGCACTCGTGGAGTACTGGCTCAACATCGTGCTCCTCGGCATGACGCTGTTCGCCGGACTCCAATACGGAATCCGGGCGGGCTTGTTCGACGAGACCGACGCGCCTGAAGTCGCCCCGCTGATGCGAGGCCGGATTTTGATCGCTCAGTCGCTATATGCGATCGCCACGGCCACCTGCATCGTCTTTCCGACCTGGGTGAGCATCGCGCTGATCTTCCTCGTCCAGCTGAACTACGTGATCGCGCCGCGCATCCCGATCCTGCACCGCTTCTGACGCGGCGAGCGTCAGGGCTGGCGAATCGCCCCGGCCGGAACGCGCTCCGCCACCTCGTCGAGACGACCAGTCTTCACGTCGTAGACGAACCCGCGGATCTTGTCTTTTTTGGGGATGAACGGGCTCGCCTTGATCCTGGCGATCGTCTGCCGGACGTCGTCTTTCAGATCCGAAAAGGCTTCGAGGGCAAAGTGAGGGCGGATGCCGACTTCATTGGCGATGGTCGCCTTCACCTGATCGTCGCTAAACGTGAGCATCCCGCAGTCCGTGTGATGGATCAGGATGATCTCGTCGGTCCCGAGCAGACGCTGGGAAATCGTCAACGAGCGAATGGCGTCATCGGTCGCCACCCCGCCGGCGTTGCGGATGACATGGGCATCGCCTTCTTTTAAACCGAGGATCTTGCTGACGTGCAGGCGCGCATCCATGCAGGCGAGGACGGCAAGCTTCTTGGCCGGCGGCAGCGGCAGCGTCCCCTTGTCGAACGACCGAGCGTAGGCCTCGTTGTTCTTCAGCAGCTCATCGGTCACGCTCATGGCGATTCCTCCACGCATATTGTTGACTTAGCCGATCGAACTAGTCATCAATTGAATCGGCTAACTCTAGCGGGAAGATGCGGAGACGTCAAATTTTCCGATCGGCGGACCGGCAGGGACAGTTCCCCAGGGCGTCGGGCCGCCCGGAGAACATCACGCGCCTGCTTGGTCAGCACATCGGCCGCGTCGGACCAGTCGACGACGTCGGTGTTCGAGTCGCCCCGTCGCAGCCAGTAGCGCCGGCCCTTCGCTCGCCAGCTTCCATCGGGGCCACGTTGCGATTGGAGGTGATCCAGCGCCTCGCGGCACCGATCATCGAGCACCAATCCTGCTTCGGTGATGGCGCGCAATCCCAGCAAAACGTCGTAGTGCCAGTAGGCGGGCCAGTGAAGCTCGAGCCACTCCGGATTGATGACCGCGCCGTCCGATTCCGAACGGAACATCCGATGGCGCAAGAAGAACTCGGCGGCCCGCGCTGTGGCTTGGGGGAATCCTCCGTGGGCCACCAGGCCGCGGAGTGGCGGCAACGACTCGTGGAATGAGGAATGCGTGACCTGCGGGCGGCGGTCACAATTCCACCCTCCGTCGGGCCATTGCCACTGGGTCAGGCGCGTGGCCAGCGCCATCACGCGCGGATCCGACTGCATCCCGAACCGGCAGCATACGAGGAGACCATTTCCGTCCATCGAGGCGCATTGTCGGTAGCGGCCCGAGATCTGGAGCGTCTTCCGCCGGGGGTTGAGCAGCCATCGCAACACGCGGTCGACGGCGCTCGCGATTCGGTCGTCAGCGTCAGTGAGACCGAGCTCGACCAGGCTCAGCAGCCGCCAGTGCGCCCCCTGCCACTTCTTATAAGGATGTCCGGGGTATTCCCGAAGCAGTGCTGCCAACCGGGGATCAACTCGTACCGCCTGCGCCACGGAACATCGCCCTCAGGAGGAGGATGCCACACTGGCCCTCAGGCGGGCTGCTTGCGCTGCCGCTGCTGACGGAACAGCTCGGCGATCTCCTTGACAGTCGTGGCGTCCTCGGGCCGCTTGTCGGCACTCCGGAAGGACACGATCCGCGGGAATCGCAGCGCGAAGCCCGGCTCGTCGCCGACCCTACCGGCCGTGTGCCTCGGGCTCGGGGTGATCTCGTCGGCCATCACCTCGACCACCACCTCGGGCTTGAGCCAGACATCCGGAACCAGGATCGAGTCCACCCGCGCCGGCCGCTGGTCCACCTGCAGCTGGTCGGCGCGCTCGTGGATCTGCCGCCACTCGGCGTCGGATAAGCCGGTGCCAAGCTTGGTGATGCTGGCAAAGCGGTCGTTGTCGGCATCGTAGACGCCTCCCAGCAGCGCGCCCACCCCAAAGCCGGCGCGCTTGCCCTTTCCGAAGTAGTAGCCGAGCAGGACCAGGTCGATGGTGTCGTTGAGCTCTCCGCTGGTGTGCCGCTTGAGCTTGACCCAGTTGAAGTTGCGGGCGCCCGCCTGGTATTTCGAGTCCGGTCGCTTGACGACGACGCCTTCCAGGCCCTGGCTGATGGAATCCAGCAGCGTCTTGGTCAGGACCTCCACCGAGTCGGTCTTGATGATGGGAGCCGGCAGCAGCACGCTCGAGCCGGCGATCACCTCGTCGACCATCGCGAGCCGCTCCTCGTAGGGCAGCTCGGTGAGATCGCGGCCGTTTTGGTAGAGGATGTCGAAGACGAAAGCGACCAGGGGCAGCTCCTGCGCCGCCTGCTCGATGCCGTGCTGCCGCCGGCGGCTCGCCGTGAGCTGGAACGGCAGGTACTCCTCCAACTCCTTGCTGTACGCGATCGCCTCGCCGTCGAGGATGAGGGTGTCGTCTTTCAGCCCCTGGGCGGCCGAGGTGAGCTCCGAGAACATCAGCGTGTAGTCCTCGAGGTTGCGCGAGAAAACGCGGACCGTCGAGCCGTTCTTGTGGATCTGAACCCGGATGCCGTCGTATTTCGGTTGGACGGCGACCAGTCCCAGCCGCTTGATCACGGCCTCCGGGTTGGGCAGGCGCTCGGCAAGCTGACTCCGGATCGGCCTTC
>VBEQ01000248.1:0-291 GCA_005881235.1 Chloroflexota bacterium | reverse complement strand
TCAGGCCAAGGTCAGAGACCCGGTTGTAGGCGCCCTCCAGCAGCGGCCGGAGGGAACGGTCCCCCTTTTTGGCAAAGGAGAGCGCGTCTAGCACGGTGGGATCACCGATGCCGAGCCGCAGGCGGCCGAGCGCCATGCGCACCAGGTGCTTGGCGGAGGCCGGATCGACCTGCTTCAGCAAGGCCGCGAATAATGAGCGCTTCTTTTCGACCGATCCGCTGCCGGCGGCGCCCGCGATTTCCATCAACCTGGTGTGGACGTCGATCACCGGGAGCGTCGAGCTCGATTCTT
>VBEQ01000143.1 GCA_005881235.1 Chloroflexota bacterium | reverse complement strand
TGATAGGCCGCAGGTGTAAGACGGGCAACCGTTTCAGCTAAGCGGTACTAATAGGTCGAGGGCTTGACCATCTATCTCACTCCTCAGCGCTCGACAGCGCAGGAGGTTGATCGCGTGATTCTGCGCGCGGTCCCTAAAGCACTTCTTCGCAGCGATCGAAGGAAAAGACTTCGGTGACCATAGCGACGGGGAAACACCTGTTCCCATCCCGAACACAGCAGTTAAGCCCGTCAGCGCCGATGGTACTGGGCTGGCAACGGTCTGGAAGAGTAGGTCATCGCCGAGGTCTTTTTCTTTTGCCTGCAAAACGGTACGGCTCGACGCGCGCCCGGATCATGCCCGGATAATGGAGTCCAATGCGCGGTTGGACGTGGTTGTTGCGTCCCTCGATCAACTGGCTACTCGTCTTCATTCCGGTGTCCCTGCTCGCGGATTTGACGCATCAGCCGTTGCTGACCTTCATCACCGCAGCACTCGCTATCGTTCCGCTGGCGGGCCTGATCGGGCGGGCGACCGACCAGCTCGCGATCCGAGTCGGCCCGCAGCTCGGCGGCCTGCTCAACGCAACCTTCGGGAACCTGACCGAGCTGATCGTCGCCGTGCTGCTGATCGCCGCCGGGAACTTCGAGGTCGTCAAGGCCTCCTTGATCGGTTCCATCGTCGGGAACCTTCTGTTGGTCCTCGGACTGTCGCTCTTCGTGGGCGGGCTGCGCTGCGGCGAGCAAGCGTTCAGTGCGCGTGCCGCGGGCGTTCATACCGGGTCTCTCGTCCTGGCCGTCGCCGGTCTCGGCGTGCCGGCGCTGCTCGTGGCGACGGCTCCCAAGGTATCGACCAGCGGCCGCGAGATCGTGTCCGCCGGAGTGGCGGCGACCCTGATCGTGCTCTACGCCTGCGCACTCGTCTTCATGCAGTTCACCAGCGCGCACCTGTTTCGCACCCCGGCGTCGAATGAGAAACCTGAGTGGTCCAGGGCGCTGGCGGCCGGAGTTCTGTTGGGCGCGGCGTTGCTGGTCGGCCTGGAGTCGGAACTGCTCGTGTCCGCCCTCAACCCGGCGCTACAGACGCTCAAGATCTCGCCGATCTTCGTCGGCCTCATCCTGATCCCGGTCATCGGAAATGCTGCCGAGCACGCGTCGGCGGTGTTCTTTGCGATCCGCAACAAGGTGGACGTCACGCTCGAGATCGCGGTCGGCTCTTCCACCCAGGTTGCGCTCTTCGTCGCGCCGGCGATGGTCTTCATCAGCTTGCTGGTGGGCCGGCCGATGGACTTCGTCTTTACCGGCTTCGAGATCGGCGCAGTGTTCATCGCTACCCTGATCGTGGCGGTCATCTCACGCGATGGCCACAGCAACTGGCTGGAAGGCGTACAGCTGATCGGCGTCTACGTGGTCATCGCGCTGGCGGCGTTCTTTCTCTAGGCGGCGGCGTCCGTTCTTTAGGCGCTGATCATCTCGCGCCGGACGGTTAGTCGCTCGACCAGATCGACTTTGACGCGCACACCAAGACCCCAGCGGGTCGGCACCGAAACCGTTCCTCCGCGCTGCAGGGTAAAGGGTGGCTCGATGATGTCCTCGGCCCAGTAGCGGTCGCTGGCGGAAATGTCGCCCGGTAGGCGGAAATTGGGGAGTGTGGCCAACGCCACGTTGCAGGCGCGACCGATGCCGGTCTCGAGCATGCCACCGCACCAGACCGGGACGCCCGCATTCGCGGCGATGTCATGGATCCGGCGCGACTCGGCGAAGCCACCGACCCGACCCGGCTTGATATTGATCACCTGGCAGGCGCCCAACTCCAACGCCTGGCGCGCATCCCGGGCCGACTCGATGCTCTCGTCGAGGCAAATGGGGGTGCGCATCTGTCGTTGCAGCGCGGCGTGATCGACCAGGTCGCCGGCGGCGAGCGGCTGTTCCAGCATCAGGAGGCCGAAGCGATCCAGCTGCGCCAGGTGGTCGGCGTCGTCGAGACCATAGGCCGCGTTGGCGTCGGCCATCAGGGTGATCTCCGGATATTGCTCGCGGATCGCGCCTAGTGCCATCACATCCCAGCCGGGCTCGATCTTTACCTTGATGCGCCGATAACCCTGGGCGAGGCTCGCACCGATGTTGTCCAGCAGCTCGTCAACGGTCGATTGGATGCCGATGCTGACCCCGGTCTCCACTCGATCGCGGACACCGCCCAGGAATTTGGCGAGCGGTTTGCGGGCGTGCTCGGCGAGCGCGGCCGTGAAGGCCATCTCGATGGCCGCCTTCGCCATGTGATGGCCACGAACCGGAGCGAATAGCGTCTCCAGGGCCTCGGCGTTCACCAGGTCGCGGCCGATCACTGCCGGCAACAAATAGCCCTTGAGGATCTGCCACGCCGTTTCGACGGTTTCGTACGAATACCACGGACCTTCGCCGGCAACGCACTCCCCCCATTGGGATCGCCCGTCGATCTCCAGGCGGACCAGTAGGGGATAACGGTCCTGCTGGACCCCGAAGCTGGTGCGAAAGGGCTTCAGCAAGCGCATCTTGAGAACGCGCAGCTCGACCGCGTCTATCTTCATCGATCAGGTCTCGACACGTCCGCGGGCGCAAGCGCCATCACGTAGGTGCCGTCGCGGCGGAAATCGACGGCGATGAGGCCGGCGGCCAGCGCCGCCTCGAACGCGGCCCGGCTCTCCATCCGCCAGCGCACGGCGAGCTCGAGGCTGGCGCGCTTGACCGCTTGGAAATCGGGTGGCACGCTGATCAGCACCGTCGTGCCGGGGCTCACGTCAAGCAGCTCCCTGACGGGCTCACCGTCGGCGCCCACGCGCAACATCACCACGGGATCCCCGGCCGGGACGAACGGCTTTGTCCGACGCAGCCACCACTCGGCCTCGAACCGATCCGACGGCAGCCCGCGGTTGAGCTCGTCCTCCATCGCCCCGTAGTGGTCCCGATCGTAGAGGCGGGCGATGCAGCCGAGGCGGTGCAGATTGATGTAGGCGTTGCGCGCCTCCAGTGGGTCGAAGGTCCAGGTCACCAGCTCGATTCCAAGTCTCAACGCATCGTACCGCTGAGCCTGCTTCAAGGCGATTCCGATGCCACTTCCGCGGAACTCGTCAAGGACCCCCAGTTGGTGCGAGCACAAGCGCAGCTGGCCATCGCGCTGGCCAAGAAAGGCGAAGCAGAAGCCGACCAGCCTTCCTGCCGCGAGGAAGGCACCATGAACGAGGCCGCCATTGTGCTGCATCGTCAGGAGCAACTCGCGCGGCACGACGTTGCGCTCGGCGGCGCCCCAGATGTCCCGACTCATCGCCTCACAGGCGGCGAACTCGTCGTGTGTGCGGACGAGGCGGATGTCGACCGGCGGTGGCGAGACTGGAGCGCGGGGCGGCACGGGCCACATGCTAGCGCGCCAGTGCCGACAGCATGCTTGCCGCCCGGACGAGGCGGCCCCCGGCTCTGGCGCGCGCCCTAGCGGGCTCGCGAGGCGTTACTTACAGGTCCAGGCGCTCTGGCGTCCGGCGTTGTAGAAGACCAGCGCTGCGCGCGCCTGAGCATACGGGTCCCAGATGTTCTGCCCCGGGAAGTTGGCATTCCAGGTGGACGGCATGAACTGGAAGAGCCCGCTGGCGCCACTCGAACGGTTGATCGCGAGCGGGTTGTAATGGCTCTCGCAGTTGGCCACGCGCAACGCCCAGCTAAGGCCGGGACTGTTCCCAAAGACGGCATAGATGGCGGCCAGGCCATCCCCGCCAGATCCCGGCGGGGGCGTGAAGCTGCTGGCCTGTGCCGGCTTCGGCGCGACCCGTGTGCCGATCGCTGCAGCGATCGCGGGAGCCGGCTCAATCACCGGCGGCGCCGGTCGCTCCTCGAGCGTCGACGCCTTGGCAACCTCGCGCATTTCTACGGCGTTGCGGGCGCGTGCCGCAGTCGTCCAGGTCGCGGCGACGTAGCCCGAATGCTGGGCGGCGATGGCCGGGGTCGGCGCGGCCCGGCCGCTCATTCCGGGGACGACCAGGATGAATCCCAATCCGAGCACCAGCATGTGGCCAACAAGGTTCACGGAGGGTCGCCGACGCTGTAGGCCTAACACTCTGAGTGCGGAGAGAGTGCGGCTCCGGAGTCGCCGGTAGCGCAGGACCGCCCGCGCGGCCCAGTCAGAGGCCACAAGATCCTGGAGTCTGGCGCTGGTCAACCGCAAGATATGGGCACGAGCCTTTGACACAATAGCAATAAACGATGTAACGCTCAAGATGCCTTCCCTCCGGCAGTGGACACGCCAACCCTTCTGGTCCGCAGCGGAGACGAGAGGAGGCGATGAGCTACAACGGGGCGTAACGGACCGTCGTCCACCCTAACACAGGCGGTGCGCGCCTCGTCAAGTCGCTTGAACGCTACTGGGCGGATTCGCCCAAAAGCCCTACTGGGCTGTTTGATCCCGTCGTTACAACGCCTCGATCAACAGCCTGAGCAGCTCGGTGCGCTGCAGCCAGCTCTCCACCAGCAGGTGCTCGGAGTCCGCGTGAGCGCCGCCACCGTCGGGTCCTAGGCCGTCGAGGGTCGGCACACCCAGGGCGGCGGTGAAGTTGCCATCGCTGGCGCCGCCCGTGCTCGTCTCGCTCAAGGAGAACCCCACCTCGGTGGCGAGGCGTTGGGCGAGTTGCGCCAGCCGGACCACGCCAGGGCTGCGCTCCATGGGCGGCCGGTCGATCCCACCGCTGATGCGGAGCCGGGCTCCCTCCAGCTGGGGCTGCAGGCCCTGCACGGCGGCGACCACGCGTTCCGCCTCGGATGCGAGCGCGAATCGGACATCGATTTCCGCCCGGGCGCGGGCCGCGACGACGTTGGGCCGGGTGCCGCCCTGCACGACCCCGACGTTGATCGTCGTCCCGCCGGCCGGACGGGCCAGGCCCTTCAGGGCCAGCACCTGATGCGCGAGCTCCTCGGTCGCGCTGATGCCCTTTTCCGGTTCCACCCCGGCGTGGGCCGCGCGGCCCTCCACGTCGAGAACGAAGTCCGCGATGCCCTTGCGGGCCGTCTTGAGGGCGCCGCCGCTGGCGGCCGGCTCGAGAACCAGCACGGCGACCGCCTGGCGCGCCGTTTCCTCGATCAACGCCCGCGAGCTGGCGCTGCCGATCTCCTCGTCGGATGTCGACAGGACCACGACAGGTCGCTGGGGGCGCGCGTGCTCGAGGGCAAAGGCGGCCTCCACGATGCCGGCTTTCATGTCATAGCTCCCCGGCCCGGTGACGCGATCGTCCTGGATGCCGAATGGCAGCCGTCCGAGCGTGCCCTGCGGCCAGACCGTGTCGTGATGACAGAGCAGCACGATCGGCCCGGGACCGTCGCCAATGCGGATCTCCAGGTGGTCGCCGGCGTCGGGCCGCCGGTGCCGGATGGCGGCCACGCCCAGCTGTTGCTGGAAGAGCCTGGCGATCTCGTCCGCGCAGGCGTCGCAGCGCGCCTTGTCCGGCGACGGCGACTCCGTCACGACTAGCCGTTCCAGGGCGGCGAGCATGGCGGACCGCGGCGGCCTTTGCATCAAGCTGTCGTCCATGCTAAAACCTAGGCACCACAGGAGGGAGTTAGCCAATGAGCATTCACGCGCCCGAAGCCGCCACCAAGATTCTTCTCGACGAGCGAGAGATGCCCAAGCGCTGGTACAACATCCAGGCGGATCTGCCCTTTCCGGGAAGCCCGCCGTTGCACCCAGGCACCAAGCAACCGATCGGTCCGCAAGACCTGGCCCCGCTTTTCCCCATGGAGCTGATCAAGCAGGAGGTCTCGCAAGAGCGCTACATCGACATCCCGAGCCCGGTGCAGGATGCACTGCGGCTGTGGCGCCCGACGCCGCTGATGCGCGCCAGCCGGCTGGAACGGGAGCTGAAGACGACGGCGAAGATCTACTACAAGTACGAAGGCGTCAGCCCGGCCGGCTCGCACAAGCCGAACACCGCGGTGGCGCAGGCCTTCTACAACAAAGCCGAAGGCACGAAACGGCTCTCCACCGAAACCGGAGCCGGCCAATGGGGGAGCGCGCTGGCGTTTGCGAGCCGGCTCTTCGGCCTCGAATGCATGATCTATATGGTCCGCATCAGCTTCGAGCAGAAGCCCTACCGCAAGAGCATGATGCACGTCTGGGGCGCCGAGGTTGTCCCGAGTCCGTCTGACCGCACCCAGGTGGGGCGGCGTATCCGCGCCGAGAACCCGGATTCCACCGGCAGCCTGGGCATCGCGATCTCCGAGGCGGTGGAAGATGCCGCTGGTCGCGACGATACGAAGTATTCACTGGGGAGCGTCCTCAACCATGTGCTGATGCACCAGACGATCATCGGTGAGGAGGCGTTGCTACAGATGGAGCGAGCCGGGGCGATGCCGGACATCGTGGTCGGCTGCGTCGGCGGTGGGAGTAACTTCTCCGGCCTGGCCTTTCCATTCCTGCGCGACCGGTTGCAGGGAAAAACCAAGACACGGTTCCTCGCCGCGGAGCCAGAGGCATGTCCGTCGATCACCCGCGGCAAATACACCTACGACTTTGGTGACACCGGAGAGATGACGCCGCTCGTCAAGATGCACACGCTGGGCCACAACTTCATTCCGGACGGCATCCATGCTGGTGGTTTGCGCTACCACGGTATGGCGCCGCTGGTGTCGGCACTCGTCGATCATGGCTACATCGAGGGCGTCGCCTACCCGCAACGCAGTGTCTTTGACGCTGCGGTACAGTTTGCGCGGGCCGAGGGGACGATTCCAGCGCCGGAGACCGCCCACGCGATCCGCGCCGTCATCGACGAAGCCATCAAGGCGCGCGATCGTGGCGAGTCGCCGACCATTCTCTTCAACCTGAGCGGTCACGGCCTGCTCGACCTGGCCGCGTACGACGCCTACTTCGCCGGCACCCTGTCCGACGTCACGCTCTCGGAGGCGCGCATCCAGGAGCTGGTCGGCGCGCTCTAGACGATAGGGAGGAAGCTCGGGCGAGTTTCCTCCCGCTTTGCTAGTGTTTGCCGCCCTCGCGGCCGATCGTGGCCATGCGGGTGCGATCCTGACTGGAGGCCTCGCCGCCCTTGCGCCCTGCCGCTCGCGCTTCCTCGGAGGAGAACTCGTGCGCCGACCCTTTTTCGTGTGCTGCCTTGCCGCCCTTGCTTCCGGCCTGCCGGGCCTCCTCGGAACTGAACTCGTGCGCCGAGCCCTTCAAGTGCGCGGCCTGGCCACCCTTGCTCGCGATTTCCCGCTGTTTTGTTTCATCCATGGAACCGAAGCCTCGCTTGCCGCTTGCCGGCATTTGTCGCCTCCTTTGAACGGGACGTTGCACGGGACGTCTGCATAGAGCAACATCAGGCCCGCGATTCGCTAGTTGCTATGGTCGCTATCAATTTAGCTGACACGGCGGGCTGGCTGTCAAGCCGGGCAACGCAATGACACCAACAGGGCCCCGTCGCCGGGGCCCTGTTCTGCAAGAGGACGATGCAGCAAGGTCCGCGTCAGGATCCCGCCGGCTCCCGTCCGGTGAAGAATGCGCGAACACGTTCGCCAAAGCCGACACGCGGCCGGTAGGGTGCCGCGCCGGAGCGATCCGCCGGTGCGTCCGCTGCGACCGGTTCACGCTTGGCCTCACGATTGGCGTCGTGGTAGGCGGGCATAGGCTCCCGCGCGGGCGTCTCCAGGACGCGGCGGTCGCTCGTCGCCGCGACGCCGCGGTCCATGCCGCGAAGCTCGCTGCGGACGCGGGCGTTCTCTTCGCGCAGACGCTGGTTTTCGCGGCCAAGGTCGTTGATCGTCGATTCGCGGGTGGTGACCCGCCGGCGCATCGAGCCGACGCGGACGCCGTGCACGAGCCCGGAGTAGAGCATGTACAGCAGGAACAGGCCGCCGATGACGGCGGCGGTCACCACGACCGGGACCCAGTCAGGCACAGCGGCCCAGTGCCACTGCCAGAGCGTGACGTCATGCGTGCTGTTGTTCTCGGTCGCGTAGAGGCCGACCCCGGCGGCGGCCAGGAGCAAGAGGATCAGGAACAGGATCATTTGCCAATCCCTCCAGTGGGTGGTTGCTAACAGTACAGATATAACAATACCTGACAGCCCCTTACTTGGTCAAGGCGGGGAGATCGCCGCCGGCGGGCGATCAGCGCAGCGGGTCGCGGAGGTCCCGTACCGCAGCAGTCGCGAGGAACCCGGTCGTGAGCGCCACGGCGCCCAAGCGCACGGACGCAACCAGCCCGCCCGCGCTGTCGATGAGGCTGAGGGCCAGCGCCGCGCAGAGCGAGCCGCAGAGGCCGGCGATCAACCAGAGGGGCCAACGGCGCCGTCCCGGCCAGGCGAGCAGGAGGCATAAGAGAAAGGCGACCAGGATGAAACCCCCCACCATCCTGGTCGCCATCGGAGCGCCCCCCGGATCGATCGGCGCCCCCACTGGCAACAGCCTAGATGTGCGGGGCCGCCGCCGCTATCCCCCAGGGTGATGAAAGGTTGGGCTCACCGGGTTCCAACCGGGGGAGGCCGAACGGGGGAGAGGCCGAGAATCCTAGATCAGGTTCTGCCGCGAGGCGGCCGCCACGGCCTCGGCCCGGTTGCGTGCGTTAAGCCGGCTCAGGAGATTTTCGACGTAGGTCTTGATCGTGTTCTCGCTGAGGTGGAGACGGCCCGCGATCATCGAATTCGAGTAGCCCTCTGAGACCAGCTGCAAAACCTCCTGTTCTCGAGGGGACAGGCGGACCGCGGGAACGGTGGCGCTGCTTACCGGGGTCTCGATGGTCGCGCTGGTGCTCCCCGCTGCCTGCGGCAGCACGCCCCCAATGACGATCCGGTCGTAGGCCGCCAGGATGGCACCGGCCACGACCATGATCAGGCTCCACAAGACGACGTCCCGGCTCCCAAAGCCCTGGCCGTAGAGGGCATTGAGGGCGGCATGGAGGGCGATCATGCCGAGCACGAAAATGCCGACGCAGAGCATCGCCCCCTCGGCGCCGTCGTAGGCCACCATCCAAACGATCAGCAAAATGTAGGCCGCATAAATACTGGTGCTCGCGCCGACTCCGCCGAAGACGAAGAGCACCAGGAAGTAGCTGACGGTGTCGAGCAGTGTCAGCGCCCGGCCGATACGCAGAATCGACCGGTCATCGGCTCTCGAGATGGCGATCATGCCCCAGGCGTTGTAGAGCGTGACCCACACCAGGACGAGGGCCAGCCCCACCGACGACCGCGGCGGCACGGCCAGCGACAGGATGGCGGCGAAGAGCAGGCCCGGCCAGCGCACCACGGTTCCGAGCCGGGCGAGCTGACGGATCGACGTCGCGCTCAAGCGCGGGCGCTCGGCGGCGTCGAGTCCAAGGAACGAGAGCGTCCGCATTCCCCGACCTCCGCCCTGCCCCCCCAGGGTGGCCCCATTCTACTGGCGGTCCGGGGGCCCGTAAAGGCCGTTCGTTGAGGCCGTTCGCGCCACTGCAGACGCCGCCGGGTTCGCGGAACGCGGCCGACGGATCGGGGCCATCCGCGCAGCCGGCGACCACGCTGCCCGCCATGGTACGGTCGACCGCCCGCGGCTCGCAAGAACATTACAATAGGACTAACACTATGTTTGCTAGCGCGAGTTCGCTATTGAGCCGGCGAATGGCGCCGCCATCCTTGCGGCCCCGGCGTACCCTGCTGATCGCGGTCGCCATAGTGGCGCTCGGGCTGAGCGTGCCCGGAGCGAACGCGGTCGCCCGGAATGGCCAGTCGCTGCAGAATGCGACCCTCGAGGGCGCGCCCAGCGCCGCGGAGGACGCCGCCGTCCAGGCGGAGGCGACCCAGCTCCGTGCGCGCTACCACGGCGATCCGGCGGCGCTGGTCACCTCGGCACAGGCCGCGCTTTCCGCCGGACGCAATGACGCCACGATCGCCTTTTTCCTCAAACGCGGTTGGGCCGATCGGCTGAATGCCGCGCTGGAGCGCTACGCTGCGATGCTGGGTAGGGCCGATATCCGGTCCCTTGCGCTCGCCGACGCCGGCATTCAACACTACGCGACCCAGCTCCACGCGAGCCTGATGCAGAGCGGACCGGCTCGGCTGATTACCATCTCGCTGCAGGCGCAGCGGCTGACCGCCTACGACCGCGGTCGCGTGGTCGTCGACACGCTGGTGACGACCGGCCGGCCGGCGCTCGCGACCGACGTGGGCGCGATGCAGATCACCCGCAAGGACTCACCCTGGACGATGCGGTCGCCGTGGCCCAAGGGGTCGCCCGAGTGGTACCCGGACACTCCAGTGCGGATGGTGCTGTGGTTTACGGAAAATGGCGAAGGCCTCCACGACGCCAGCTGGCAACCCGACGCCACGCTCGGCCCCGGCTCGCAGAACGGGCCCTTCGCCAGCCACGGCTGCGTCCACCTGCCGCTGCCGGCCGTAACCACGCTCTTTCAGTGGGCGCCCATCGGGACGCCCGTGGTCGTTTATCCGGGCGATGGCTCCGCCGCGGCGACGCAGGTCGCTCAACAGACGGTCGACGCCGCCGGGAATCCGCTCGGTGGTCCGCGCGGGGACTAGGCCAGCACCATCCCGACGCTCGAGCGGGCTAGTCGCCGATGTGGGTCGCGGGAATTGTGCCCATGCGGCCTCGACGGTAGTCATCGAAAGCCTGGGCCAGCTCCGCGTGGGTGTTCATGACAAATGGTCCGTACCAGGCGACCGGCTCACCGATCGGCTCTCCGCCGAGCACCAGCACATCGAGATTCGGCGCGCGGCTGTCCTGCCCGAGGTCGGCGGTCAGGCTGATGACGTCGCCCGCGCCAAACGCCGCCAGCTGTCCTGATCCGATCGGCGCCCGCTTCGCGCCCACCGTTCCACGGCCGGCCAGAACGTACACGAGGCCGTTGAAGTCCCGGCGCCACGGCAGGCGCAGCTCGGCGCCAGGATTGATGGTCGCGTGCAACAAGGTGATCGCCGTGTGGGTAACGCCCGGCCCGCTGTGACCGGCGATGTCGCCCGCAATCACGCGCACCAGCGCGCCGCCATCCCCCGAAGAAAGCAACATAACGCGCCCGGCGCCGATGTCCTGATAGCGCGGTGGCGTCCACTTCTGACCGGACGGAAGGTTGACCCAGAGCTGGATGCCGTGGAAGAGTCCGCCGCTCGCGATCAGCGCCTCGGGAGGCCGCTCGATGTGGAGGATCCCGGCGCCGGCCGTCATCCATTGCGTCGCACCGTTGGTAATCAGGCCCCCGCCGCCGGTCGAGTCCTGGTGTTGAAAGGTTCCGTCGATCATGTAGGTGACGGTCTCGAATCCGCGATGCGGGTGCCAGGCGGTACCCTTCGGTTCCCCGGGGCCGTATTCCACCTCGCCCATCTGGTCCATGTGAATGAAGGGGTCGAGGTAGCGTTGGTCGAGCCCGTAAAAGGCCCGCCGCACCGGGAAGCCCTCGCCTTCGACACCCTTCGGCGCCGTCGTGATGGCGAGCACCGGGCGCTCGACGGTGCCGGCCGGGTCCGGGACCGGGATTCGCGCCAGCGTCAGGATGTTGTCGACGGTGACCGCGGGCATTGCATCTCCTGTAACCGCGTCACGCGGGCCGCTATTCCGGACGCGTCGTCGCCGCGTTCGTTGCGTTAACGTCAGCAGCGATGAAGATCGCGGTGATGATCGAGGCCCAGGAGGGGCTGACCTGGGAGCACTGGTTTCGAATCGCTGATCGCGTCGAACAGCTCGGCCTCGATTCGCTGTGGCGCTCGGATCATTTCTTCAGCCTCAGCGGGGACCCTCAGCGGCCGGCGCTCGAATGCTGGACGTCGCTGACGGCGCTGGCGCAACGCACTCGCCGGATCCGGTTCGGCCCGCTGGTGAGCCCGATGACATTTCGACACCCGGCCCTGCTCGCCCGGATGGCCGCCGCCGTCGACCTCCTCTCCGGCGGCCGGCTGGTCCTCGGGGTCGGCGCCGGATGGAATGTCGCCGAGCACGACGCGTTTGGGATCGGGCTTCCGCCGCTCAAGGAACGCTTCGACCGTTTCGAGGAGGGGATCGCCGTCATCAAGGCCCTGTGGACCGGTGGACCGGTCGATCTCGACGGACGCTACTACTCCCTGCGCGGCGCCGCCGCCTATCCGCGCCCCCAGCAACAACCGGCCCCTCCACTCCTGATCGGGGGTGATGGCGAAGTTCGGCTGCTCCGCATCGTGGCTCGCGACGCCGACGAGTGGAACAGTCACGCCCACACGCCCGAGGTGTATCGGGTCAAGCGCGCCAAGCTCGAAGAACACTGCCGGGCGGTTGGCCGTGACCCCGCGACGATTCGGCGCTCCTGGATGGGCGGCGCGCTGATCGGCCGCGATGCGAACGAGGTTGCCGAAAAGGGCGGCTGGATGCAGTCGTTCCTGGGTGCGCTTTCGGACGTGCCCCCGGCAGCCGCGTCGGAGGAGCTGCGGCGGCGTGGCTGGATCGTCGGGACACCGGATCAGGCGGCCTCGCAGCTCGGCGCCTGGTCGGCCCTTGGCATCGAGCGCGTGATGTTCCAGTGGTACAACCTTGACGATCTCGACGGGCTGGCGCTGCTCGCCCAGCTGCACCAGCCCTAGGGGCTGGACAACGCGCTCGGCGACGGGGTCGGGCTCGGGGACTGGCTCGGCGAGGACGTCGGTGTCGGTGTCGAGGCCGCCGACGGGGTCGGGGCGGGGCCGGTCGCCGGCAGCTGCCGCTGCGTGATGGTGCCGATCGTCGGCAGGTCGGCCTGTCGCGGCGGGCCGCTTTCTGGTGGCGCGTTGAGCAGACCGTACGCCAGGACACCGATCACGACCAGCGCCAGAGCGCCGGGAATGAAGGCGGCGGCCCGCGTGGACACGTCGGGGCGCTCGCCGGTGTTCTGTGCGGAGCGGCCGTAGATCCTTCGGAATGGGGTCAGCTGGATCCCTTCCGCCGCGAAGCTGGCCCACGGCGCGCTGCCAAAGATCCAAGCCTCGAAGAGGAGCATGAGGGCGAGGATGGCGGTCGGGACGGCGGGCGCGGCGAGCAGCATCACGATCGCCCCGACGAGGGCGAGCAGCGCGAGCGTCGATTCCACCGCTGACGAACGCACCGCCGGCCAGAGCCGGTTGCCTGTGGCTTTCTGCTTCGGCGTGCGCAAGAAGGCTGCCTCACGGCTGAGCAATCCGCGCACGACGGCGAGCGTGACGACCCAGCTCAACGCAAACCAGATGCCGAGCGCGTGCAAGGCGTCACCCCAACTGCACCGCTCGGCTCGCCGCAACGCCCAGAGTCCGCGCAGCACGCCGGTCACCAGGAAGGCGAGCGGGACGATGAGGATCGGACCGGTCAGCTCGCGGACCGGAAGGCGGTGGTGGATGGCGGCAGCGACGGCGGTCAGCAGCAGGAGAAGGGTGAAGCCGACCGTGAGCAAATCGCCGAACCAGTGCACGCTGCCGAAGAGGTAATGGAGCCGCTGGCCCCAGGTCAGTTGCAGCCGGTGCGCGGTAAACGGTAGCAGCTCCCGCCATTGCCGTCGAAGGATCTGGATGCCGCCGAGTGCCCAGCGGAAGCGTTGCTTCTTCAGTCCGTCGAAGCTCAGCGGCATCAGGCCCTCGCCCCAGGCGCTCGGCTCAAAGACACCGATGGAACCGAGCCCGAGCATGCGAAGGCTCGCCTCGGCGTCCTCGGTGATCACGCTTTCCTCCCAACCTCCGATCCGTTCCAGGGCCGATCGCCTGATCAAACCCATCGTCCCGGCAAAGATGATGGCGTTCCGGTTGGCGCGGCCCGGCATCGTGACGTCGAAGAAATAGCGGTAGCTGTAGAAGAGGCCGCGCAGATAGCCGCTGTCCTTCCAATCGCGATAGTTCTGCGGTGTCTGCACAAAGGCGACCCGGTCATCGGCGAAGTGGCCGACCATTTCTTTCAGGAAGCCCGGTCTGACGATGTAATCGGCATCAACGATGCCCAGGATGGTGACGTGCGCGGGCAGGCGCCGAGTGGCTTCGTTGAGCGCGCCCGCCTTGTAGCCGGGCCAGGGATCGAGGTGGATGAACTGAAAGCGCGATCCCAGCTCAGTGCACAGCGCCTCGAGGGGACGCCATACCTGCGGGTCCTTGGTGTTGTTGTCGACCACCTGGACGACGACGTCGGGGTAATCGAGGTGAGAAAGCGCGGCCAACGTCTCTCGCACCACCTCGATCGGCTCGTTGTAGCACGGGACCTGGATCGCCACGGGAGGCTGATACGACGGTTGGGCGTGATGCGCGATTCGGGTCCGCCGGCTGAAGACGTCCAGGATCTCGAAGAGGTAATAGGTACTGAGCGCCAGGGCGCTGGCCTCGAGCAGGAGCAGGACGAACGAACCGGCGATGCCCAGGAGACTCAGGCGGTCGACAAACGGTTGAGCGCCCGCATAGATCAGGTAGACGACCGAGGCCACCAACAAGGCCGACAGCAGCTGAGCGGCGAGGAAGCTCCATTGTGGAAGGTGGCGGCGGGTCTCGATCAGGGCGCCGACGCCGAACAGCGGCAGAATGGTCGCCGCCACGGGATCGTGCACGATCAGCGCGGTCAGCGAGCCGGCGCCGACCAAGATCGCGAGCGCGAGCGGGATGCCGGCCCAGGCGCGTGCTCGGACCAGTCCAGGAACCATCACCGCCGCCGTCGTGATCGCGGCGGCCAGGGTAAAGAAAAGGACGAGCTCGAGCAGCATTTCCGCCGCTAACGCTGCCACAACGGCAGCGACTTACGCCAGTCTTACCCTCAACCGAAGTTGATCATCACGTTCTTGACCTGGGTGTAGTTCGCCAGCGCCTCGACGCCCTGCTCGCGCCCGAAGCCACTTCGCTTGTAACCGCCAAAGGGCAAGCCGATACTGCCTTCGACGCTGTAGCTGTTGACGCGCACCTGTCCTGATTTCACCGCCATGGCGACGGTCAGCGCCCGGCTCAGGTCGCGCGTCCAGACCCCGGTCACGAGCCCGTAGGGCGTACCGTTGGCGACCGCGATCGCCTCATCCACTGATCCAAAGGTGGTCACGGTCAGCACCGGGCCGAAGATCTCTTCCTGCCCAAGCTCCGTCCCCGGTGCCACCTGGTCGAGCAGCGTCGGCTCGATGAAGAAGCCGCGGTTACGTCCGGCGCCGTCCGCGCGGCGGCCACCCGCCACAGCCCTCGCCCCGTCCTTTAGGCCGGCGGCGATAAAGCCGAGGACGCGCTGCATCTGGCGCTCGCTGACGACCGGGCCCATGTCCGGGTTATCCAGGCCGCGCCCCAGGCGGATCGTTCCGATCCGCGTCGCGAGCAGTTCGACGAAGCGGTCGTGAGCCGGCGCCTCGAGCAAGAGTCGAGTCGGCGCGGTGCACGTTTGCGCCGAGTTCTGCATCAAAGTGGTGGCGGCGGATGCGGCGGCCCGTTCCAGGTCGGCGTCGGCAAAGACGATGTTCGGCGACTTGCCGCCGAGTTCGAGCGTCACCGGCACGACGTTGTCCGCGGCGGCTTTCATGATCGCGATGCCAGTTGGGACCGAACCGGTGAAGGTGATGTGGTTGATGCCGGCGTGGGAGGCAAGCGCCGCGCCGGTTTCTCTCCCGCCGGTCACCACATTGAAGACGCCGGGCGGCAGGCCCGCCTCGACCGCCAGCTCCGCCAGCCGGATGATGCTGAGGCCTGCCTCGGCGGCCGGTTTTGCCACGACGGCATTGCCGCACGCCAGCGCCGGCGCGATCCCCCGCGACGCCAGCCGCAGCGGGTAATTCCAGGGAACGATCTGGGCCGAAACGCCCAGCGGCTCGCGAAGTGTGAAGTCGACGTAGCCTTGGCCCAGGGGAATGCTCGAGCCGAAGACCTTGTCGGCAACGCCGGCGAAGTATTCGAAGTAGCCGGCGGCCGCCGCGACATCGTCTTCCGCCTGGCGCAACGGCTTGCCGACATCGAGGCTCTCCAACTCGGCCAACTCCCGGCTGTGCTCGCGGAGCAATGCGGCGAGCCGGTTCAAGAGTCGAACGCGACGTACGGGCGCGAGCCCCGCCCATGAGCCCATCGCCGCCTGGGCCGATGCCACCGCCGCGTCGACATCAGCCTTGTCGCCCAGGGCCACCTTGGCGAAGACCTCGGCGGTGGCTGGATCGATGGCGTCGATGGTGCCGCCGGCCCGTGCCGAGACCCGCTCCCCATCGAGGAACATCCGCCCATCGATCTCGCTGGCGTTCACAACCTTAAGCGTACCGTTGCCGGTCTCGAATTCACTCCCACCTGCCAGGGTCTGGGACCAGGTTTCACGTGTGAGAACGCCGATTTTCGGGAAAAACCACTTCGTATCCATCCACGGGCTTAGCAAAAGGAGCGAGTCCATGCGCACGACGGTCGAGGCGAACTCCGACCTTTCCCTGACGCCAACCGACCCGGCGGCGACCGCTGCCCCGATGATCACGCTCGACCCACAAACGACCGCGCGCCTCGACGCCGCCGTTGCGACCTACCTCGACGCGCTGCTGGCCGCCGATCCCCAATCGGACGCGTTCAAGAAAAAGGTTGACGGCATCCACGCGCTCGGCAACGAAGAGATCAAGCAATCCGCCAGCGTTTCGAATCGGATGCTCGATCGGCCGGTCGGCGCGCTCGCCCGCTCGCAAGACAAATCTTCCGTTTCCAGCGCTCTGCTCCAGCTCCGGCGCACGGTTGAAGACCTCGACCCGTCGGACCGCGGGCTGCTCGACCGTCGCCGGCTCTTCGGCGTCCTACCGCTGGGCAACCGGCTGCGCGATTACTTCGGTAAGTACGAGTCGGCCCAGGGTCATCTCAACGCGATCGTGCAGGCGCTCTACCGTGGGCAGGACGAGCTGCTCAAGGACAATGCCGCAATCGAGCAGGAGAAGCTCAACCTGTGGGCCGTCATGGATCGGCTCAAGCAATACCTCTACCTCGCTCGCAGGATGGATGCCGCACTCGATGCTCGCATCCAGGAGGTGCAGGAGCAGGATCCGGAGCGGGCGAAGACGTTGCGCGAGGACTGCCTCTTTTACGTTCGCCAGAAAACGCAGGATCTCGCCACCCAGCTCGCCGTCAGCGCCCAGGGTTACCTGGCGCTCGAGCTCGTCCGTAAGAACAATCTCGAGCTCGTGAAGGGCGTCGACCGCGCGACCACGACCACGGTGTCCGCGTTGCGCACGGCGGTGATGACGGCGCAGGGTCTGGTCAACCAGAAGCTCGTGCTCGATCAGATTGGCGCACTGAACGAGACGACCGCCGACATGATCGAGGGCACCTCGGCGATGTTGCGCCAGCAGTCCGCCGGCGTGCACGAGCAAGCGGCGAGCGCCACGGTCAGCATCGAGAAGCTGCAGGCGGCCTTCGCCAACATCTACGCCACGATCGACACCATCGATGCCTCCAAGCTTGCGGCGCTGGAGACCATGCGGCAGACGATCGATGCGCTCTCCAGGGAGGTCGCGCGCGCGCAGACGTACCTGGAGCGCGCGCACGAGGCACCGACCGGCGAGCTCGCCTCAATCCCAGAGGAGCTGAAGCTGCCGGTGCGCACGCCGTAGCGACAGGGGAAGCTCATGGGAAGCGCAATCGCGCCCTATCGCTCGTCGCTGCCCGCGTCCGCTCCGGGGCGCGGGCTGGTGTCATACCTGACCAGCCGACGTAACCTGACCGGTTCGGCGCTGGCGCTGGTGGGAGGTGGGCTTATCCTGGTTGACCCGGTCGGATTGCAGGGGATCCTGCTGGTCGCCGGCCTCTACCTGGCCGGCGCCCTCGCGACCCAGGGCACCCCGCGCATCCATCGTTTTGGCTTCGATCCGCGACGGCTGCAGAAATCGCTGTCGGAGCAGATCGCGGCGGTGGCGGCCCGGGTCCCTCCCGAGATCCTGGTCCGGTTACAGCGGATCGAGCTGACCACCCGTACCGAGATCCTTCCGCACCTGGACTGCCTCCCGCTTGGGGCGCCGGAACTTTATCTAATCGAGCGGACCGTCGCCGACTACCTGCCGACGGCGATCGATGCCTACTTGCGCCTCCCGACCGGCTATGTCTCCTCGCAGCCGGGCAGTCACGGCCGCGCCGCGGTCGATGTGCTGGCCGAGGAGCTCGACTTCCTCGATGCCGAGATGCGACAAGTGGCAGAGGTCGTCCACCGAACCGACATGGACCGGCTACTCGCGCACAAGCGATTCCTCATCGACCGCTTCCACAGGGAGGAGGCCTCAGGCTGACGTCGGTCTGCGCAGGGTGGGCCGGAGGGATGCGGGCAACAGCCGCCAAATGCCCAGGCCCAGGGCGATGAGCAGCAGGAACGGCAGGAAGAAACCACCGACAACGAGCATGCCACCGATCACGGCGACAAACGCTTGCCCGGCCGTTCCGAGCGAGCTGGCGAGGCCACTGCGATCCCACAGGCTCGGTTGTGCCGGCGTCGCCGCGACCGTGTAGAAGCGAAGCGTGATCGTCGAATAGGTGGTGCGCTGGTCGAGATAGCGGATGCGGCCCTGAATCTGCTCGATCTCTCCAGTGACGGTCGACAGCTGGTTCTGCACCGCCACACTGTCGGCGATGCTCTGCGCGCGGCGCATCAGGTCGAGCATGACCGCCTGTTGCGCCTGTTGGTTCTTGAGACGTGCCTGCAGGTCGACGTATTCACCGCTGACATCCTGGCTGGTGACCTGCTGCTGCGTCGCTTTGCCGAGTTGGCGTAGCTCACTCAATGCATCGGCATAGCGCGATGCCGGGACGGCGACCACCACGGTGCCGGCGTCCGTCTCGCGGCCCGAGAGATCGCCAACCTGTGAGCTGACGAGATAACCGTTGAACTGGTCGGCGATGGCGAGGGCCCTGTCGTAGGTGTTCCAGAACGCGCCCGATTTGATTTGAATCCCCAGATTCGCGTCCTGAATGACCTTCTGATCACCCCGCGCTTGCAGCACGGCGTTGCCGGCGGCCTGCTTCGATGTCGTGTCGGCCGGCGCATGATCCGCTGCCGAGGAGCTGCCGGAGGATGCCTGCCCGAGGCCACCCGTCGCCTGAGATCCGGAAGACGCGGCGCCGCATGCCGCCAGCAGACCGAGCACACTGAACAGCACCAGGACCGGAACGAGGCGGATCGAGGAGACGATTCTCATCTCGGTCCCTATGACGAGATGTGACCCGAAAAGTTCCCGCGGCTACGGCTAAGCTTGAAGGGTGAGCCAGCCGGTCGATCTTTCGCCACTCCAGCGGGAACTCGATAACCTCCGTCTGCAGCTCTGCCACTGCAACAACGCCGGCACGTGTCTCGGCTGTCAGGGCGTCGAGATGCTTCGGCAGCAGGCGACGATGATCGTCTCGGCGGCGAGCCAGCCGGTGCTGCTGCAGGTCGCCCAGGAGACGCAGGCCAAGGAGCTGGTTAAACAGGTGCAGGAGATGCAGGCCCGCTTGCTTGCCGACCCCGAGGCCGCCAGGGCCCTGGAAGAACTACTGAAGTATTTTCAGGAGCCGCCGGAAGAGACGAATCACTAAGCCGTCGCGGGCATCGCCGTGACAACAACCCGCTGGGTGTCGACCCAGTTGGGCCAGCAGGTGAAGAGGGTGAGCCGCACATCGTTGGTCGGCTGCAGGATCTGCACGGCGGTCGGCGGGACGATGGTCGGCTTTCCGGTGACGTGGTACACGGTGCGGGATCCGTTCGCGTCCGCGACGTCCACCTCGTCGCCTGGCTTCAGGTCCTTGATGCTGCTAAAGACGCTGCCCTCGATGTCGTCATGGCCGTAGAGGACGGCGTTGCCGCTGCCAATAGGGGAGGAGAAGGCGTAATGGGTGACCGAGTAGCCCTTGGCGATCAACATGTTGCCCTTGGCGTCGACGCCGCGGTCGAAGATGGGGGCATTCTTGATGCCGAGCCGCGGAATCGAGATGTACGCCACCACCTGGTTGGGGCCGGCGCCGGTACTGCTGGTGTTGGGGAGGAATTTGGGGTGCTGGTGGGGCGGCGACAGCGGATCATTGAGCGCCGGGTTCGGCTGGGTCGCGACCTCGGGCGCCCCGAGGCGGACCAGCCCACTGGCAGGTAGGGCGGTTGCCATCAGCGCCAGGCCGATGGCAATCAGCAGTCCCGCTATCAAGTTTCGTCGCATCGCTCCCATCATAGTCAAGCGAAATCGGGAGCCTGTCAAGGAATGCACGGGGCGTCGCCCCTCGCGAGTGGCGCGGAACGTGCCATACGAGCGATTGAGACGTAACAGGGCGCCGGTCAGGCCCGGCGCCCTGCGTATCGAACGGTCGGCTTAGGCGGCCTTGCGGGCGGCCTGGCGGATGTAGGTCTCGCGAACGGCCTTCGGGAACGACCAGCGCGGCTTCTTGGAAGCCGGGCGGGCCTTGAGCATGATCGACTCGCCGGTGAAGGGGTTGGTGCCTTTCCCTGCCTTGCGAGCCTTGACGTCACGCGACGCGAGCGCGCCGATCTCGGGGAAGCGCACGCGCATCCCACGGGCGCCGGCCGCGACGGCCGCCTCGAAGGCGTCCTTGACGGCCCAGCTAAGGTCCGATTTCTTGACCTTGTGACCCTTCTCGGTGAGATTCTCGTGCACCAGGCTGACGAACGTCGACGCGGTCCATTTTTGGGTTTTCGCCATCGTGTCCTCCGTCTTGTAAATCCGTTGGGCCAGAGCCCTGTCGTGGGTTGCAAACGGGCCGGCGGTCGAAAACGTGCGTTATTCCGGCGAAATTGCCAGAAAATGTGTCGTGATGCCCGCACTGCAGTTTGACGGCCGCCTCGAATCCGACCAGGGGGCCTGCTTCATCCGTGTCCCGCCACAGACCTTGACGGCCCTGGGCGAGGGGAAGCGGATGCCCGTCAAGGTGACCCTCAACGGCTACACGTACCGAACGACCATCGCCGTCTACGGCGGAAAGTCCTACATCGGCGTGCGGCGCGAGGTCCGTGAAGCCGCCGGCGTGACGGCCGGCAATCCGCTGACCGTCGGCCTGGAGTACGACGCCGAGATACGAGCGGTGGACCTCCCGCAAGCGCTGCGCCGCGCGCTCGAGGCCGACGCCGCAGCCGCCGCCGCGTTCGAGAAGCTCTCCTACACCCGCAAGAAGGAGTTCATCCAGTGGGTAACCGGGGCGAAGCGGGCGGACACCCAGCGGCGGCGGATGGAGCAGGCGTTGGCGATGTTGCGCCCACGCCCAGGGCGCCGCTAACCGGTCAGGCGGCCTTGCGTTGCCGCAACGAGTAGGCGATCCGGTTGTCGAGCTGCCACTCCTCTTCGAGCGCCAGGATGCTCAGGAGCAACTCTTCGTGGATGTCCTCGAGCTCGCGGCGCCGCTTGATTCCCTCCGCATCCAGCGGCTGTGGAACGAGCGCCTCGAACTGCGCAGCGGCATCCATTGCTGAGTCACATCCTTCTAGCCTCCGTTCTAGCGCTCAAGCATTAAGGTCGGCTGTTCGCGCGGCGGATGGTGCGATCTGCCGCAGCACTGTGCCCCGCCCGTCACCGTCTCGTTTTACTCCGAGGGGCGCGCCGCCGCCGGTGCCTTGAGCGCCTGCTCACGGATCACCTTCTTGTCGAACTTGCCGACGCTCGTCTTGGGGATTTCATCAACAAATCGCACTTCGTCCGGCAGCCACCATTTCGCCACCAGCGGCGTCAGGTAGGCGGTGATCTCCTCCTGGGTGACCGCGCCTTTGAATTCGGGTTTGGCCACGACGTAGGCGACCGGCCGCTCCTGCCACTTCGGGTGAGGCACGCCGATGACGGCCGCCTCCAGCACCTTGGGGTGCCCCATGATGGCCGATTCCAGCTCCACCGAGGAAATCCACTCGCCTCCCGACTTCACCAGGTCCTTGGTGCGGTCGACGATCTGCGCGTAGCCCTCGGGATCGACGTTGGCCACGTCGCCGGTGCGTAGCCAGCCGTCCGGGGTGAACCGTTCGGGGTCGACACCGCGGTAGTAGCTCGCGGTGACCCAGGGGCCGCGCACCTGGATCTCGCCCACGCTCTTCCCGTCCCACGGGACGGGCTCGCCGCTTTCCACGTTGGCGAGGCGGAGTTCGACGCCGGCGAGCGGGAGTCCCGCCTTGAGGCGGACCTGCTTGCGATCGGACTCCGGCGTGTAGCTCTTCATCGTGGCGACGGACGCAACCGGCGAGGTCTCGGTCATGCCCCATCCCTGGTTGGTGTCGATGCCATGCCGGGTCAGGCCGTCATAGAGCCCTGCCGGGAGCGCCGATCCGCCGACGAACATCCGAAGTCCGTCGAGGTTGGTGGCGGTCTTGTCCAGGTGTTGCAGCAGGGCGATCCACACGCTGGGCACGCCGGCGCTGAAGGTAACCTTCTCCTCCTGGATGAGCTCGGTGAGGCTGACCGGATCGAGAAAGCGATCCGGGAAGACCTGCTTGGCGCCCAACATGGTGGCGCCGTACGCCAGGCCCCAGGCATTGGCGTGGAACATTGGCACGACCGGCAGGATGCTGTCCGACTCCGCGAGGCCGATGCCGCCGCCGATCGCGATCCCGAACGAGTGCAGCACGGACGATCGATGGCTGTAGACGACACCCTTCGGCTTTCCCGTCGTGCCGGACGTGTAGCACATGGCGGCCGCGTCGCGTTCGTCGAGCGCGGGCCAGTCGTAGTCGGTCGGGCGGCCGCCGATCAACTCCTCATAGGAGACCGCCGGTGTGAGCTGCCCGTCCGGCGAAGGGCCGTCCGCCATGACGATGAACTGCTTGACGCCCTTCAGATTCTTCGCGACTCGCTGCAGCGCCGGCACGATCGAGGCGTCGACGAAGATGACCTTGTCCTCGGCGTCGTTGATCACGAACTCGAGGTGTTCGGGGAAGAGGCGCGGGTTCAACGTATGCAGCACCGCGCCCGAGCAGGGTACCGCGAAGTAGAGCTCGAGGTGACGGTAGTTGTTCCAGGCCAGTGTGCCAACCCGGTCTCCGGGGGCAATCCCGAGCTCTTTGAGCGCGTGCGCCAGCTGGGCCACCCGCCGTCCGAAATCGGCGTAGGTGTAGCGGTGGCGGCCGCTCTCCCGCCGAGTCACGATCTCCTTCCTTGGGAAGAGGGTGGTGGACCTCCAGAGGAAGTGCTGGAGCGTCAGGGGAAAGTCGGGCATCGTGCTACGCATCGTGGTGACCCCTCCTTCGGACGGTTTTGGCCGTCGCAATACCACCCATGATATGCTGGATCGCGGGCGGAGTCAGCCCGGTCATGGCACGCCCAGGAAACG
>VBEQ01000247.1 GCA_005881235.1 Chloroflexota bacterium | reverse complement strand
CGTCGGGGTCGGTGTACCAGCTCACGCCGGTTTCCTGCCCCAGCGACTGCTGGAAGATCGCCGCCGAGGAGAGATCCTTGGCCTCGAGCCGCCAGTCGTCGCGCGGATGGGCGATGACGCGACCGCGACGGTCGACGACCACCGCCTGGCCGTTCACGCCGATCCGGCTGTAGGTGGAGAGCCGCTGCACCTCCGAGAGGTTCACGGTGCCGGCGAGAAACCCGACCAGATGCCGCCCCGCATCGAGGATGGGGACGGCAATGACGACTGCGGCCACACTCGAATCACCTTTGGAGCGGATCACATCGGAGTACTTGGGCCCGACCCGCCCGGGGTTGAGCACGTCCTTGACGTAGTTCCAATCGGCATAGTCGACGCCCACCCCAGCCGGCGGTGCCGCGGCGACCGCCCGGCCCTTCAGGTTCCCGACGTAGAGCTGAAGCAGAGCCGGTTGAGCGGAATGGGCGGCGGCGAGCGCCTGGTTCAGGCGCGCGGGGTTGAAGCTCGAGTCATTCAGGTGGGGGATGCCGGCGTCGGTGTCGGATTCGACCTGGGACGCCGTACTCTGGAGCGCCGCGGTCTGATCGAGCAGGTAACCGTAAATGGCCTGCGCCAGGCTTTCCGCCATCGGCTCGTGCTTCTGCTGGATGCTGGCGTTCTGGGTCGAGAAGAGCGCCGAGATCCGCTGCGCGCCGAAGAAGATCAGGGGACCGACCCCGACCATGAGGAAGCCGACGCTGATATACCAGCGGAGGCTGTGCATCGAGGATCGTCGGCCGTCGGCCGATGGGGCGGCCACATCGCGAGTAACGGCTCGCCAAGATCAACTTTGCGCGCGACCCCAACGTACGCCGTCACCGGATCGTTACGCTTGAGCTATGCCGGGGCCGGCAAAACCACGGTTGACGGCGAAGGATCGCGCGCGCCTGGCGGCGGAGCGGCTCAAGGCGCTGTACCCGGCGGTCTCCGAGCTGGCGCACGCGAACCCGTTCCAGATGCTGGTCGCGACCATCCTGTCGGCGCAGACGACTGACCGATCCGTCAATTCGGTCACGCCGGCACTGTTCGCCAGGTATCCGGACGCCGCCGCCCTGGCCCACGCCAATCCCGCCGAGGTCGAGGCGATGATCAAGCCGACCGGGTTCTTCCACGTCAAGGCCAAAACGATCATCGCCGCCAGTGCGGCCTTGATCGAGCGCTTCCACGGGGAGGTGCCACCGCGGATCGAAGACCTCGTGACGTTGCCGGGCGTCGGTCGCAAGACCGCCAACGTTGTGCTCGGCGTCGCCTTCGGGATCCCCGGGTTCGCCGTCGACACCCACGTCAAACGGCTGACGCGACGACTCGGTCTGACCAAAAGCACCGATCCGGTGAAGATCGAAGCCGAGGTGACGAAGATGCTGCCGCCACAGGAGTGGACCGGCTTCAGCCTGCGCCTCATCCTGCACGGCCGCCGCATCTGCCTCGCCCGGACGCCTCGCTGCCCGGAGTGTGTGCTCAACGACTTCTGCCCGTCATCCACCGTTGCGGCCAGGGGCGGGCGCCGTCCCTTGACGGCAACCGCCGCCCGCGTAAGGTTGGCGCATGGCCGATCACCCGTCCGCAAACGGCCCGGGCGGCGCCCAGGGACCCGTCATTAGCCAGCCATCGCGCGGCCCCCGTCGCCCGTCGATGGTTCTCGGCGGGCTGCTCGTCCTGATCGGGGCGATCCTGCTGGCCGGCCAGTTCGTCCGCGTCGACATCGGACACTATGGCTGGCCGTTCTTTATCATCGCCCCCGGCATCCTGATCCTCTTCGTGGCACTCACCGCGCGGGGCGCCGTGAGCGAGGGCCTCGCCATCTTCGGGAGCATCGTCACGGTGGCGGGCCTGATCCTCCTGGTCCAGGACGCCACCGACCACTACGAGAGTTGGGCCTACGCGTGGACGCTCATCGTCCCAGGCGCGATCGGCCTCGGCATGATGCTGTATGGATTGACGGCCCGTCGCCCCGGCAACGTCCGCTCCGGGACACGCCTGGTCGGCATCTCGCTCGTCCTGTTCCTCCTGGGCGCCGCCTTCTTCGAAGGCATCGTCGGAATTGGCGGCTATCAGCTCGACCACACTGCGGGCGTGATTCTGGGGGCCCTCATCATTGCCCTTGGCGCCCTCATGCTCGTGCTCAATCTCACCTCGAGCGGCCGCCAGTCGAGGTAGGCGAACTACACTAGGCGTCGTGCGAATCGGTGTTCTCACCGGCGGCGGCGACGCGCCGGGGCTCAATGCGGCGATCCGTGGGGTTGCTCGCCGGGCGTTCCAACAGGGATTCCAGGTCACCGGCATCAAGAACGGCTGGGCCGGGGTGCTGGGAGCCGGCGACATGGAGGACCTGACACCAGCGTCCGTGCGCGGCATCCTTCCGCTCGGCGGAACCATCCTTGGCACGTCCCGCACCAACCCCCTTAAGGAGAAAGGAGGCGTCGAGCAGGTCATCAGCCTGCTTCGCGGCAGCGGCGTCGACGGCCTGGTGGCCATCGGCGGCGACGACACACTGTCAGTCGCTGCCGCCATGAGCGACGCCGGCTATCCGGTTGTCGGCGTGCCGAAGACGATCGACAACGACCTTTCCGTCACCGAGTTCTGCATCGGATTTGATACTGCGGTCGGTGTGGTGGTCGAGGCGCTCGATCGCTTGCACACCACCGCCTCCGCGCATCATCGCGTGATGGTAGTGGAGGTGATGGGTCGCGATACCGGATGGGTCGCGATGGTCGGAGGGCTGGCCGGCGGCGCCGACATGATCATCATCCCGGAGTTTCCTGCCGAGCTCGAGGCGGTCGTCGAGCACCTGCATCACCGCCGTGGTGAAGGCAAGGACTTCAGCATCATCGTCGTCGCCGAGGGCGTAAAGATGCGGGCGCTCGAGCCGGCGATCGCGGTGGCAGCCGCGGCCGAGAAGCGGGACGCGTTCGGTCACGTTCAGCTCGCCAAGCAGGGCGTGGGCGATGCGCTCAGCACGCGGATCGACGAGGCGACCGGCTTCGAGACCCGCGTCACGGTGCTCGGTCACCTGCAGCGCGGCGGCTCACCGTCCCCGGTGGACCGGATCTGGGCGACTCGCCTGGGGGTGGCAGCCACCGACCTGCTGGCGGATCGCAAGGCGGGCGTGATCCCGATCCGGCGTGATGGGGAGATCGCAGTCGTACCGCTGCGCGACGTCATCGCGCAAACGCGGCGCGTCCCGCGCGAGCTCTATGACCTGCAGCTCGTCTTCGGGTAGCCCAAGCCCGCACGCGGCTGAGGTCGGCGCACCCTTCGGGGCTCTCGACTTCAAGCCTCGCGAAACGGCTGAGGCCGGCGCACCCTTGGGCGTGCTCGACGGGCCGGCCAGCTAAGTCCAAATCGGTTCAACGTCGGACGGCGTAAACGCCTCTCACGCTCTTGTCCAGATCCCCGATGCGGGGCGCCCCATAGTAGCGAGGCGGCCCGGCCCGTCTGCGCGCACCGAAGGGGACCTGCGCCGGCCCGCCGCTCGCGGGTCGGCTAGACCGAAGCCCGCAACCACGCCAGCCGATGTGGCGTTGCTTTACTACATGGGTTTAGGGGTGCAACGGGTCTCAAGGAGATGGATGCTCCTTCTCCTGGGTGGGTTATTTGTCGTCGTGGTGGTGGTCGCATTGCTCGGGGTGCAATCGCTCGAGCGCCCGGGTACCGGTATCTCGCGGTCCGATGCCATTAAGGTCGCCTGGGAGCACACGGGCTCCAGTGCGGTCGCCGTCAACTCCGCCGACATCAGGCACAACTTCCAGACCGGACTCAACGTACGAGCGCACTCCTGGGCGTGGGTCGTGACATTCAGTGGCCAATGGCATCTACTCTGCTCCGGCCACACGACGGATGGGTCGTGCGACCCGACCTCGCAGTGGGTCGCCATCGACTACTACACAGGTGAATGGATTGCCTCCGAGTTCTCGTACCCGGCCGGACCTTAGCTGGCGCGGCGCTTCTGCCGGTAGAGCGTCGCGTCCGCCGACGCCAGGAGATCCTCCGCCGTCTTACCGTCCTGCGGAAAGTTCGCCAGGCCGAGGCTGACGCCGGGGATCTGAAGGAGCTCGCGGCCGGCCATGAACCGGTGGCGTGCAATGCCATCCGAGATACGCTGCGCGACGCTCGCCGCCGCCGCCGCGGGTGTGGCAGGCAGCAGCACCACGAATTCATCGCCGCCGTATCGCGCCACGATGTCCTCACCGCGGACCGCGTCCATCAACGCGTTCGACACTTCGCGAAGCAGCGCGTCACCCGCGAGGTGACCGTAGGTGTCGTTGATCCGTTTCAACTCGTCGACATCCAGAAAGACGATTGAGAAGCTGTCGCCGGACGCCAGGGAACGCGTGATCTCCTGCTGAATCCGCTCGAGAAAGTGGCGCCGGTTGTTGAGGCGCGTCAGCGGATCATGACTGGCCTCGCGCTTGAGCGTGTCGTGCAGCTGGGCCACCTCGAGGCAGGAGGCCAGCTGCGAGCCCACCGCCGACATCAGGGCGACGTCCGCCTCCGAAAAGGCGTCGGCATGCTGGCTCTCGGCGTTGAGGACCCCGACGACACGACCCCGGCTCATCAGCGGAAAGGCCAGCTCGGAGCGGACCTGATCGTCGAGGCCGATGTAGCGGGCGTCCGCATGGACGTCAGGCACGATGTGGGGGACGGCGTTCTTGTAAACCCAGCCGGTGATGCTCGCGCCGACGGCGACAGTGAGCCCGGTGATGTCCACCGCATAGCCGCTGTGGGCACCGACTCGCAGCTCGCTTGCCTCGTTCACCGGTAGCAGGATCGAGACCATGTAATAGCCCATCACCTCCCGGATGATGGTGACGATGCGGCTCAACAGCGTGTCCAGGTCGAGAACCGCGGTCGTCTCCTGCGCGATTCGGTAGATGATGCGGAGCTCGCGCGAGTCGGCCACCGAGAGGATGTCTTTGACGCCGGTTGGGGCCGAATGCGAGGCAAACAACTCCGCCATCAGCTGTTCGTACCAGGCCGCCTTGCTGGAGGCCGCCTCATGGCACATCAGTACGAGGGCGTCCGTCACTTTCGGATCGAGGTTGATGCCGGCGAATCGCGTCAACTCCTCGAGGCCCTCGGCCACGGTCTGCTCGGTCTTTGAGGGCAGATCGAACGTGACGTTGAAGAACGCATTGACGACCGAGATGATCCGCGTCTCGATTGGGATCGCCTCGGCCTTCAACCCATCGGGGTATCCTTCGCCGTTGAACCATTCGTGGTGAGCCCGGACGATGGGCGCCAGGTCGGTGAGGGGCTTGAAGCGCTGCAGGACGTCCGCCGCGACGACCGGGTGGGTCATCATCAGCGCGCGTTCCTCGGCGTCCAACCGGCCGCGCTTCCTCAGAATGCTGTCGGGGAGGTTGATCTTGCCAAGGTCCTGGAGCAGCGCCGCGTAGCGCACGCGGCGCCGGCGGGCCGGGTCGAACCCGAGACGCTCGGCAAGTCGCTCCGCCAACGTGGCGTGCGCGTAGGGGCGACTTCGTAGTGCCTCACGCAGCTCGATGGCGCCGGCCAGGGTCAGCACCATGGCTTCTTCCATCTCCCGAGATTCCTGGAGGAGGCGCGCCGTTTCGATCGCGGCCGCCGTCTGGTTGGCGAAGGCCATCACGGCCGGCAGATCCGACTCACGCAGCCCGGCACCGATCACGGTGATCGCGCCGATTGCCTGTTCACCCACCACCAGCGGTGCGGAAATCACGGCGGACATTTCTAGCAGCTCGCTCAGCCGCCGGGCGTTCGCGGACGCCTCGGGCTTGAGGACCATCGCGACCCGCCCGACCAGCTCGTCGAGGTCGCCGATGTACTGTGGTTTGAGGGTGGAGCAGGCTCGGTGGAGGACCGGCACGCGCTCGAAGGGGATGAAGGTGCCAACCTCTTCGCGGCCCGTGAGCCTCGCAACCTCGGCGGCCGCATGCAGCGCGTGGACGAAGGCGATCGTCAGCCCTTTAGCATCGGCCGTTGCATCGAAAAAGTAGGTGGACAGCCCCGCGTCCGCCAGGCGGGTTGCGACCGCCGCGAAAATCGCGGGGCGATCGAGGTGTTGCAGCGCCTGGAGCCCGGCCTCGCCCAGCGCTTTGACCAGGGGCGTCACCGACGACTCGCCGGGCAGGACGGTCGTGCTGTCGCCGGCCATCTGCGGCAGGAACTGACTGAAGCCGGCTTCCGCTAATCGCTCCGGGCGAAAGAACCAAACCCGGCCGATCTTCTCGCCAGGTAGCCGGCCATCGCGCGCCTGGCGCCGAACGACTTCGGGATGCCGGTGTATCGCCGCCGCGACCGCCTCGACCGAGAGGAGGTTGGGCAGCTTCATGGCGAGCGGCATTGCCGGTTGTGTGACGCGACGCTTCACTGCTCTCTGCAACGAAGGAAGCTCCTGCTTCCTACGTCTTAATGCCAGTGGACGCCCTCCCATCCGGGCCGATGCCCGAGCGCCGGACCATCCTGGTCACGGACGACAGCAGCGCCAACCGCGATCTGCTCTCCGGGCAGCTCTCCAACCTCGGCTTCTGGACCGAAGCCGCCAACAATGGGGAAGAGGCGATCCGCGTCGCCCGCCGCCTCAAGCCCGACTTGATCTTGATGGACGTCGAGATGCCGGTGATGAACGGCCACGACGCCTGCAAGCGCCTCAAATCGGACCCCGTCACCGCCGAGATCCCGGTGCTGATGATGACCGGCTTCGACCCGCGGCCCGAGCGCGCCAAGATGGTCGAGGCGGGCGGCGACGACTTGATCGTCAAGCCGATCGCGATGCGGGACCTCCAGGTGCGGGTACGCGCACTGCTGCGCCTCAAGGAATTGCGTCGCGATCTTCGCAGCACCCAGGAAAGCCTGCGCGAGCTGGTCAAGCGGGAAAACCCGACGGAATCGAAAGCCCCCTTCGACGACCGCGTCGCGCTCACCGCCCAGTCGCTGGCGCGGCTGGTCGGCCTCGACGCCGAGGACCAGGAGGTCGCCTACCACGCCGGGCTGCTGCACGACATCGGCCAGATCGGGCTGCCGGAAGCACTTCTCAACAAGCAGGGTGGGTTGACCCCCGAGGAGTTTGCCCAGATCCAGCAGCACACGGTCCTTGGCGCCGAGATCGCCGGACCCTTTCGCCCGGCCACCGTGCTGGCGCCGGCGATCCGGCACCACCACGAGCGCTGGGACGGCACCGGTTACCCCGACAAGTTGCAAGGCCCGGCGATCCCCATGATGGCGCGCATCGTCTCGGTTGCCGACGCCTTCCATGCGATGATCACGGACCGCCCCTACCGGCCACGACACACGGTCGCCAAAACTCTGGAGATCCTCGCGGCCGGCTCGGGCGCGCAGTGGGATCCCCGCCTCGTCGCCGCCTTCGCCACGTCGTCCCTGCCCCAGCGCATTGCCGGTGCCGTCGAGGGCGACGAAGCCAAGATCGCGTAGCGACAAGCCCCGCCGAGCCTGCCCAGAAAAAAAGATCGGCCGGCCCGCAGGCCGGCCGATCACGTTTAGAAGCCTGTCGCGATTACGGGTTGTAGATGCAGGTGGTCGCGGGGACAAGGTTGCCCTGGACCGTTCCGGAGCCGTATCCAGCTTTGACGACGTACTTGAACGACTCGGTCGCGGGTGGCGCCTGGTGCAAGAGGTTCGCCGTGATCAGTTCGCCGATGTTGACACCGTCACCGTTCGCGGGTCCCGGTGGCACGGCGACGTCGGCGACGCTGTCCGGGTACTTCGCGTTGTTGGTGTAGTAGATGTCCGCGGCGCCCTGGATGGTGGCGCCGTCCGTTTTCATCGCGCTGCAGGCGGCGTTGGCGCTGACGCCCGAGATGTTGAAGAGAACGATCGCCGCCAGGATGCCCAGGATCGCGATGACCACGAGCAACTCGACGAGGGTGAAGCCCCCCTGGCTGCGCTGCGAGCGGCGGCGCGCATCTTTGAGTAGTGCAAGAAGCATGGTTGTCGTATTACCTCCTAGTTCACAGTCGAGATTAGGGACCGTTTCTTGCGAGATTCGTAAAGGTTGGCTCAGTGGAGTAGCAGCTGCGTGACGGCGACCGACGCCGCGCCGGCGGCCAGTGCGACGACCACCAGCACCACCAGCGGCCGGAGGTGGTTTGGTTTCGGGGGCGGCGCGAAGTCGACGGCAACGTCGGGTCCGCGATCAGGCCGCGACACGGGTGTCACCTCCCTGTGACGGACTAAGCCGGCTATTCCAGTGGCCCTGGCGGATCAATCCGATGCCCGCCAGGTGCGCCTGCCAGGGGAAATCCGCGGGCGCCTCGAAAACCGGCAGGGGAAGGACGACGTTGAAGTCGAAGCGGCCTCGAGCCTGTTGCGGCCCGTCGTCCATGAAGGCAAAGCGCCCGCCCAGCGCGAGGGACGTCGCGGGACTGATCTGCACGTCGGAGGCGGCGCCGCGCATGAACTTGACCAGCGCGTTGAGGGAGAGCGCCAGCTCGTCGAGCTGCGCGTCGGCGTCTTCTGGTGGGGCGTCGAGCGAAAAGGTCCGAAAGAACCGCGGTCGGCCGTGCACCATGAGGACCAACGTGGCCTCCGCCGCGCCCCATTCGAGCAGCAAGCCGTCGGATACCCCCATGCCTCGCGCCAGCGCCAGTGGCTTGAGATCCATCCGCTCGACCTGCAGGCCGGCGGCCCCGACGGCCGCAACCACGGCGTCGATCATGGCTCGCCGCGCCGCGACCAGGTAGACGGCGTAGCCGTTCGAGTCGCGGCTCGCGTGCCAGGCGAAGTAGACATCGGCCGCCTCCATCGGGACCAGGCGGCGGCCCTCGAATGCGACGGCGCGGCTGAGCTCGCTGCCGGCGAGCCGCGGCAGCCGGAAATCACGGAAGGCGGTCCCGGTCTCGGCGATCGCAACCCGGGTGCGCTCGGCAGTGAAGGCGCCGGCATCGAGGGCGCTGCGCACGGTGGTCGTCAGCAGGGACGTTGGGATGCCATCCACCATCGCCCCCTCGGGAAGCAACACCTCGGCGTGATGGGTGAGGCGCCGGCCGTCGGCCTGGAGCAGCCTCAACTCGCGCGTCCCAAGATCCAGGCCGAGCCGGGCCGTCATTGGAACGCTTCCCACGTCACGGTGGACGCTCCGTTGACCTCTGTCACAAGCGCGGTGAGGGTCCGGGTCGTTCCGGTGACGTTGATGGTGATGTTCCAGGTCGCCCCATTGCCGTGGCATTGACTGCCTTTCCTGATGGCGACAGTGACGGTGATGACTCCAGTCGGATAATTGAGCGTGAAGTTGCTCGTCCGCGGCGCATTGCAACCGTTGCCATTCT
>VBEQ01000142.1 GCA_005881235.1 Chloroflexota bacterium | reverse complement strand
GGCGGGAATGTCGAGGTTGGACGGGTCGAAGCCCTTGTAGACCGGGACGTCGTCGACCGGCGCCGGCCGGCTGTACTGCTCCTCGATCTCACGGCTGGTTTCGGCCCCCACGACGAAGCCGGTGGCCACCACCGTGATCTTGACCTCGCCCGACATCTTCTCGTCGATGACGGTCCCGAAAATGATGTTGGCGTCCTTATCGGCGGAGGCACGGACGATCTCCGCCGCCTCGTTGACCTCGTGCAGGGTGAGGTCGGTGCCGCCGGTGATGTTGAAGAGGATGCCGCGGGCCCCGTCGATCGAGGTCTCCAGCAGGGGGCTGGCGACGGCATCGCGGGCGGCGTCGGCCGCGCGCTGATCGCCACTCCCGAAGCCGATCCCCATCAGGGCGGCGCCCTGTCCCGACATGACCGCCTTGACGTCGGCGAAGTCCAGGTTGATCAACCCAGGCTGAACGATCAGGTCAGAGATGCCCTGGACGCCCTGGCGCAGCACATCGTCGGCGATCTTCAGCGCTTCCGTGAACGGCACCTTCTTGTCGGTGACGTCCAGCAGTCGCTGGTTTGGAATGATGATCAGGGTGTCGACCTTTTCCCGCAGCGTGGTGGCCGACTCCTCGGCGATCGCCCGCCGCCGCGAACCCTCGAAGGTAAAGGGCTTGGTGACGACGCCGATAGTGAGTGCGCCATTGTTGCGCGCGATCTCGGCGACGACCGGTGCCGCGCCGGATCCGGTCCCACCACCCATGCCGGCGGTGAGGAAGACCATGTCAGCGCCCTGCAACAGTTCGGAGAGTTCTTGCTGGCTCTCCTCGGCCGCCTCGCGGCCGATCGTCGGATTGCCACCCGCGCCCAGGCCCCGGGTGAGCTTCTTGCCGATGTTCATCTTGGTCTGCGCTTCCGAATGGGCGAGCGCCTGCAGGTCGGTATTGATGGCGATGAACTCGACGCCGCGGAGCTTCGACCGGATCATGCGGTTGACGGCGTTGCTGCCGCCACCACCGATACCGACGACTTTGATGCGGGCGTTCCCCTCCAGGGTACGGTCGACGTCGCGCATGGCTTCCTCCTTATCGCGCTCCAGGCGCGCCCTTACGAATCGTTCCGCCGACACCCGCGGTCCCTGGCCCCCACCGTAATCACCAGGGATCACGGGCCGCGAGGCGAGGCCCTTCATTCGAAGCTGATCGTCGATGTTCATACCGGCCTCCTTCCTCTAGAAGAAATCCTTGATCCAACGAACGGTTCGCGCGTACACCGCCGAAGCGCCCGCGCCAACGGGTGCGTGCCCGTTGCCGTGGTGCCGAAGTTTGGCTCCCCAGCGCAGCAGGCCCACAGCGGTCGCGTAGGCTGGCCCACTCACCTGGTCGCTCATGCCGATGGTCTGTGCGGGCGCGCCGATCCGCACCGGAAGGTCGAGCAGCGACTGCGCCGCCTCTGTGAAACCGAGCAGGCGAGCCGTCGCCGGTGAGAACGACACCCCCAGGCAGGAAGCCGTCGTGCCCGCCGCGGCGCATCTCGAGGCGCACCATCTCGAGAATCTCGCGGGCGCGCGGCGCGATGATCTCCGCCAGGTGCCGGCGCGGCACGACCTGGACCCGATCCTGCCCGATCTGATGCAACTCGACCATTTCTTCTTTGGGGATACAGGCGGGGATCGCGTGCCCATAGTTGACCTTCAACATCTCGGCCTCGGTGAGGGTGGTACGCAGCCCGATGGCAATGTCGTTGGTCACGTGTGTCGCGCCCACGGGCAGCGCCGCGGTATGCACGACACTGCCGTCGGTGAACAGCGCGACGTCGGTCGTCCCGCCACCGACATCGACGAGCGCAACACCCAGGTCGAGCTCGTTGTCGTTGAGCACGGCCTCCGCGGAAGCGAGCACCTGCACCACCAGGTCCTCCACGCTCATGCCCGCCTGGTGGACACACTTCACCACGTTCTGCACGGCGGTCAGCGACCCGGTGATGATGTGGGTTTCGACTTCGAGCCGGGCGCCGGACATGCCGATCGCGTCGCGGACCCCTTCCTGTCCATCGACGATGAAACCGCGCGGGACCACGTGGATGATCTCGCGATCGTTGGGGACCGAGACCGCGCGCGCGGCGTCGATCACCCGGCTGACGTCTTCGTGCCCGATCTCACGGTCGGAACGGGCGACCGCGATCATGCCGCGGCTGTTCTGGCTCAGGACATGGGTGCCGGCCATGCCCACGATGGCGGACTCGAGCTTGTGGCCGCACATCCGTTGCGCGGCATCGACCGCGTGGCTGATGCCCCTGACGGTCTTCTCCATGTTGACGACCACGCCGCGACGAAGACCCTCGGAAGATGCCTCACCGAAACCGACGATGTTGAGGCCGCGCTCCGTCGGCTCGCCGACGACGCAGCAGATCTTGGTTGTGCCGATATCGAGTGCTGTGACGTATTTAGAACGAGGCAAAAACCTTTCCTGGAACGTTGGCTGGAACTGGCGAGCCCATTATAGTGTGGTCCCGCCGCCGTGACAACACAACCGGCCGCGAGTTATCCACAGGTTGTTCGGGTGGTGCTAGAGCAGATGCCTCCGGATGACTGCCAGGTTGTCAAAGATTCGCACACCGAAGGCGACGATGGCGGCGAAGTACAGCTCGACGCCGAGCTTGTCGCCCAGGTAGGTCAGCGCACCCGCGGCGAGCGAGTTGACGAGCAGTCCAGAGATGAACACTTTGTTCTCGAAGTTTCCATTGAGCCAGGCTTTCACGGCTCCCAGCACGGAGTCGAGCGCGGCGAGGATCATCACGGCGGTGTAGCGAGCGTAGCCCGCCGGGATTTGCACTGGCGAATTGAGCCCGAGGACGATGCCGACCGTGCCGAAGACGAACACCGCGGCGACCAGCCAGAGCGCCTCGCGAGATCCCTTCGCCGGGAGCCTCACTTGTGGGCTCGCATCTGCACGGCGGGCGCGCGCGCGTTCTCGAGGTTGATGTACTGAATCGGCGCCGAGACGAAATCGATCCGGCTGCTCAGGGCGCGCAAGGCCGCGAGCTTCGGCTCCAGGCTGGCGCGATCGTCGCCGGTGACCATCTGCCCGAAAATGATCGTCCATCCGTGATCGGTCTGCGCCGTGAGGACCTCGCGACCGTCCAGCTGGAACGACGTGACCGAGATCTTGAAGGCGGAGCTGAAACCAGTGCGCAACTGGATCAGCATCGGGAGCAGGTCGCTGCCCACGGCGTGCTGCCCATCTTTGGCCGGCCCGAAGCCGGGCCGGTTGATGACCGTGAGGCTTTTCGCCTCGACCGCCGGGTCGAGGACCTCGCCCAGGTCATTGAGGTAATAGGTCGCCTCCCCCACCTGGAGAACGGCCGACGGCGTCCACTCGGTGACGCTGATAGAGACCCGGTCTGGAAGGGCGAGGCTCACACGGGCTGAGCGCACCCACGGCAGCGCCTGCAGCCGATTCGCCAGCTCCGCCTGGCTGAGCAGGAAGAGGTTGCGGTCACTGGGCAGATGGAGCGCGTCCGTAACCTGCGCGGCCGTCAAGTGTTTGACCCCGACGACCTCTACGTGTCGCGGGCGAAAGGCGGGCTGCGCCAGCAAGAAGAGCAGCGCGAAGATCTCACCGCCGACGAGGGCGATCTGCAGCAAGGCCCACAACCACCCGCGGCCGGGTGCGACGGGCTTGGCCGGCGCCGGCGTGCTGCGGCGGCGCCGCTTTTCGATGGTGCCAACGGTCATGCGTCCGTCCCACGGTCTAAAAGCCTGGTGTCGATCGCGGTTTGCGAGCGCTGTTTGTCGTTGAAGCGCTCGATGGCGAGCTCGACGAGCCGCTCGATCAAGCTGGGGTAGGACAGGCCGGACGCCTCCCAGAGCTTTGGATACATGCTGATCCGGGTGAAGCCCGGGATCGTGTTCAGTTCGTTCAGCAGGATGTGGCCGGTCGTGCGCTGCATGAAAAAGTCCACGCGGGCCATGCCGGCCACATCGACCGCCTGGAAGGCGCGCACCGCCAGCGTTCGAACCTCCTCGGCGACGCCGGCGTCGATCGGCGCCGGGATGAGCAGCCGCGAACCTTCGTCCAGGTATTTCGCTTCGTAGTCGTAGAACTCGTGCGCCGGCACGACTTCCCCGACGACAGAGGCTTGCGGCTCATCGTTGCCGAGGACGCTGACCTCCAGCTCGCGCGCCTCGACCGCCCGCTCGACCAGCAGCTTGCGATCGAAGCTCGCGGCGAGGCGCAGGCCGGCGACGAGCTCGCTGCGGTTGTGGGCCTTGGTGGTCCCCACGCTCGAGCCCGAGTTGGCGAACTTCGAGAAGCACGGATAGCCGAGGCGCTCTTCGACCAGGGCGATGAAGGCGGGCGGGTCCTGCTCGTATTGCCGCCGCGTGATCGGGAGATAGTCGACGATGGGCAGGCCGGCGGCCGCAAAGGCGCGTTTCATGTAGATCTTGTCGAGGCCGAGCGCCGAGCCAAGCACGCCGGCGCCGACATAGGGAATGTTGGCGAGCTCCAGGACGCCCTGGATGGTCCCGTCCTCGCCGTTGAGCCCGTGAAAGACGGGAAAGATCACGTCGAGCGGTGGCAACGACGGTGGCTGGCCAATGCCGTCCTGGGCGGGCACCAGCGAATGTTGCGTCGGGTCCGGCGGAAGGTACACGTATTTGCCGGGGGCGTCCTCGCCCACCAGCCGCGTGAAGGACGCGCCCACCAGCCAGCGCCCGTTCTTGTCGATGTAAAGCGGCACCGGCTCGAAGCGCTGGGGATCCATGGCGCCGATGATCGACTGGGCGGAAAGGATGGAAACCTCGTGCTCCGTCGACCGTCCACCAAAGAGGACCCCGATGCGCAGCCGGCTCATTGGCCGGGCGTTCCGCCGATGACGCGGACCTCCGGTTCGAGCTCGATGCCGAACCGTTCGAAGACGCGATTCCGCATCTCGGCCATTAAGGCTAGCACGTCATCCGCGGTCGCTCCCCCCAGGTTGACGATGAAGTTCGCGTGCTTTTCCGAGATCTGCGCGCCTCCGACCCGCCGCCCCTTGAGACCGCAGGCATCGATCAGGCGCCCGGCCGCATCGCCCGGCGGATTCTTGAAGGTGCTCCCCAGGCTGCGCTTTTCGATCGGCTGCGTCTGGCGCCGGTGACGTTGCACCTCCTTGATGCGGTCGCGGATCCGCGACGGATCGTCCTCTCCCGTCTCGAAGGTCGCGGAGACGACGACCCACCCCGCCTTTGACGATTTCAAGATCGAGTCCCGATAGGCAAAGCGGCACTCCGCCACTGACAGTGTGTGCACCCGGCCCTGCGGATCGATGACGTCGGTGCTGACGAGCCCGTCTTTCATCTCGCGTCCGAAGGCCCCCGCATTCCCGACCACCGATCCGCCGACCATGCCGGGCACCCCGGCACCGAACTCGAGACCGGTCCGCCCTTTCCTGGCGGTGTCGGCGGCCAGCTTGGGCATCAGGTAGCCCGCCGAGGCGGTGACCCGGCGGCCCTCGACCGCGAGCCGCGAGGTTGCCAGCTTGATCGTCAATCCGGGCAGCTCCTCGGCGGCGAACAGCGTGTTGGTCGCCGCTCCGATCACCAGGTAGGGCACGGTCTCGCGATTCAGTCGCGCGATCAGCGCGGCGAGCTCCGCATCGTCGTCGAGCGCCAGGAAATAGCGCGCACGCCCGCCGATCCCATACCAGCTGTGCGGACCGAGCGGCTCGTGCTCGCGCGCGCCCGGGACCGCCGCCAGCCAGGCGTCAGGCAACCGGTGAGCGCTCCAGCACCTCGGCGGTTTTCGCGATCACGTCGTCGAAACCGCGCACCGACATATAGACGATCACATCGCCGGGGCGCGCCGCCGACGCCAGCTTGTAGGCGGCGGAGCGGGCTGAGTCCACCGTGACGACGTCGTCGACACCGCGGATGACCCGGGCGAGGTCCTGCGAGCTGACGGTGTGGGCGAGGTGACGCTCGCGCGCGGGCTCGATCGGGCCGATGACGACCAGGGCGCAACCGGAGAAGGCGTCGGCGTAGGCGTCCAGCAGGCTACGCGTGCGCGAGTAGGTATGCGGCACGAAGCAGGCGAGCACGCGCCCGGGATGAAAGCGGTTCTGCGCCGCCTGCAGCGTCGCTCGCACCTTGGCGGGGTTGTGCGCGTAGTCGTCGACGAGGGTGACGCCGCGCACCTGGCCGCGGACCTCGAAGCGCCGGCCGACACCCTGGAATCGCCCGATCGCGTCTACTGCGGCGGAAACCGGCACGCCGACACGGACGGCGGTGGCGAGCGCCGCCAGGGAATTCGCCGCGTTGTGCTCGCCCGGCAGCCTGGTGGTGACGACGGCCTGGACCTTCCCCTCGTACCAGGCGGTGAAGCGCATGCCGTCTCCCTCGATCTGCACATCCCGCCCGTGCCAATCCGCCCCGCCGCGCAGGCCGTAGGTCTCCACATTGGCACGCGTCCGGCTCAGCAGCCGGCGCACGGTCGGATCGTCCGAGTTGGCGATCAGCCGGTCTTCCGGCCCGAGATATTCGAGCAGCTGGCGAAAGACCGCCTCGTAGGCCGCCGGATCCGGAAAGACATCGGGGTGGTCCCAATCGATGTTGGTGAGCACCGCCAGCTGCGGCGCGAAATGAAGAAACTTGGGCCTCGGATCGAAGACGGCGGACGTGTACTCGTCGCCCTCGAAGACGAACTCCCGCCCGCTGCCCCAGGCCGCCGCGGAGCCAAGGTCGCGCGCGGTCATGCCCAGGCGGAAGCCGGGGTTGCGTCCCGCCGCCCGAAGGATCCAGGCGATCAGGCTGGCGGTCGTCGTCTTCCCCGCCGAGCCCGCCACCACGATGCGAAAACGGTCCGCGGTCAGCTCCCCCCAGTACTCGGCCTCGCTGACGAGGCGGATCTGGTGCCGTCGCGCCGCCTCGGTTTCCGGGTTGCCGTCGCGGACCTGGTTCCCCTGGACGACGAGGTCGGGCTTCCCCCAGCGGGTGACGTTCCCGGCCACGTGACCATCGACCCACTTGATGCCGGCCTGCGTCAGGATGTCGGTCGTCGGCGGGTAGGCATCCTCGTCGGAGCCGGTCACCTCGTTGCCGAGCTGTTTGGCAACGAGCGCCAGCCCCGAAACCGCGTACCCGCAGATGCCGATGAAATGGATGCGCATCAGCGACGCCGGGCCGCCTCGTGGAGGAGCCTCACGACTTCTTCGGCGGCGTACGGCCGTCCCAATCCTCGCATGGCCTCGACCATCTTGCGATATCGGGCCTCATCGTCGATGACCGACGTCAGCACGCCGCGGAGCCGCCCCCGGACCTCCTCGTCCGGGATGACCATGGCGGCGCCGGCCGACGCGTAGGGCGTGACATTCAGGCGCTGGTGGCCGCCGGCGTACGGGTAGGGGACCAGGATCATGGGAATGCCGATCGCGCTGACCTCGCTCAGGGTGCTGGCGCCGGCCCGGCTGATGACCAGGTCGGCGGCGCGCATGCGGTCGGCGAGATCAGAGGCGAAGGCGAATGGTTGGTAGCGCGCCGCCGCCGAGGCGGGCAGCGCGGCCTTGACCGTCTGCATGGCATCGATCTCGCGCGGGCCCGTCTGATGCATGATCGCGAGGTCGGGCCGATCCAGGAGCCAGGGCAGAATGTCCGCCACCGCCTGGTTGAGGCGATGCGCCCCCTGGCTGCCACCCAGCACCAGGATGGTGCGCGGCTGCGCCGGGAAGTCGTCCCTTCGACGCCAGAATTCCGTGCGCACCGGTGTGCCCGTCACCACCGTCGTGGCACGCAGGAAACGCGAGGATTCTGGATAGGCGGTCGCGACCGTTCGGGCGAGACGGGCGAGGACTCGGGTCGCGCGCCCGGGCATCAGGTTCTGCTCCTGGAGGACGATCGGGACGCGAGTGAGGCCGGCCGCGGTGATGAGGGGAACGCTGACGTAGCCGCCCGTCCCCAGGACGGCGTCTGGCTTGAACCGATCGAGCAGCCGCCAGGATTGATAGAGCGCCGCCCCCAGCACCACCGGGAGCGTCCAGTTGCGCCACAGTTGCTCGGTGTAGAGGGGTGCGGCGGGGATGGCGGCGAACCGCATCCCGTAACTGGCGACGGTCCTCGCTTCGATCCCCTCGCGCCGCCCCGCGAAGAGGATGGCGGCGTCAGGTTCTTTCCGCGATAGCGCCTGCGCGACGGCGATCGCCGGGAACAAGTGTCCGCCCGTACCGCCGCCCGAGATCAATAGTCGCATGTCGTATCCATCCCACCTTCTCGCTCTGGGTCGAAACGTTCATCAGTATGCCGACCGCCAGCAGCGTGATCGCAAGCGAGGAGCCACCATAGCTGATGAACGGGAGCGGAATCCCGGTCGTCGGCAGTGTCACCGTGACGGCCGCGATGTTGACGAGTGCCTGGAAGGCGATCCAGGTCGTGATGCCGCAGGCGAGCAGCGACCCGAACGCATCGGGCGCCTTGAGCGCCACCCGGTAGCCCCGATAGGTGAAGAGCCCGAAGAGCGCGAGCACGAGCGTGGTGCCGAGTAGGCCCGTCTCCTCGCCCACGATGGCAAAAATGAAGTCCGTGTGCGCGAAGGGCAGCCACTGGTATTTCTGAATGCTGTGTCCAAGCCCAAGGCCCGTGAGACCACCCGAGCCGAGCGCGACCACCGATTGGATCGCCTGAAAGCCGGTGTTGAGCGGATCCGCCCAGGGATCGACGAAGGCCAGGATGCGATGCAATCGGTAGGGCTCCATCCGGATGAACACGTAGAGGCAGAGCCCGACGATCAGCAGCAGCAAGAGGACATGGCGTTTTCGTCCCCCCGCGATCAGGAACTGGGCCAGCAGGATGGCGGCCACGATCAGCGTGGTGCCCAGGTCTCGCTCGAGGATGACGAGGATGGTCACCAGCGCCAGCAGCGCCAGAAAGGGCACGACGCCGTCTTCGAGCGACCCGATCCGTTCCCGATGGCGCTCCAACCAGAGCGCCATAAAGATGATGCTGGCGACCTTGGCGAGCTCCGCCGGCTGCATCTGCATCGGCCCCAATCGCAGCCAGCGCCGGGCCCCGTTGACCTCGACCCCGAAATGAGGCAGCAGCACCAGCACCATGAGAACCAGGGTCACGCCCGCCAGCGGCCAGGCGACCAGCCGCAGCCGGTGATAGTCGATGTGGGCCGCCGCCCAGAGCAGGACGACGCCCAGCGCCAGCCAGAGCAGCTGCCGCTCGAAGTAGTAGGCCGCATTGTGGAACCACAACCAGCCCTGCGCCTCCGAGGCGGAGAAGACCATCACCAGCCCGAAGGCGGTCAGCGCCCCCACGGCGAGCAGCAGGGCCCGATCGCCGCGACGCCACAGCCGTGTCGACGCCAGTGTCCGGCGGGCGGCCGGCAGCTCGAGCGCGGCGCGCGCCCTCAACGGCCGAGCTCCGCGAGCACGGTGGCTTTGAAACGCCGGCCCCGATCCTCGTAGTCACGGAACATGTCATAGCTGGTGAATGCCGGCGATAACAGGACGACCGATCCGGGCGCTGCCAGCTCGGCGGCCTTTCGCACCGCGTCGGCGAGGTCCGCCGCGCGCTCGACCTTTTGCAGCCCGGCGTCCCGCGCCCGGCGGGCCAGCTCCTCGCCGGTTTCCCCGATCGTCACCAGGGCGGACACCCGTCCGGCGATGACCCGCGCCAGCGGCTCGATCTCGATCCCCTTGTTGCGGCCGCCGGCAATCAGCACAATGGGCTCGCGGAAGGCGGCCAGCGCCTTGTAGGTCGAGTCGGGGTTGGTCGCCTTGGAATCGTTGAACCAGCGAACGCCGTTGAAGCTCGCGATCGGTTCCAGCCGGTGCTCGACGGCTTTGAACTGCCGCACCGCGCCGGCGATCTGCTGCGGATCGATGCCGGCGGCGTCGCCGGCGCCCACCGCCGCCATGACGTTGCTCAGGTTGTGCTCGCCCGGCAGCGGAACATCCGCGGCCGGCAGCACCTGGCGCTTGACCGCCGCGTGGGCGATCGTGATCCAGCCATCCGCCAGGCTGACCCCACGATCGACCGGTTGACGCAGAGCGAAGGCGAGCACTTGACCACGGGTCTTGGTTCGCATCCCGGCGCAGGCCGGGTCGTCGACGTTGAGCACGGCATGGTCCTCGGGCTGCATGAAGGCAATGGCGCGGGACTTGATCTCGACGTAGTGGGCGAACGCCTTGTGCCGGTCGAGGTGGTCGGGCGTCACGTTGAGCACCACGCCAATGTTCAGGCGCGGCGTCGTGATCGACTCCAGCTGAAAGCTGCTCAACTCCAGCACCACCCAGTCGTTTGGGCGGAGCTGGTCGATGCGGTCGAGCACGGGCTCGCCGATGTTGCCGCCCCGCATCACCCGCAGCCCACCGGCACGGAACACCTCCGTGGTGAGCGCCGTGGTCGTCGTCTTGCCGTTGGTGCCGGTGATCCCGGCGATATGGGAAGGGCAGGCGCGGAAGAAGAGGTCGATCTCACTGGTGACCTCGATGCCGCGCTGGCGCGCGGTCTCGACCAGGGGTTCGTCCCAGGCCACGCCCGGGCTGACCACGAGGAGGTCCCGGCCGTTGAGGTCCTCTGGACCGTAGCCGCCCAGCCGGCCGGTGATCCCGGCCCGGTCGAGGTCCGCTCTCAGCTCCGGCGTGTCGGCGCGGTCGATAACGCGGACCGACCCGCCCCGCGCGGCGATGTAGGATGCCGCCGCGCGGCCGCTGCGGCCGTAGCCGAGGATGAGCGCGTGCCGCCCCTTCATCGTCAGGCCGAAGCTCCCGGCCGCGCCAGCGCCAGCACCAGCACGGCGGCGACCAGTGAGCCGGCCCAGAACCACAGTGCGAGCGGCGTTTCGCGCCATCCGGAGACGATGAAGTGGTTGTGCAGCGGCGACATCTTGATGATCCGCTTGCCGGTCATCTTGAAGCTCGCCACCTGCGCGATCACGGAGACGGTCTCGACGACGAAGACCAGGGCGAGGAGCGGCAGATACCAGAGAAAGCCCGTGGCGATCGCGGCGGCGGCCATGGCAGTTCCCAAAGCAAGGCTCCCGGTATCACCCATGAAGATGCGCGCCGGGTAGAGGTTGTAGAAAAGAAATCCGACAAGGATCCCGGCCAGGACGGCCGGCATCAGTCCGGCGCCCGGCCGGTGCTGCAGCACGGCGATGACCGCGAGCGCGCCGAAGGTAATGGCGCCGGCGCCGGCCGCAAGGCCGTCGCTGCCATCGGTCAGGTTGAAGGCGTTTGAGCCCGCGGCCACCGCGAGCGCGCTGACCACGATGATGATCCAGCCACTGATCGGATGACGCCCATCGAACGGGACCCATTGACTGGTCAGTCCCCAGCGCACGGCGAGATAGCCGAGGAACGCGCCCGTGGCCAGCTGGATCACGATCTTCTGCCGGGCCTTCAGTCCCAGGCTGCGCCGGCCCCGAATGGCGAACACGTCATCGACGAAGCCAAGCGCCGCGCCAAGGATCAGCGCGATGAGGACGAAGCCACCCGCCAGCGAGCGGTCGGCCGCCAGGTAGAGGACAAGGGCCACCAGCACGAACAGCAAGCCGCCCGCGGTCGGGGTGCCGGCCTTGCTGTGATGAGCCGCTGGGCCTTCCTCTCGGATCTGCTGGCCCATCCGCGCGCGGGCCAGCTGGCCGATCGCCGCGGGAAAAATCAAGGCGCTGATGAGGAGGGCCGCAGCAAACACGATGACCGCCCTCATGGCGCCTGACGAATTTGCTCGACGACCCGCTCCAGCCGCATGCCGCGCGAGCCCTTGACCAGGACCTGGGTTTGCGCCCCGAGCAACGGCGTTACCGACGCGACCGCCTGCTCGGCGGTCTCCACAACGATGGCGCGGTCGCTGGGGAGGCCCGCTCGACGCGCCGCCTGCACGACGCGCGGAGCGTATTCCCCGACCGCGATCACCACATCTGCCGTTTTGCCGGCCAGGGAACCGAGCTCCTCGTGGGCCCGCTCCGCGTGGTCGCCCAGCTCGAGCATGTCACCGAGGACCGCGACCTTGAGCGCTCCCCGCGGCGCGAGGCCTAACACCTCGAGCGCGGCGAGCATCGATCCCGGGCTGGCGTTGTAGGAATCGTCGATCACGGTCGCGCCGTTGCGCCCGGTGATGATGTTCATCCGCCGGGCCGGTGGCGCGAAGCCGTGCAGTGCGGACGCGATCGCCGCGGCGTCGAAATCGAATTCCAGCGCGACCGCCGCCGCGGCCAGCGCATTCGAGACGCTGTGATGGCCGGGCAGCCGGAGGTAGACATCGGCTTTGCCCCTGGGGGTGATCAGCATGAAGTTACTGCCCTCGAGGCCATGGAGCCGGATCCGCTCGGCGCGGACGCCGGCATCGCTCGACACGCCGTATAGCGTGAAGCGGCGCGCCACCGCCGACATGGCGCGCACCCGGGGATCGTCGGCATTGAGGATCGCCAGCCCGCCGGGCGCGAGCCCTTCCACCAGTTCCCGCTTGGCGGCGGCGACCGCATCGATCGACCCCAGGAAGCCGACGTGCGCGAGGCCGACGTTGAGGACGACGCCGATGGTGGGGGGAGCGACCTGGGTCAGCTCGCGGATCTCGCCGGCACGTGACATCGCGTACTCGACCACCAGAGCCCGGTCACGCGGGTCCATCTGGAAGATCGTCATCGGAATGCCGGTGTAGGTATTGAGGTTACCTTCGCTCTTGTGCACCCGGAGCCGGCGCCCGAGCAGGTGTGCGATCAGGTCTTTGGTCGTCGTCTTGCCGGCACTGCCGGTGATGGCGACGATGGGGTGTGGCTGGCGTGCGAGCCGATCGGCCGTGATGTCGAAGAGCGCCTGGCGCGTGTCGTCGACCTGGATCACGGCTACGCCGTCGATGCCCTGGGGTGGCCGCTCGCAGAGGATGCCGGCCGCACCGCGCTCGATCGCCTGCGGAATGAAGACGTGCCCGTCGTGCTGCTCGCCACGCAAAGCGACGAACAGCCCGCCTGGTTTCACCTCCCGCGAATCGGTAAAGAGCCGGGGGAAGGTGACGTCGTAGGGGCCGCTCAGCAACCGGCCGCGTGTCGCATCCACGACTTCCTTCACGGACATGCCCACAGCATCACTATTCTCGCTGTCGCTCCCATCCTGGCCTCACGGCGCGATCTGCCACTGCGTGATCAGGGCGCTGGCGACCGTTTTCCAGATCGGAGCGGCGACGTAGGCCCCCTCGAAGAGAACCTTGGGCTTGCGGGTGATCACCATCATGATGAACTGCGGGTGATCGACCGGCACGAAGCCGACAAAGGAGCCGATGGTCGCGTCCGGCAGATATTTCCCGTTCTCGGGGATGCTTGCGGTCCCGGTCTTGCCGGCGATTCGGTTCTTGAAGCCGTCGATCCGCGCGGCAAAACCGGAGCCGTGCTCGACTACCGCGACCATCATCTGTTGCATCTGCTGCGCGGTCTTGGCGCTGACGACCTGCCGCACGACGCGCGGCTGAACCGGGTGGCGAACTCCGTTGGCGTCGATCACCTGATCCACGACGTGCGGCCAGACGAGATTGCCGCCGTTGGCCGCCACGTTGATGGCGGCCAGCATCTCGATCGGGGTGGTGTCGACCCCCTGGCCGAAGGACGCCGTGGCGAGCTCGACCGGTTTCCACTTGGTGAGATCGCGCAACGGCTCGGCCGTCTCCGCCGCGAGGTCGACGCCCGTGGGGGCGCCGATGCCGAACTTTTGCAGGTACTGATAGAAGGGGCCGGCGCCCTCCATCTGCTGGGCCTTGATAGCGCCGACGTTGAGCGAGTTCTGCAACACCTGCGTCATGGTGACGTTGCCGTGGGCCCGGTTGTCCCAGTTGCGGATCGCCACGCCACCGACGACGGCGACTCCGGTCTCGTTGAAGCGCGTGTCCGGCGTGATGGCGCGGTCGTCGAGCGCGCCGGACAGGGTCACGACCTTCATCACCGATCCGGGCTCATAGAGACTCGAGACGATCGGGTCGATGAACTGCGCGGTCGGCGTCGTCGCAAACTGGTTCGCGTTGTAGCTGGGCACGTCCGCCCAGGCGACGATGCGACCGGTGGCGGGCTCCATGATGATCAGGGAGCCGCTCTCCGCCTGGTATTTCTGCACGCCATCGGCCAGCGCCCGCTCGGCGACCACCTGGATGGTGCTGTCGAGCGACAGCTGCAGCGTCATCCCGTCGACCGGGTCGCGGCGCTGTCGATCGCTCAGCACGATCGGCCGGTTCGCCAGGTCGCGAACGGTCGCCTCGAATCCCGCCTGGCCCGCGAGCGTCTTGTTGTAATAGCCTTCGACGCCGTAGTTACCTTGCCCCGCGTCGTTCGCGAAGCCGAGCAGGTTGGCGGCGAGCGTGGTTCCCGGGACGCCACCATCGACATAGGACCGCTGGGTCTCCGCCACCTTGCCGATTCCGGGGAGGCGCATCGCATCCAGCTGCTGCGCGACCGAGGACGGAACCCGGCGCGCCAGGTAGACGAACTGGCGCGTCGTGGCGAGCTTGGCCTGGATGTCGGCGGCGCTGAGCTGGAGCAGCGGCGCCAGCCTGGTGGATACCTCAGTACGCGCGGCCGCGGATAACAGGTCGGGCGACGCAAAGATCGAAAAGACGGGGGTGTTGGTCACCAGCAGAGCGCCGTTGCGGTCGAGGATGTTGCCGCGCACGGCGGGCAGCGTGATCGTGTCGTCGTGGTAGGCGGCCGCCAGCCGAGCCATGTCCGAATGGCGCCAGACCTGCCAGTACGCCAGCCGGCCCAACAGGACCAGGTAGGCGGCCAGCACGAGCGCCATCAATGTAAGGATGCGGCTGCGCGGCTCGAGTTCCTGGGTGCCCCTCACGATCGCCGTCCGGTTAGTGCGCTGGCTCGGAATTCAGGGGGCGGCCGGTCACGGCGCCGAGCACCGCCAGCACGCCGTCCCACACGCCGGAACGGCCCGTGTTGGCGGGCCTCGGCCCGAGCGCGATTGGCGAGCCGGTCGCGTGGATGTACTGCCAGCGGCTGGGATGCGAGAGACCGAGTTGCTGCGCGGCGGTCGCGACGCGATTGGCGGCGCGGTCGCCCGCGAGCTGGGCCAGGAGCTGGTCGTGCTCGGCGCTGAGACGCGCTTGTTCCTGCTTCAGCGTCGCGATCTGGTAGCTCGCCTGGGTGGCGGCGGCTGATTGCGCGACGAGCAGCAGCGCGGCCGCGATCAACGACACCGCGCCCACCAAGGGTGAGATGGAGGGCCGGCCACGACTCCGGCGCGCGCGCGAAGGGGGAAACGCGCGCGCCGGAGGGGTCGGATCGGGCCGGCGGGGCCGCAACACTAGTAGATGCCCAGGAGGGAGGGGTTCCACCATGCGGCCGCTCAGGTATTGACTTGTGGAATGACATGGACAGGGTTCATAACTTCTCCGCGATTCGCAATTTCGCCGACCGGGCGCGGGGGTTTTCCTGCACCTCGGCTTCCGAGGGGGTGATCGGTTTGCGCGTTACGACGCGCACCGAACGACGGTGCCCACAGATGCAAACGGGCGCTTGGGGCGGACAGATACAGTCTGTTGCTTCAACGTTGAATAGGTTCTTTGCAATCTTGTCCTCGAGGGAGTGGAAAGAGACGACCCCTACGCGCCCACCGCTTGCAAGCACTTCAATAGCAGCCTTCAACCCTTTTTCGATCGCGTCCAGCTCGCGGTTGACCGCGATGCGGAATGCCTGGAAGGTGCGGGTCGCGACGTGAATGTCACGCGGCCAGGCACCTCGTGGGATGGCCCCCGCCACGACGTCGACCAGGTCCTTCGTGGTCTTGAACGGCGCCCGGCGCCGCCGCTCGACGATGCGCTGCGCGATCCGCGACCCCCACCGCTCCTGCCCGTAGTCCCGGAGGATGCGCCGCAGCTCGCTCTCCGACTCGCGGTTGAGCAAATCGGCGGCGGTCCACGGTTCGCTGCGGTCCAGTCGCATGTCGAGTGGTCCGTCCGACTGGAAGCTGAAGCCGCGATCGGGATCATCCAGCTGTACAGAGGAAAGACCGAGGTCGAAGACGATGCCGTGTGGTGGGCGGCCAATCCGCTCGGCCGCCCGGTCGAGCTGCGCGAAGTTGGTGTGCTCCAGCATCACGGTGAGGTCCGGAGGCACCGGCTCCTGGGCGAATCGCTCGAGGGCGGAGGCGTCACGATCGATGCCGAGCAGGACGCCGCCCGGCCGCAGGCGCTCTATCAGCGCCCGCGCATATCCCCCACCCCCCAGCGTGGCGTCGACGAACGCCTGCCCGGGGGCTGGTTGAAGGCTCGTTATGACTTCTTGTAAAAGTACGGGTCGGTGTCCGGCCGGGCCGGACGGTCGATCGAGTCGAGGGCGGCCGCGACGGTCACGTGCGCGGGGCACGTCGCCGCTCGGCCACCTGGTCCTGAATCCGCGTGTACTCCTCGGGCGTCGCCTCGCCGATCCGGCGCCACCCCTCGTCGTTCCAGATCTCGATCAAGTTGTTGACCCCGACGATCCAGGCAATGCCGGTAATGCCGGCGTACTGCCGCTGATCGGCGGACAGGACGATGCGTCCCTGGGCGTCGAATTCGCACTCGCGGGCGGCGCCGAACATCATGCGGGCGAGCCGCCGCTCCTCCGCCGGCGTCGTCGATCCCAGCCGCAAGCCCTGCTCCTGCGCCCATTCCTGGGGCGGATAGACCTGCAGGCAGCCCTCGGCGCCCTTGGAGATGACGGTCCCACTGGGGAGTTGTTCCCGAAAGCGGGCGGGAATCGCCACTCGACCCTTGGCGTCGACCGAGTGCCGATAGGTACCCAGGAACATCAGAAGTTGCCACCGGGTGTCTCACTGTCCCCACTTTTCCCCACTTTGTGCCACCGACAGGCCGAACGCTACCACCGCGACAGGTGCCTGTCAACAAATTCGGACTAAATCTTGTGGGCTTGTGGCCGCATAGAAAATGGGCCCCTAGATGTTGTGCCTTGACACCGGCTGTCCATCACGATAGACATTTGTTCACAACCAATACCGCCGCCCTAAGGAGGGGATATGGCAACAACCACCACGTCCGTCGGCGCGCCGATCAGATCGGGTGAGCTGCTCTCGGAGCGGATCGCCCCCGGCATCCTACCCAAAGTCCTCGGTCCATTCGATATGGTCGCGATCTTCGTGGCGATCGTGCTCTTCGCCGTGCAGGGCTCGGTCGTCCAGCAGGCGGGTGCCTCTGCCTTCGTCTACTGGATCCTCGGCTTCCTCACCTTTCTCATTCCCGGCGCCATCGTCACCGGGCAACTCGGCCTCATGTTCCCGGGCGAGGGCTCGATCTACGTCTGGACCAACAAGGCGCTCGGCAGCTTCTGGGGATTCTTCGCCGGCTTCTGCGCCTGGTGGCCCGGGGCGCTCGTCATGGTTGCGACCGCCGACCTGGTCGTGACGCTGCTCCAGTTCCTGCTCACGCTGCCGCCCTTCAACCTCGTCAATCCGCTCGCCGACCTGTGGCAGCAGGGCGTCATCATCCTGGCCGTGATCTGGTTCTCGTCAGGGCTGTCGATCCTGCGATTCCGGGTCACCCAGAACCTGGTCAACGGCGTCTTCGTCATCTACGGCGCGGCGATTCTGGCCGTGGGCCTGGCCGGACTCGCCTGGCTGCTGGGCGGCCATCCTGCCGCCAATGACTTCTCGCGCAACGCGTTCGGTCTGAACAGCAGCAACGCCACCTTCTACGGCCTGGTCATCCTCGCCCTGCTCGGCATCGAGGTTCCGCTCAACATGGGCGTGGAGATCAAAGATCGAAAGGCGATCACGAAGTACCTCGTCTGGGGCTCGGTCGTCGTCATGGCCGCCTATCTTCTCTTGACCTTCGGCGCCATGGTGGTCATCCCGCAGAAAGACGCCAACTCGACCACCGCCATCCTCCAGGCAGTACAGACCTCGCTCGGCGCCGGCGTCGCCGTGGTCGTGACCCTGATCATGATCGCGTTCTTCATCTTCAACACCACGGTCTACAACTACTCCTTTGCTCGCCTGCTCTTCGTCAGCGGGCTCGACCGGCGGCTGCCGGCCATCATGGGCCGGGTCAACCGCAACAAGGTTCCGCATATCGCCGTGCTGACGCAAGCGGTGATCACGACGATCATCACCGCGGTTGCGTTTTTCGTCTTCGGCGGCAATGCCAACCTGTCGACCGGCATCTACATCGCGCTCCAGGCGGCGGTCACCGTCATCTGGTGCCTGTCGATGGTCTTCCTCTTCGTCGACGTCTTGATCATCCGGTCGAAGTACCCGGACGAGTTCAAGCGCGAGCAACTCGTCCCGGTCGGCGTGTTCTGGGCGGCGTCGATTGCCGGTGCGATCGCCAGCGCGGTCGGGGTGCTCGTCACGCTGACGGGCGGCTGGGTCTTCACGGGCCAGCTGGCCGGCTCCTGGAATTCAAAGATCATCGACAACGGCCCCTGGATTCTGATCGTCGGCGGCGTGGGCATTGCCTCGCTCGCCGTGGCGGTCGTCGTCTACCTGCTGGGCGTGAACACGGCTCGACGCGCGATGGCGAGCGCGGGCACGGCAAGCTAATCGATCGATGGCGACCACACTCGCTCAAACGACCAACAACGTCGACGTCGACGCAAAACGTCGCGAGATCGTGGCGCAGGCGGAGGCATCGGGCCTCCGCCTCGTGCGCTTCCTCTACTGCGACAACGACGGCATCATCCGTGGCAAGAGCGCCGGCATCCGAGACCTCCGCGATCGACTCGAAAGCGGAATCGGCCTGACGGTCGCGATGCAGGCCTTCACCATGCTGGATCATCTCGCGAGCGTCGAGGGCATGGGGCCCGTCGGCGAGATCCGGCTCGTGCCCGACCCGAGCACATTCGCCATCGCGCCCTACGCTCCCCACACTGCCACCGTGCTGGTCGACATGCAAACCCTCGACGGCCAGCCCTACGCCGCCGATGGCCGGGCGTTCCTCAAGCGCATGATCGCCCGCGCCGCCGACGACCACGACCTTTCGCTCATCGCAGCGTTCGAGCCCGAATGGTCGCTCGCGATCAAGAACGGCGAGCAGTTCACCCCCATCGACGACAGTGGCTGTTTCACCTCGACGGGCATGAACATGGCCGCCCCGGTGATCGATGACATCGTCGCGGCGCTCGAATCGCAGGGGATGGCGGTCGAGCAGTACTACGCCGAGCTCGGATGGGGACAGCAGGAGCTCTCCATCCGTCACGGGCCGGCGCTGCAGGCGGCCGACCATCACATCATGTACCGGGAAACCGTTCGCGGGATCGCCTTGCAGCACGGGCGCTATGCGTCCTTTGCCCCCAAGCCCTGGGGCGACCAGGCCGGCAACGGCTGCCACCTTCACTTCTCGGGATGGAGCAAGGACCAGCGCGTGAACCGCTTCTACGATGCCGGCGGCGAGTACAACCTTTCGACGCTGGCGCGCCAGTTCATGGCCGGGATCCTCGACCACCTGCCGGCGCTCGTTGCCCTCACCTGTGCCTCGGTCAACTCCTACCGCCGGCTGCAGCCGCAGATGTGGGCCTCGGCCTATCGCGCCTGGGGTCCGGACAACCGGGAGGGCGCACTGCGCGTCGCCTCCCCCTTTAAGGGCCACGAGGCCGAGTCGACCAATGTCGAGCTGAAGTCGTCAGACTCGAGCGCCAACCCGTACATCTCACTCGCCGGGGTGATGGCCGCCGGGCTCGATGGGATCGAGCGACAGCTGACCCTGGCTCCGCCGGTCACCGTCGATCCCCATACCCTGGACGAGAGCGAGCGCAAGAAAATCGGCGCCGATCGCCTGCCGACCAGCCTCGAGGCGGCCATCGCCAACTTGAAAGGCGACCGGCTCCTGCTCGACGCCATGGGCGAGGGGCTGGCGACCTCATACATCGCGGTCAAGGAGCTCGACATCGACGCCTTCGCAGCCGCGGACGAGGCCTTCGAGTTCAGACAGCACATCTACAAGTACTGACCGGCGAGCTCCTGCAGGCGTGGGCAGACCAGCCCGCGATCGATCATCACTGTCATCCGTTGCGCCGCTGGCCCTATCAGCTGTCGGCGGTCGAGCTCCGTTCGGCGTTCACCGAGGCGCTCGAACCGCAGCTCGCCGAGCACCACGTCGTCCACACCGCCGTCTACCAGAGCGCCATTCAGCGCATCGCCGCCGAGCTCCAGTGCGAGGCGACGGAAGCCGCGGTCCTCGCCTACCGGAATGCCGCCGAGTCAGCTACGTACGCCCATCGCCTCCTGCAGCGGACCGCGACGAGCACGATGCTGGTCGACGCCGGATTCGCGACGCCAGCGACGTTTACGCTCGCGGAACAGGAACACGCGACCGGAATCAGCCAGCGCGAGATCATCCGCCTCGAGACCCTTGCCGAGAGCCTCGTGCACGAGGCCGGCGACCCGCGCGAATGGTTCGGCGCGATCCGCGGCGCGCTGCGAGCCGGGATCGAGCGCGGCGCCGCCGGCGTGAAAACCATCTGCGCCTATCGCGCGACGCTCAAGCTCCAGCCGGTGGACACCGATGACCTCGGCGTCGCCTTCAGCGCCATCCGGCTGCGCGCGGAGCGCGAAGAACACCTGCGTCTCTCCGGCAGCGCACTTTGCCACGCCCTGCTGTTCGAGGCGGCACAGGAGTGTCGCGAGCTCGACGTCCCCCTCCAGGTCCACTGCGGCTTCGGCGATCCCGACGAAGACCTCGCCGAAACCTCGCCACTGGGCCTTCGGCCGTTGTTCATCGACCCCGCCTATCGTGGTCTTCGGGTCGCGCTGCTCCATTGCTACCCATACCATCGCGAGGCGGCCTATCTCTGCTCGGTTTTCCCGGACGTCTACATGGACCTCTCGTTGACGATTCCCTTTGCCGGGCTCGAGGGCGGTCGCGCGATGCGCGAAGCGTTGGGCCTTTGTCCGACGAGTAAGTTGCTCTACGCCAGTGACGCGAGCCGCTACCCCGAGGTGTTCTTCGTCGCCGCTGCCGCCCACCGTGAGGCCCTCGCCGATGCGCTCGGCGAGCTGGTCGAGCGTCGAATCCTCGATCTCGCCACGGCGGCGAACGCCGGCCGACAGGTGCTGGCGGAGAACGCGCGGCGCGTCTACAGCATCAAGGACTGAGCTGAGTCGTCCAGGTCTGGCCACCGTCCGTCGTCTTGATCAGCGTGTTGCCGGCTGGCTCGCTGCCCGACGCCCAGCCAATCTCGGTCGTGACGAACTGCAAGCCCGTGACGCCCTGGGTCGAGGGGATCGGACCAACGGTCGACCAGTGCTGTCCACCGTCCGAGGTGGAGAGAAGGCTGTTGTTGGCTTTTGGATTGATCGTCCAGCCGTGGCTCTTGTCGATGAAGAACACGTCGTACGCCTGCGCCGGAAGTGATGGCCCGGGCCGCCACGAACCCCCACCGTCGGTCGTCGAATAGACCGCGCTCTCCGGCACCCCAGCGGACCCGTAGGAGGTCAGCACGAAGACCCCGTTTCGCGCGTCGGAAAATCGCAGGCTCGTCACTTCACACATGCAGGTTGACCCCCATCCGGCCGGTGACCCGAGGGCGACGTTGTGCCATGTCCGACCCCCGTCACGCGTGACGTAGAAGAATGGACCACCCCCGGCGCTGCAGGAGCCCGGCAGCCAGCCCGTCGACGGGTTCAGAAAGACCGGGGCGCCCTTGCTGCAGCTGAGCGGAAGATGGCCGGAGCTGCCGCTGGTATCGGCCTCCGACAACTTGGTCCACGTCCTCCCGCCGTCGGCCGTGCCGTAGAAGGCCACGCCCTGGGAACCGGCGGCGCCTCCCAGGTTCATGAAGAGCCAGCCGTGGCTAGCATCGACAAAGGACACGGATGATGGCCACCCCTGGCCGGCGGCAACCACACCCGCGTTGTTCCAGTTCTTGCCGCCATCGCTCGTCCGGTAGACATGCACGCTGAAGTCGGGCGTGTCGGAGCCAGGCTGGAGGGACGACGCAACCCAGGCATTGTTGGCATCAAGAAAGAAGGTGGTCCAGTTGCCGGGCTGCGCCCCACGAGGACCCGCGTCATCCCAGTGCGACCCGCCGTCCGCCGTCCGAAGAATCCGGTTGGTGCCGGAGCCGGCGGCCCACCCGGTGCTGGCGCTGATCATGCGCAGTGATACGGGCGGCAGCAGAGGATACGGCCCACTGGGTGTCGGCGTTGGCGTTGGGTTGATGTTCGGCGACGCGAATGGCGTTGGAGTCGGCGTCACCCCCACTGACTGACGAGCCCGCTGGAGAGCAATCCCCAAACCGACCGCGAGGACAAGCAGGGCGGCGGCAGCGGCGACCTGGAGCACCCAACCCCTCCGCTGCCGGCGCGCCCTGGCAGCGATTCGCGCCTCGAATCCGGCGGGCGCTGGTGTGCTGGCGCCCCGGTGCAGATAGGACTTCAGCCGCGGATCGAATTCTTCGGGCTTACCCATAGTTGAGCTCCTTTCGCAGGCTGGCCAGGGCACGGGCGAGATGGCTGCGCGCGGTCCCTGGCTGGCATCCGATCAGCGAGGCGCATTCGTCGAGCGTGTAGCCGTACTCGTAGTGGAGCGTCACGACGGCGCGCTGCTGCGGGGTCAGGCGGCGGTAGCCCCGGTCGAGATCCGGGTCGGGGTCCGAAGCCGGCTGCCCCTGCACGGTGCCGGATTCGGCAAGCCAGAGTCGCGGGAGCAGGCGGCGGCGCGACCGAATCGCCCGGCGGACGCAGATCTGGCGTAGCCAGGCGCCGCGTTTCGAAGGATCGCGCAACGCGCCCCAGGAATGCCAGGCCTGCTCCATCGTGTCCTGCACGGCGTCCTCGGCCTCCTGGACGTCCCGCAGGATGGAATAGGCAACGGCGAACAGCCGGCCGCTCTCCGCATGGACGGCGGCGTCGAAGCCAGCCGCATCCACCGGCTGCTCGTGGGCCATGATCACGAAACCATAGAGTCCAATCGAGGACGTTTGGTTTACGTCCGGGGCGACGAGTTCGTTACGAAAAGAGTGAGTCCGCCGGTAAGCCGAGTTCTGTTCCCCGCTTCAGCCGGCGAAGCCGGCGCGCCGTGGGGCGGCAGTCATCCGTCTCGGTCGCCGGTTACCCGGCGACTCTAGCGACCTTACCCGAGGACCGGCCGAGCCAGCCGTACCGTCCTCCTATTCGGTCTTGCTCCGGGTGGGGTTTACCGAGCCAGCCGGTCTCCCGGCTGCTGGTGGGCTCTTACCCGCACCATTTCACCTTCGCCGTCGCTCGCGCGGCGGCTGTGTCTTTTCTGTGGCACTCTCCTTCGGGTCACCCCGACCGGGCGTTACCCGGCACCCTGCTCTGCGGAGCTCGGACTTTCCTCGACGGGACGATCCCGGCGCGACTGCCTGGCGGACTCGGAGGCTATTGTACCCGCGGGTTCGGCGGGGATAACCCACCAGACCAGGGTGGCCGCCACCAGCATGAGGCCGGCGGCCACCAGGAAGGCGACCGTCAGGCCGATGTGGATCAGCGGGCCGGAGATCGCCGAGCCGATCGGCTGCCCGGCCCAGTTCAGACCCATGGAGACGGCGAAGGCGCGACCGTACCAGGCGGGATCGGTACGCCGCTGGCGCATCGAGAACATGCTGACGTCGAAGGGCCCGTTTGCCAGACCGGCGATCAGCAGGGCCGCCGCCGCCAGCCACGCACGGCCGGCGAAGGCAAGCAGCGCGACGGCCCCGCCGGCGACCACGTCCGTGACGATCATGACCAGGCGCTCGCGGCCCTCGCTGCTGATGCGGCCGGCGATGAGCGCGGACGGCACAGAGGCAAGGCCATAGACGGCCCAGAGTCCGCCCACCAGGGCCGCGTTGCCGTGCAACCGCTGCAGCACCATCACCGGCAGCGCGACCACGAGAATGCCGAACCCGACGTTCAGGATCGACACCGTGAGGGCGATGCCCCGGAGCGCCGCGTTATGGACCAGTACGTAAATCAGCCCGGCCCGTGCGTCGGCAATGACCGAGCGAGACGTCCCGGCGATGAGCGGCTCGGGGAGGCGCACGATGAACACGGCCGCCAGGAGGAAGACGCCGGCTGTGGCGGCGAGTGCGAGCCGCGGGCCTGCCCAGGCGGTCAACGCCCCGGCGAACGCCGGGCCGGCTCCGATGGTGACCGCATAGGCAATGCTGTCGAGCGCGTTGACCCGATCCCAGAGCCGCGCCGGAACGATCAAGGGCAGCAGGGAGCGCGCTCCACTATTGCTGAGCGAGTAGGTCAGCGAGCTGATGGTGACGATCGGCAGGAGCGCCCAGGGCGTGAGGCGGCCACTCACATCGAGGCCGGCGATCAAGGCGAGCGTGACGAAGCCGACCAGGTAATCGAGCGTGATCAATCGCACCCGCCCGTGACGGTCGAGCAAGGCGCCCGCGATGGGGCTCAAGGCAACGCCTGGCGCAATGGATAGGAAGACGGTGACCCCGGCCAGCGATGGTGAATGAAAGCGCTGCAGCACGAAGAGCACCAGCGTGAGCAGCATCATCTGGCTGGCGGTGCGCGCCAGCATCACGCTGGTCGCGAGCCGGGGAAAACTCGGGATCCGAAACAGATCGCGATAGGTCGTGCGATCGGGCACGACAGTCAAGATTAGGCGACGGGGGGGCCCAATCCCGGCACGATCTGGTTCATCGTCTTGAATGAGATCTTCGCGTAGTCCTTCAGCGCGTCGGCCCCCAGCCGGCTGACGAGCAGTTTGCCGGTCTCGATGACTTTGGGTGAGGCGCCTTTCGGCACGGTCAGCCCGAGTGTCTTGCCCGCCTGCTCGAGCCACTGCAAGAAGGCGTCGCGGGCGAGGATCGACGCCGCGGCGACCGCCACGTCCGCCTCGGCCCGATGCATCTGGAGCACGGGGACACCGCTGAGACGCGTGTCGACCATCAGGCGGCTCTCGATGTAACGCTTGTCGCCGAACTGATCGCTGAGAATGAACCTCGGCTTAAGCCCGTGGCCAATCAGGTCTTCGATCGCGCGGGTGTGCGCCCAGGCGAGCAGCGTGTTGAGGTTCTTTCCTTCGCTGCGCATCTGCTTGTAGAGCTCGTTGTAGCGTTTGGGCGCCACGATAATCACGGCCCGTTTCTCGTCCTCGACGACCTGCCGGATATTCGTCGCCAGGCCGCGAAGTTCGCGATCCGAGACCAGCTTGCTGTCGCGGACGCTGAGGGTGCGCAGCAGCTTCGCCGTCCGCTCGTCGACATAGACCCCGGCGGTCACCAGCGGACCAAAGAAGTCGCCTTTGCCGGCTTCATCCGTGCCGATGTGGGGATCGGTCTCGGGTGGAACCTCGGCCGCGGCGGCTGTGGTCGCGTGCGCCGCAGGACGCCTCGGGGTCAGCGGCTTCCCAACCGCCTCCGTGATGGCGATCGCGTGGTCGAATGCCGGCGCGTGTCCGGCGAGTACCAGCTTGCCGGACCGATACATGATCGCGGTTGCCTGGCTCGTCCCGTCCGAAAGCTTGACCCGCCAGAACTCGTACGGACCAGGCGAAAGCTCGGCACCTCCTATGGCTTGCAGCCGCTGCAGAAGACCCTTCTGGTCGGCCTTTTGGATAACGAAAGTCGTGGTTGGACGAAGTTCGCGGGAGACCAACTCGAGGTACACAATAGCCGTCTTATCCGCATCAGAACGCTATGGTCTGAACGCGGGTTGCGCGTCACGCACGATGTTCGAACAAACGTGGAACACGGCGCAATTGTGGTGCACGAAGAGCGTCAGGGCGGCGATCACCACGAGCGCCGAGCCAAGTGCACTGAGGATCAGCCAAAGCGACGGGCCCTCCCAGTGGATGTGTTCCGGCATTTGCTGGTGCGCGTGACGATGTCGTCGGGGAAGCAGGGGCCGCTGGGTTTGGCGCGGATGCGAGTGCCGATGCCCACTCATTCGTCCAATGTAGCGATGCCTAGCTCGCCGAGCTCTCCCCGCGACGGGATACGATGTTTCCGACAATGGCGGACGTGGTTCGAGTCGTCGCGGCGGACGACCCGCTGCGCGCCCTGTTCTCACCGGCCGGCGAGCTGACCGCGGAAGGGAGGAGCCGCCTGGGGCTGGATGCCGCGGCCCTCCGCGAGCTCTACCGGAACATGGTGCTGATCCGTCGCGCCGACCAGGAGGCGTTGAACCTGCAGCGGCAGGGCGAACTTGGCCTCTGGGGCCAGTACCTCGGCCAGGAGGCGATTCACGTTGGGGCGATGACGGCCCTGCGGACCACGGACTGGGTTTTCCCCAGCTACCGCGAGTTCGGTATGGCGATGATCCGCGGCGTCGACCCCGCCGACATGCTGACGATGTTCCGGGGCCTCTCGCATGGACCATGGGATCCGCGCAAGTACCACTTCGCGCCCCTCGCCATTCCCGTCGCGACCCAGGTCCCCCACGCCGTCGGGTTCGCCTTGGGCTGCCGCCTCAAGCACAGTGACGAGGTCGTGCTGTCCACGTTTGGCGATGGCGCCACCTCAGAGGGCGACTGGCACGAGGCGATGAACTTCGCCGGGGTCTTCAAGGCACCGGTCGTCTTTCTCTGTCAGAACAACGGCTGGGCGATCTCGGTGCCGCTCTCCAAGCAGACCGCCGGCTCCATCGCCGACCGAGCCAGCGGCTATGGATTTCCCGGCATCCGGATCGACGGCAACGACGTCCTTGGGGTCTACGCCGCGGTGATGGCGGCCGCTGATCGGGCCCGCCAGGGCGAGGGCCCCTACTTGATCGAGGCCGTCACCTACCGTATGGGCGCGCATACCAGCTCCGACGATCCGACGCGGTACCGAACGGAGAGCGAGCTGGAGGCCTGGAACGCCAAGGACCCAATTGCCCGCTATCGGGCCTGGCTCGAGCAGCAGGGCATCATCGACGAAAGGACGGTGGCGGCTATCGCGGACGCGGCCGAGTCGGCGGCGCAAGCGATGCGGGCCCGGCTGACGGCGATGCCCGCCCCCCCTCCCGGTGAGGCGATCTTCGGCCGCGTCTACTCAAACCCGCCGGAGTCATTCCTTCGGGAACGCGAAGAGTTCGAATCATCGCTGGAGGGCTCCTGATGGACGCGGTGACGATGGCGAAGGCGATCAACCTCTCTTTACGCGATGCCTTGACCCGTGATGACAGCGTCCTGATCTTTGGCGAGGACGTCGGCGCGCTCGGCGGCGTCTTTCGCATCACCGATGGGTTGCAGAAGGAATTCGGCGAAGAGCGCGTGTTCGATACCCCGCTGGCGGAGTCATCGATCATCGGCATCTCGGTCGGCCTGGCGCTGCGTGGTTTCAGGCCCGTGCCGGAGATCCAGTTCGACGGATTCATTTACCCCGCCTTCGAGCAGATCGTCAGCCACGTGGCCAAGTACCGGAACCGTTCGGGCGTCCCGTTGCCGATCACGGTTCGCGTTCCCTTCGGCGGCCACATCGGCGCCGTCGAGCACCATTCCGAGAGTCCCGAGGCGTATTTCGCTCACACGGCGGGGTTGAAGGTCGTCACCCCGTCGACCCCCGCTGACGCCTATGCCCTGCTCCAGGCGGCGATCGACGACCCCGACCCGGTGATCTTCTTCGAGCCGAAGGCGCGCTATTACCTCAAAGAAGAGATCGACACGGCCGCTCGGGTTGCGATCGGCAAGGCGCGCGTCGCGCAGGAAGGGTCGGGGGTGACCGTGATCGCCTACGGCCCCACGGTGAGCATCGCGCTGCAGGCGGCAAAGACCGCGGCGGCGGAGCAGATATCGCTCGAGGTCATCGATCTTCGCAGCCTGTCGCCGCTGGACATGGATACGGTGATGGCCTCGGTGCGCAAGACGCATCGTGCCGTGGTGGTACACGAGGCTCCGGTCTTCTGCGGCTTCGGTGCCGAGGTCGCCGCGCGGATCAGTCATGACGCCTTCGACCTGTTGGAGGCGCCGGTGGCACGCATCGGCGGATTAAACGTCCCCTATCCGCCGGCGCGCTACGAGAAGCTCTACCTACCGGACGTCGACCGTATCCTCCAGGCGGCCGACGCGGCGCTCGCCTATGGCTGATCAGACGTTCCGGCTGCCCGACCTGGGCGAGGGTCTGACCGAGGCCCAACTCGTCGCCTGGCGGGTCGAGGAAGGCGGACGGGTCGACGTCAACACGCCGCTCTGCGAAGTCGAAACGGCCAAGGCGGTGGTCGTGATCCCGTCGCCGTGGGCCGGGACGATTCACAAACTCCACGCGCGCCCGGGGGAGTCAGTCGCGGTCGGCGAGCCGCTCGTGACGATCACGCCGGTCGAAGCGACCCAGGCAGAGGCCACGCCCGGGACTCTTGTCGGTTACGGTCCCGGGGCCCCCGAGTCCGGCATTCGCCGTAAGGCGCGAAGCGCACCCGCCGCCACCGAGAGCAGCAGCGATGTGCGCGCCGCGCCCTTTGTCCGCCAGCTCGCGAAAGACATGGGCGTCGACCTGGCCCAGCTGACGGGCAGCGGTCCCGGCGGCCGCATCACGCGCGCGGATGTCGAGGCGGCGGCATCCTCCCCGGCCGCCACGGCGCCGGCGGCGACCGATGGCGAGCGGCGCATCAGTGTGGTGGGGATCCGCAAGGCGATCGCCCGGCAAATGCTGCGGTCGGTTTCCACGATTCCACAGTTCACCGAGTTCGCCGTCTTCGATGCCACCAACCTGATGGCGGCCCGCGAGGAGGGCAAAGCGAGCGGCCGCTCGATGACGCCTCTCCCCTATTTCATCGCCGCCGTGGTCAAGGCCGTGCGCGCCTTTCCCTTGATGAACAGCTCCTGGGATGAGAGTCGCGACGAGATCATCGTGAAGCAGCCGGTCAACGTCGGCATCGCCGTCAATACCAGCCAGGGGCTGCTGGTGCCGGTCCTTCGTGACGCGGAGCAACTCCAGTTGACCGCCATTGCGGAAAAGAGCGCCCAGCTGATCGAGGGAGCCCGCGCCGGAACGCTGCCGCCGAACCAGATGAGCGGCGGCACGATCACCGTCACCAACGTCGGCGCCAGCGGGCCGGTCGAGACCGGCACCCCGATCATCAATCCGCCGGAATGCTGCGTGGTCGCCTTCGGCGCCATCAAGCCCCGCCCCATGGTGGTCCAAGGGGAGGTCGTGGCCCGCAGCGGCGCGTGGATTTCGATCTCGGTCGATCACCGGATCGTCGACGGGGCGCTGGCGACGGAATTTCTGACTGCGCTGGTCACCGAGCTCGAGTCGATCAGTGCCTGACGAAGCGCAGCTGATCTACGACTGGAACACGGTCGACGCACCGCCGAAGCTGGACCATCCCGTCGCCATTCACGACGAAACGCTCCGCGACGGCATCCAGGGGCCCTCGGTTCGCGACCCCGACATCGAACACAAGCTGCGCTTCCTGCACCTGGCCGATGAGCTCGGTGTTGGCTCGATCGATCTGGGCCTTCCGGGCTCCGGCCCGCGCGCCGCGGCGGATGTCGAACGCCTGGCGCAGGAGATTCGCGACCAGCATCTGCGCATCAAGCCCCTCTGCGCGGCACGCACGCTCGAGGTCGACATCCGTCCGGTGGTCGAGATCTCGCAGCGAGTCGGCGTCCCCATCGAGGTGGCCGCCTTCATCGGCTCGAGCCCGATCCGCCAGTACGCCGAAGGCTGGACGATCGAGCAGATGGTGGACAACACGCGCAAGGCCGTGCGCTTCGCGCGGCAGAACGAACTTCCAGTGCTCTACGTCACGGAGGACACCACCCGGGCGCAGCCGGATACGCTGCGCCGCCTCTTCGGCACGGCAATCGAAGAAGGCGCGGCGCGCGTCGCGGTCTGCGACACGGTCGGCCACTCGACGCCCGATGGCGCCCGTGCGGTGGTCCGCTACGTCCGCCGGATGCTGGACGAGATGAAACCGGACGTCGGCCTCGACTGGCACGGCCACAGCGATCGCGGCCTCGGCGTCATCAATGCCATCGAGGCGGCCGTTGCCGGCGCCGACCGGATCCACGGTTGCGCGCTCGGCTTGGGCGAGCGCGTCGGCAACACGCACCTCGATCTGCTGCTGGTGAACTTCCGCTTGCTGGGGTGGATCGACACAGACCTGCGGAAGCTGCGCGAAATGGGCGAGGTCATCGCCGAGGGGACGGGGATGGCGATCCCGGCGAATTACCCGGTTCTCGGCAAGGACGCGTTTCGTACCGCGACTGGCGTCCACGCCGCCGCCGTGATCAAGGCCAAGCGCAAGGGCGACGAGTGGCTGGCCAACCGTGTCTACTCCGGCGTTCCCGCCGAGCTATTCGGCTGCGAACAGGTCATCGAGATTGGCCCGATGAGCGGCGAGTCGAACGTCGTCTTCTGGCTCGAGCAGCGCGGCATCGCGCCGCGACCCGACCTCGTCAAGACGGTGCTCGACGTAGCCAAGCAACGCAATGGCCTGCTCTCCGAGGCTGACGTGCTGCGCATCGTGGGCGCCGCAGCGCCGAAGGCTACCCGCCTCTCAGGACAGACTTAGACCGGCCGGCCGAGCGCATAGACGATGCCCGGTCCATCGTCGACCGGTGGTAAGGGCAGAGCCACCGCCGCCGACAGCGTCGGCCGGATGGGCCGCAGCGGCGCCGGGCACCCCGCCGACTGGAAGCCCCCGTCGGCATCAGGCCCTCGCCGTCGGTGCCGGGCCACGGTCATCATGGCAAGCGTCCGGAGCCATGACGGGAACGAACCGGCCTGCCGATGAGCCGTGATCAACCGTTCGGCCCGACTGAAGACTTGCGCCGTCAGCTCCTGCGCGAGCGCCCCGTTATCAACTCTCCCGTGAGCCGGCATGCCGCTTCTTGCTCCGACCTTCCCACCATCGCAGCGCCTCGATTATCGGTGCTTCCATCGGGCTGTCAACCCCAGCGGCACGCTCCCATCAGCCGAAGACGGCGCGCGCGACCCGACCGACCAAATCCAGCTTGGCCCGTTGCTCGTCCGGGGTGAGTTTGTTCCCCTCCATCGTCGAGGCGAAGCCACACTGTGGGCTCAGCGCGAGCCGCTCCAGCGGGATGATGCGTGCGGCCTCGGCGATGCGCCGCTTGAGCGCTTCCTCGTCTTCCAGTCGTGGGCGCTTGGTCGTGACCAGCCCCAGGACGATAACCCGGTCTTCGGGGACCTCGCGTAACGCTTCGAAGTCCCCCGACCGTTCGTCGTCGTACTCCAATAGGTAGCGATCGAAGCGGGTGCGACTCAGCACCCTGGCGATCGGGCCGTAGCCCCCTTCCGCGTAGTACTTGCTCTGATTGTTGCCCCGGCAGATGTGCATCCCGAACGTCATCCCGGCGTGGCCGGCGATGATCGCGTTGTCCATCTCGATGCATTCGTCGATCAACCGGTCCGGATCGCTGCCGCGACGCCGGTACCCTTCCCGCAAGTCGCGGTCGAGCAGGGCGGCATACTGTGGCGCGTCGATTTGCACGTAGGTGCAGCCGAGCCGGCGAAGTTCCTCGATCTCGCGTCGAGTGACGTCGACGATATCGGCCAGGTACGCATCACGCGTTGGATAGGCCCCACGTGACTTTTCGGGATCGTAGTAGGCGGCCGCCTGCTGGGCGGAGATGAGCGTGACCTTGGCGGGGTGCGACGTGCGGCCGCGCAGGTAGGTCCACTCCTCCGCGCACATGTGGTGCCGCCAGCGCAGTTTCTCGACCACGAGGGGGCGTCGCAGACGGGTCTTCTCCCCCCTCTCATCGCGGAACTCGATGCCCCACCCTCCAAACTTGTCGAAGCCGTCGAATGAGTCGATCAAATGTCCATAAAACGCGTAGCGCCTCATCTCCCCGTCGGTGATCACGTCGATCCCCGCCTGGGTCTGCGTTTCGAGCGCTTCGTCGACGGCGCGGTCTTCGAGACGCTTGAACTCGGACGGGGAGATCTCTGTTTGCTCATAGCGGCGGCGCGCCTCCGCCAGGTAGGGCGGGCGCAGCAGGCTGCCGATCACCTCGCACTTCGCCTGAAGGGCTTTCGCCGAAGGCCGGTCCTGCACTCTTGTCTGCATCGTGTAACTAGACCGAGACGTCGAAGCG
>VBEQ01000246.1 GCA_005881235.1 Chloroflexota bacterium | reverse complement strand
GCTGACGTCGTGACCTCGCGGCTGTCGCAGGTGCCAGGCATTGTGAAGACCCACACACACGTCGCCTTCAAGGTCTACTCGAAGCACGACCTCGAGGCGATGTTCAGCGTGGGACTGCAGGAAGCCCGCTAAGGCCGCCTCCCGCCCCGCCGCACCCTGAGCGCCACGAGGAACAGGAGCGCCGCTGCCGCCGCCACGCCGATCCCCAAGCGGAGGAGCAATTGGGCGCGTTGCGACGCCAGGTCCGCGACCGCCGGAAGGGCCGAGGCCGTTGGACGCGCTTGATTCACGACCAGGACGAGGTGGCCTTCGATATGCGCGGTCGTGTCCGTGGGTGCGATGACGGTCCTGACGCAGGTCGTCCCGCAGCGGACGTCGATCGTGACCGCGCCGCCCTCCGCGACCACGAGAAGATCCCCGTCGTGTACCGCTGCCGGTGTCATTTCAGCGGACGGCATCCTGAGGATCGTGTCCGTGCCAGGGTGCGGATTGTTTGCCGTGGCGCGATCAGCTATGTAAGCGGTTCCACTAGCGCTGAAACCTGGCGGGATGAAAGCCGCGCTCTCGACCCCGATATCGCCCCCGTGCGCGATCCCTGACGCGACCAGGATGGTCGACTGGCCGCCGGCGCTAATCGCCAGGATGGCCCCGCTGCTCTCGTCCGGCGCGATCAGTTCCCCAGCATGGGTCCCAAATCCGGCCGGCGCTACCGCCAGGCCACCTTCGAGCGGTGGCGCGACCTGGGTGATGAGAGCGGTGCCGCCTTTGCAATCGATGGCGAGGACGGTGCTGTGCTGCCCGTGCGGCCCAGTTACCAGCAGCCGATGATCGAAGCGGCCGACGGTATCGAAGACAATACCGGTGAGAGTGTCGACGCCGGTGATGTCGGCGAAGTTGGTGGCATGACCGTTCGCATCGACGCGGGTGATTCCAAACGGTTTGTCGGGACGCAAGACGAACACGTCGTCGCGCGCGAAGTCACATCCTGCGACCGACACATGAAGTCCCGGCGATAGCGCGAGATAGGCTTCGGGCCCGGACGCGGCATGGTAGCCGTCCGATCCGTCGGCGAACGGCGTGATCGCGCCGTCAGTACTGACGAGGAATAGGCGTCCTCCGGCCGCTGCTACCAGACGGCCATCGCTGCGCGGCCCAGCCAGGTCGAAGACGGCGGGCAGGCGCTGCCAGGACTGCCAGGTAAGCGGGGCCGTGGTCGCCAGCGCGGCGGATGCGATCATCCACGCGAGCAGCCAGCGAGCCAGATGGAGTGGCATTTCGCATATCTTGACGCGAGTCCTCGTCGTTTCGAGGGATACATAGTCGGATGAGACCTGATCAGCGACTTATACGGGCGGTTGCCTGGCGTCGATTGGCCGCCTCGGCAGCGATGGTCGCAATGGTCATGCTTGTGTCATCCTCGGGCGCCAGCACCGGTCAAGCGGCGAGGGCTTTCTGTGGGGCCAGCGACAACGTGCTGCTTTCGACTCCGGATCTCGACGGCTTCACCATATTCTTTGACGGTCACACCAACTTCTATCCGTATCGGGGACTCCCCTTCGCGTCGCCGCCCCCCTACGTGAGCCGCTTTCGTTCGGGAGCGGCCATCGGCTTCATTAGCAAGCTTGCCCTCATTGGGAAATTCCGCGACGACGAGGATAGGATCGCGCGGAGTTACGGCTACACACCGGGCAAATGGCCGTTTGTGCCTCTTGAGGGGGAGGTCGTCCGAGCGACGCCAGGGCTCCTGGAGGTGTACGAGTCCACCTACGTCTTTGCTGCAACGGCCGACGCGGCTTCTTGGGTGCAGTACGCCTTGAATTTGAACGCAGGCGATGCATCGAAGACTTCAGCTGGCACCGTAGAGGGTCTGGCCGCGTACACACGGGTCCTGGGACCAAGCGATGGCCGACATGAAATGGCGGTCACGCTCGTGGGTCAGGTGGGAAGTGTCGGCGTCACGCTTGAGTTTCAGGGAGGTGCCGCAGTCACACCCTCTGGGGTTTCTGGGATGGCTAGCACGGCACTTCATCGGATACGCGCCAACTGTCAGCAGCCGCTTGACGATCGAACATTTGTTCGATAAAATCTGACTAGCCTCAGCGTCTGGTCTTGCGTCCCCGGGGAGGCCTGATGTCACGCGGTTCTCGTCATCTCTCCTTTGGGGCGTGCTCAAATGCCAGATCGGCTGCAACAAGCTATTACGGTGCTCCAGACCCGCTTCGGGAGCGCCGCGCCGCGCCCGGCGGCGCCTCCATGTCCGGCACGGCCCACAGGGATCTCTGAGCTCGATGCGCTGACCGGGATCGGCGGGTGGCCGGTGGGCAGGTTGAGTTTGCTAGCCGGACCCCGGGGCTCGGGCAAGCGAACGCTGGCGCAGCGCAGCATCGCCGCCGCCAGCCGGGAGGGGCCGGTCGCCTACGTCGACATCCCAGGCCGTCTCGATCCTGAATTTCTGAGCCGCTTCGATGCGCGGCTCGACCAGTTGCTGGTGGTGCGACCGAAGTCGATCAAAGAAGCGATGGCCAGTGTGCGGGTGCTGGCGCGTGCCGGCGTCGACCTCGTCGCGATCGACCTGCCTCGCAGCCGATCGTCGGGGCTCGATGCCGAGCTGCCGCACCTGCTGCACCGCGCGGCAGAAGCCGAGTGCACGTTGTTGCTGATCCACGACGCCGACGCCGAAGACGCGATCCGCTACTACGCCAGCCTGATCCTGAGCTTCCAGCGCAGCGCCTGGGTCTTCCGCCGCGACGGCGACCTGGAGGGTTTGCAAGTCGATGCCGCCGTCGTCAAGAATCGGCTGGCACCACCGGGCCTGACGGCGCGATGGATCATTCCATACCCGATTCCATGATTTGCTGTGTTCGCACGCCTCACCCATCGCTGGTCGCCGCCTGGTTGACGGCGCCGGTGTTGCGCGGCCGTCCACTGATCCTCGGCGGGCTCGCCCACGAGCGCGCTTCGGTGACCACGGCATCGACCGAAGCGCGAGCGCAGGGTGTGGTCGAGGGGATGAGTCTCAACCAGGCTCAGCAGTTTGCGCCGGACGCGATCTTTCAAGCGGTCGACGAGGAGGCCACAGCCAGGGTCCGCCAGTCCCTGCTCCTGACCCTGCACCACTTCACTCCCGACGTGGCTGCCGGTGAGGATCCTGGCTGTGCCTTCCTCCGTCTCGACCGCCTGGCGCTGCGCTGGCCCGACCGTTCGCAATTGCTGACCGCCATCAACCGTGCCATCGACGCCGCCATTCGCGTCAGACCGGCGATTGGCGTGGCGTCGTCGATGTTCGTAAGTGCGGTCGCGGCCGCCCATGCGACGGCCACGGTCCCCCTGGTCGTCGAGCAAGAGCAGACGCGAGCCTTTCTCGCACGTTATCCGATCGAGGTCCTCCCGCTCGATGATGACCTGCGCGAATACCTCGAGCTTCTGGGGATCAAGACGATCGGCCGTCTGCAGGCGATCTCTCGCCCCGCCTTTCGCCGGCAGTTCGGCCAGAAAGCCCTCGAGATCTATGACCTGGCGGTTGGCGATGACCGGCGCCGGCTGCGGCCTTGGCGGCCGGCCGTCCGGATCGAGGAAAGCGAGCCTCTCGAGCCAGCGGTCGACAACACTCAGGCACTGCAATTCATCGCCCGCGCGCTGGCCGAGCGCGTCAGCGCATCGCTGCTCGCTCAAGGTCTGGGGACCAGGGCGATCCGGATCAAGCTCGACCAGGAGTCGGCACCAGCACTCATGATCGAGGCGCGCTTTGCCTACCCGATGACGACTGCGGGCGAGCTGTTCGACGGCATCCGTCCGCGCCTGCTGCGCGCGTCGATCGTCGCCCCGCTGGAACGGATCACGCTGCGCGCCGGCCGCCTGGAAGCGGCCTATATCCGCCAGCCGGGGCTGCTGATGCGCCGCGATGGCTTCAAGGAATCGATCGCCGATGCCGTCGCGCGCCTGCAAGAAGAGTACGGGTCATCGCTGGTGCAGCGCGCTGAAGTACGCCGCGATGCCGCGCCGCTCCCAGATCACCGGATCCGGTGGAAACCGGCATGACAGAATTGCTCGCGCCGGCACGGCCAGTCAGGGTGCGCGTCGATGCGGATGGTGTGCCGACCCACCTCGAGTCGGCGGCCGGGTGGCAGCCGGTGACGCGCGTGCTCAACCGCTGGCGGATCGACTGCGACTGGTGGCGCAACCCGGTGTCCCGCGAGTACTGGCGGCTGCTGATCGATGATGACCTCGCGCTGGAGTGCTACTGCGACCGGGCCAGCGACGAATGGTTTGTCGAGCGGGTCTATGACTAGCGCCTACGCCGAGCTGCACTGCCATTCCAACTACTCCTTCCTCGAGGGCGCCTCGCATCCGGACGAGCTGGTGGCGCGTGCCCGCGACCTGGAAATGCCGGCGCTCGCCATCACCGACCGCAACGGCTTCTACGGCGCGGTCAAGTTCTTCGGCGCGGCGCAGCGCGCGGGGATCCAGCCGATCATCGGCACCGAGCTGACAATCGACGACGGGACCAGGCCGCCCAAGGACCGCGTGGATTACGACCGCTGGGGGGACCGACTGCTGCTGCTCGTCGAAGACAAGCTCGGCTACACGAGCCTCTGCCGCGTGATCAGCATGGCGCAAATGCCCAACGCAAAGGGCATGGCGCGCTTGCCGGCGGAACAGCTGGCGTCACTGAGCGGGCATCTGATCGCGCTGGTCGCCGATCCCAAAGAGCGGCTGCCCATCTACCAGGAGATCTTCGGCCGCGATCGCGTCTTCATCGAATTGCACGATCACCTGGCGCCGGATGATCGCTCGCGCAACCAGCGGCTGCTCGACCTGGCCGAGCGCCACGGCGCGCCGCTGGTCATCACCAACGAGGTCTTTTATGCGACACCCGACCGGCACCGGCTCCACGACGTCCTCACCGCGATCCGTCATCGCACCACGCTCGACGAGGCACAGCGTTACCTGCATCCAAATGCCGAACACTACCTCAAGTCCGGCGCCGAGCTCCGCCAGGTCTTCAGCCGCTACTCGCAGCAAGTTGCCGACGAGGGCCTGGCGCATGCCGCGGAAATTGCGGGGCGTTGCCGCTTCAGCTTCGACCTGGTGAGCGCGCGCTTTCCCGGGTTCCCGGTCCCGGCGGGGGAGACGCCGTACTCCTTTCTGTACCGGCTGTGCCAGGACGCCGTGAGGGAGAAATATCATCCGGTCACCTCCGAGGTCGCGGCCCGCCTGCAGAAAGAGCTCGACGTCATCAACAAGACCGGCTTTTCCGAGTTCTTCCTCATCAACTGGGATCTGATGCGGTTTGCCCGGTCGCGCGGCATCCCGGGCCAGGGGCGTGGCTCGGCGGCGGACAGCATCGTCGCCTACCTGCTCGGCATCACGCGGGTCGATCCGATCGAGCACAACCTGCTCTTCGAGCGCTTCCTCCATGAGGAGATGACGACGACGCCCGACATCGATATCGACTTCTCGACCGCCCATCGGGAGCAGGTCATCCAGTACGTCTACGAAAAATACGGACCGGAGCGGACCGGGATGGTCTGTAATGTCGTGACCTACCGCCAGCGCTCCGCGATCCGCGAGGTGGGAAAGGCGCTCGGCTTCAAGGAGGAGACGATCGACCACCTGGCGAAGTCAGCCTCCGCCTGGCACCCGGAGAGCCCGGAGACGATCGCCCAGGCGGCCGGTTACCAGACCGCCAACGTCACGAAACCCTGGCAGCAGCTCTTCGACCTCGCCACCCAGATCCTCGATTTCCCGCGGCACCTGTCGATCCACGTCGGCGGCATGCTCGTCACCGGCGAGCCGCTGATCGACATCGTGCCGGTGGAGCGCGCCACCATGCCGGGCCGCATGGTGGTGCAGTTCAACAAGGAGGACGTCGAGGAGCTGGGGCTGATCAAGATGGACATGCTCGGCCTGCGCATGCTCTCGGTGGTCGCCGAGGCGC
>VBEQ01000245.1 GCA_005881235.1 Chloroflexota bacterium | reverse complement strand
GGCAAAGGCGCAACGCGGCTCGAAAGCGCAGCCGGACGGACGGCTCCCTGGCGACGGCGCGTGACCGGCGATCCCGACGAGTTCGCGCCCGCCGGTCAGGTGCGGGATGGCGACGATCAGGCGCTGCGTGTACGGATGGCTCGACGCCTGGAACATCTCGAGGGCCGGCCCCAGCTCGATGATCCGCCCGGCGTACATCACCGCCACGCGTGTGGCGAGCGTCCCGACGACGGCGAGGTCGTGGCTGACATAGAGCGCGGCCACGCCGTGCGCGGCGGCCAGGTCGCGGACGGTGCCGAGGACGTGGGCCTGGGTCGTCACATCGAGGCCGGTGGTCGGCTCGTCGAGCACGATCACCCGCGGCCGGCACGCAAAGGCGATGGCGAGCCCGATGCGTTGCTGCTGGCCACCCGACAGCTCGTGAGGATAGTTGCGAAGGAAGCGCGTCGTGTCAGGCAGCGCGACCTCGCGCATCATTTCGGCGATCCGCGCGCGACGCTCGTCCGCGCTCTTGCCAAAGTTGTGAGCCTCGAGCACTTCACGCAGCTGGGTTCCGATGCGCAGCGCGGGGTTGAGGGCCGATGCCGGATCCTGCGGGACGTAGCTGATGACGCGGCCGCGCAAGCGGGCGCGCTCCGCCGGATCCAGCTCCAGCACCTCGATGTCACCGATGCGCACCGAGCCTCCCTTGATCTCCGCGCCGCGCCGGGCGTGGCCGAGAAGGGCGAGCCCAACGGTCGTCTTGCCGGATCCGGATTCGCCGACGAGGCCGAGGACTTCGCCCGGGGCAATGCTGAACGAGACGTCGTTGACGATGTCCGACGGCGAGCCATGCAGGCCGATGTGGAGCCGCTCGACGACGATGGCGGCTTTGCCCATCAGGCCGCTCCTCGAACGCGATCGATCCCCGCGGCGGCGCGCGCGATGCCGTCGCCGATCAGGCCGGTCCCGACCGTCAACAAGGCGATGGCGGCGACCGGCAGGACGACACCCCACGGCTGCACGGTCAGCGCGATGTAGTTTTCCTGGATCATCAGGCCCCAGTCGGCGGCTCCCGGATTCGTCGTGAAGCCGAGGAAGGCCAGCGCGGCGATGACGCCGATCGCGTAGGTGAGCCGCAGGCTGGCTTCGACCAGCAGCGGGCTTAAGACGTTGGGGAAGATCTCGCTGAGGAGGATGCGGAAGCGCGGCACCCCGATCGCTTCGGCGGCGGCGACGAAGTCACGCTCCACCACCGGTTGGCTGGCGCCGCGAGTCACGCGGGCGACGCGAGGCATGGTCGTCAGTCCGACCGCCAGGATGATGGTCACCGGGTTGGGGCCGACCGTCGCGATCGCGACCAGCGCCAGCATGATCTGCGGGAAGGCCAGGATCACGTCCATCGCGCGCATCAGGATGTCGTCCAGCACGTTGCGCGAGTAGGCCGCGACCAGGCCGACGGCAATGCCCAGCACCAGAATCGTCAGGCCGCCATGCAGGAAGCGGCTCCAGACGTCCTGGCCGATGTGGTCGGTGCCGAACAGGGCGCCCGGAACCTTGAGGCTGTTCGGCGTGCCCACGAAATCGTTGCCGCCATGGGGGGCAATGTGTGGGCCGATGATCGCGATCGCGAGGATGACGAGCACCAGCCCGAGCCCGATCTGGGTCCGCCGCAGTTGCAGCGCCCTCCGGATCAGCGCGCCGGTTGGCTGGCGCTTGGTCACGACTTCGGGGGTGACGACCTGGCTGACAACGGCCATGGCTAGAGCCTCGTCCTCAGCCGGGGCGTGACCAGGATGGTGGCGATGTCCGCGAGCAGGTTGAGGACGACGTAAAGGCTGGCGATCGCCATCGCGAGCGCCTGCACCACCGGGATGTCGCGGTTCGCGACCGCGTCGCGCAAGGCCCCACCGATCCCGGCGTAATTGAAGATGTACTCCACGACGATGACGCCGCCCGCCAGGTACGCGAGGTTGATGGCGATGACCTGGAAGGTCGGGCCCAGCGCGTTGGGGAGCGCGTGGCGGCGGAGCACGAGGCGTTCGGGTAGGCCCTTGAGCCGGGCCATCTCGACGTAATCGCTCTCCAGAACCTCGACCATCGAGGCCCGCATGATGCGGACGACGTAGGGCGTCACGGCGAGCACCAGCGTCAACGTCGGCAGAATGATCGCCACCGGCTGCTCCCACGGTCGGCCGCCAGGCGGGATCAGGGTGATCGCCGGCAGGATATGGAAGACCGTCGTGGAAAAGAGGACGACGAGGGCGACACCGACGACGAACTCGGGAAGCGCGGCGAACACCAGGGTGATCAGCGAGGTGGCGACATCGAAGGGGCGATCTCGCCACAGCGCCGCATAGGAGCCGATCAGGATCGACAGCGGGATGGAGATCAATCCTGAGCAGAGAAGAAGGAAAGCGGTGTTGATAACGCGGTCACCGAGCAGCTTGCTCACCGGTTCCTGCGCCGCGAACGATCGGCCGGCGTCACCGTGAATCAGACCGACGGCCCAGGTGACGTATTGCTCCACGACCGGCCGGTTGAGGTGGAGCTGCTCGCGGAGTGCGGCGAGGCTGGCGGGCGTCGCCCCGCGGCCGAGGATCGCGCGCGCCGGATCACCCGGTAGGGCCTGGGTCGCCGCAAAGACGACGATCGAGACCAGCACGAGCACCAGCAGCCCCTGGAGGATGCGGCGCACGATGAACAGCCAGATGCCGCCGGTCTTTGCCGGCCCTCCAGTCGGCCCCGGCCGGTCCAGCATCGCTGGCCCGGCGAGGGGCTCGACTTGCAGCGTGGCGCTAGGCGAACCAGATGTTCCGGTAGCCATGTCCGAAGGAGTCGAGGTTGAGCGTAGCTTTGCTCCCCTGGTTGAATCCCGCGACTTTCGTGCTGTAGGCGTCGACGAGGTTGTTGAACATCGGGATGATGTAGCCGCCCTGCTCGTACTCGAGCTTCTGCATCTGGTGGATGATGTCGGCGCGCTTGCCGGCATCGGTCTCGGCGAGGGCCTGTTGGTAGAGGCTGATGTAGTTCGAGTCCTTCGGCGGCCAGTGGCATTCGTTGTACGGTGCGGTCGGGATGCTGCCATTCGCCACCTGCGGGAGATAGTTGCGCGTGCCCCAGAAGTCGACTGAGAACGCCAGCTTGAGGTAGGCGTCGCCGTAGTAGTTGGGATCGTTGTGGACGTTGACCGTGACGCCGGCGGCTTTGGCCTGGTTCGCGAAGATGTTCGCCGAGTCGACCATGCCGGCCGCGCCGTCTGTGGTGTGCAGGTCGACCGTCAGGTTTTCCTTGCCAGCCTTCTTCAGCAGCGACTTCGCCTGGGCGATGTCCTGGTGCCGTTGCGGCAGTGACGAGTCATAGGCCGGATCGAAGGGCGAGTAGAGGTCGTTGGCGACCCGGCCGTGCCCGGAGAACACCTGCTGCAGCATCGCGTTGCGGTCCACGATCAGGCGAAACGCCTGGCGGACGTCGTTGTTGTCGAACGGCGGCATGTCGATCGCCATGCAGAGGGGGCGCCAGTCGGCACCCTGGCCTTCCAGGATGGCGAGGCCGCTCTGTCCGGTGACAACCGTGATCTGCGCCGCGGGAACGTCGGTCATGGCGTCGATCTGTCCACCGCGCAGCGCATTCACCTGCGCGGCCACGTCGGGGAAGTCGATGATGGTGACCGTGTCGAAGTAGGGCAGGCCGCTTCGCCAATAGCTGCTGTTGCGCTCGTGCACGCTCTGCTGGCCCTTGGTGAAGCTCTTGACTTTGTATGGGCCTGTCCCGATTTGCTCACCGGCGCGCGTGTACCCGACGGGGACGATGCCGTTGTAATACTGGCCGAGCTGGTCGCCGATCGTCGAATCGGCCTGCTTGAGGTTGAGGCGCACCGTCCGGTCGTCGACCTTGTCGATCTTGTTGGGATCGATCGATGCGAGGCCGGCCGTTCCAAACAGTCCCTGCTTCGGATCGCTGATACGCCGCAGCGAGTAGATCACGTCGTCCGCACCCAGCGTTTTACCGTTGTGGAACGTGATCCCTTGCTTCAGCCGGATGACCCACTTGTCGGACGCTTCCTGGGTCACCGACTCGGCAAGGCCGGTCGTCTGCAGCTTGTAGTTCTTGTCGTACTCGAGCAGCGTCTCGAAGCCGGCGACCAGCCGCGCCTGGTCGGGCTTGGTGACGATCTTCTGCCCATCGATGATGTCACCGGCGCCGCCACCCGTGACGCCAAGCCGGAAGTTGCCACCGCGCTTTGGCGTGCCTCCGCTCGTGGCCGTTGATGATCCGCCGCACGCGGCCAGCGGTCCGGCCAGCATCACGCCCCCCGCGAACACCCCGGCATTGATCAGCAAGCGGCGCCGCGTCAGCGAGGTTGCGCTCAGGTCCCCAGGTCGTTCAACCGGCGTATCTGCCATCGACTTCCTCCTCCTCGGTTTACGACATCTCCCCAAAACGACTCAGTCGGCGGTCGCGGTTCCCTCTTCGGTGTTGTCCGCGCGGTTCCCGGCGAGGAGCCGCGCCGAAAGACGCAAATGTTGGGCGACGAGCTCTGCCGTGTTCGGGTCGCGGCGGCGCAGCGCGTCGACCAGTTGCTGGTGGTCCTGGGCGTAGGTCCGCCACGGATACGGCGGGTGGCGCCGAAGCAGCATCCTGGTCTCATCGGCGAAGGTCTCGTGCGCTCGTGTGAGGCGCTCGCTGCCGGCCAGCCGCACCAGTTCGTGGTGAAAGCGCAGGTCGGCGGCGATTGTCTCTTCGGTCGGTCGCTTCTGGCGCGCCTCTCGTGTCTGCATGGTGGCGAGGGCGGCGTCCAGTGCCGATAGGTCGACCGGCTCGGTTTTGCCAATCAGCGTTTTGACGGCCCAGACCTCGATCGCCTCGCGGGCGACATACACGTCCAGCCGGTCCTCGAGCATCTGGGCTTTGACGAAGGCGCCGTAGTGCATCCGGTATTCGACAAGGCCTTCCTGGACCAGTTGCCGGACCGCTTCGCGCACCGTCCCGCGGCTGATCCCCAGCATCTCGACCAGCCGGGATTCGCGAAGCTGCTCGCCGGGTGGGATCCGTCCGTCGACGATGGCCTCGCGGATGATGAGGCGGACGGTTTCGGTGGCGGAATGGCCCTCGAAGCGGGGCAGGGACCAGACGGGCGCGGCGGGCTGGCGCGCCGCCACCGGGACCATGGTCGGATTGTAGGACGATCTACCCGAGAGTCAATAACCAACTTTCCCGCGGACGACGACGCCCTCCGGCTCGCGACCCTCGAGCACCGCCCGCACCGAAAGGGTCGCCTGGCGTATCACTTCCTGCTCGGCGGCCGGGCTGTACCAGGCGGCATGCGGCGTGACGATCAAGCGCGGATGGGATGGAACCGGATGGTCTCGCGTCGGCGGCTCGACCGGGAGGACGTCGATCGCGGCGCCGGCGAGCTGGCCGCGCTCGAGCGCCGCGAGCAGCGCGTCCAGATCGACCAGCGGGCCGCGTGCCGCGTTGATGAGGTACGACCCGCGCGGCATCAGCGCCAGCTCGCGGGCGCCGATCAGATGTTCGTTGTCCCGCGTCAATGGGAGATGCAGCGTGACTGCGCCGCAGCCCCGCAGCAGGTCCTGGAACGAGACGGGCGTCACGCCGGCAACGGCGATCTCGCCGGCCGCGACAACTGGATCGCTGGCCCATGTCTCGATTCCGAGACCCCGGGCTCGCCGGGCGACGGCCCGCCCGATCCGTCCAAAGCCGGCGATACCGAGTCGCGTATCGGAGATCCGCGGAAGCGGGCCTCCGGCGTGGTCGTCCCAGACTCCGGCGCGAACGCTGCGATCGAGTACCACGACGCCGCGGAGCAACGCGAGCAACAACGCGATCGTGCTGTCGGCAACTTCCTCGACGCAGTACTCGGGAACATTGCATACCCAGATCCGCCTTCGCTCCGCCGCTTTCGTATCGATGTGGTCGAAGCCGGTACTCCCGGTCGCGATGACCCGGAGCGCCGGCAGCCGGGCCATGTCTTCCTCAGTCACGGCCTGCCACACGAGAAGGCCGACGACGTCGTCACCGGTCCAGGGCCGTGGCCGCGTCTCGACCGCGACATCGCTGCCGGCGAACAGCTCGCAAACCCCGTCGACGGGAAAGACGGGCGGCTCCACGATCACCCGCCGGGCGCCGGCCATCAGGGCGTGGGCGCCGCGGCAGTGAGTGTCTCGCGAAGCACGATGGCCGCCGGACC
>VBEQ01000244.1 GCA_005881235.1 Chloroflexota bacterium | reverse complement strand
GCTCTTTTGGGCGTGCGGCCGCATGATCTTGCCGGTCTTGGTCACGCGGAACCGCTTGGCCGACGCGCGGTGAGTCCGAAGCTTAGGCATCGATCGCTCCTTTAATTCTTCCGTGCCTGGGCTTGCGGCGGGGGCGGGGGCGGAGCCTGAGCGGCGGCCACCGCAGCGCCGGCCGGCGCCAGGATCATGATCATGTTGCGGCCTTCCAGCAGGGGCATGCGCTCCACGGTGCTGATGGGCTTTAGTTCGAGCGCCATCCGCTCCAGCAAGCGCTTGCCGATGTCCTGGTGCACCATCTCGCGACCACGAAACATGATGGTGAGCTTGACCTTGTCGCCTTCTTCCAGGAACGACTTGACAGCGTGGAACTTCGTCTGGAAGTCATGTTCGCCGATCTTGGGACGGAGTTTCATTTCTTTGACCTTGATGACGTTGTGCTTGCGCCGCCCATCTTTCTCTTTCTTGATGCTCTCGAATTTGAATTTGCCGTAATCCATGATCCGAGCCACCGGCGGCTGCGCCTGCGGGGCAACCTCCACGAGGTCCATCTCCCGCTCGATCGCCAATGCCTTGGCGCGGTCGATGGGCAGCACACCCAACTGTTCGTTCCGATCGTCGATGACGCGGACTTCGCCGGCGCGGATCTGGTCGTTGATCCGAAGTTCCCTAAATGCCGTGGATCAAGCCTCCTTCGAAAATAAAAAAGATAGCCCTGAGGCTATCTTCGTCCGCTTGACCTCTTCGGCGCCGGCCTGGAGGTGAGAGTTCGGACAGCCTCTCTTGGCACGCGCGAGTATATCACTCCAGCGGAAGTTGCGCTTCGCGCTCGAGCCGCGTCAGGAACTCATCCGCGCGGACCGACTCCTGGTCGCCCCCTTCCCGCCGCCGGATGTTGAGGGTGCCTGCTTCGAGTTCCTTGTCGCCGACGACGGCCATGAACGGCACCTTCTGGAGCTGCGCGTCGCGGATCTTCGCCTGCATGCGTTCGCTCCGTCCATCGACTTCGACACGCAAATCGCGCTGCCGGAAGCCTTGGGCGAGGCGGCCGACAGCTTCGAGGTGCCGGTCGGCGATCGGGATGAAGACGAGCTGGACGGGAGCCAGCCAGACCGGGAACGCACCGGCATAGGTCTCGATGAGGTAAGCCATGAAGCGCTCCATCGAGCCGATCGGCGCCCGGTGGATCATCACCGGTCGCGTCATGGATTGCTCGGAGGTCACATATTCGAGGCCGAAGCGCTCCGGCATGAGGAAGTCGATCTGATTGGTCGACAGCGTGAATTCGCGGCCGATCGCATCCTTGATCTGGACGTCGAGCTTGGGTCCATAGAAGGCGGCTTCGCCCGGCGCTTCGACAAATGGATGGCCCGAGGCGCGCAGCGCCTCGCGAGCAGCGTCCTGGGCACGCTGCCACACGGCCGGGTCCCCCATCCACTTATTGCTGACCTCGTCACGGAGGGAGAGCCGGAAATGAAAGTCCTTGATACCAAACGCCCGATACACCTGCAAGATCAGCTGGATCACCCGCTCGAATTCCTCGTTGAGCTGATCCGGTCGGCAGAAGATGTGGGCGTCGTTGATCGTGAAGGCCCGCACCCGGATCAGGCCGGAGACCTCTCCCGACTTCTCGTAGCGGTAGACCGTGCCCAGCTCGGCGAGGCGCACCGGCAGGTCCCGGAAGCTGTACGCCTTTCGCGCGAACACGCGGATGTGATGGGGACAGTTCATCGGCCGCAGTTGCCACTCCTCGTCCTCCATTTCGGAAGGGGGGTACATCGACTCCCGGTAGCGCTCGAAATGGCCGCTGATCTTGTAGATCTCGAGACGCGCGATATCGGGCGTCTTGACGTGCTGGTAGCCCTGGCGTTGCTCCAGCCGCAGAATGAACTCCTCCATCTGGCGCCGGACCGCGGTGCCCTTGGGGGTCAACAGGGGCAGCCCACGACCCACCATCTCGTCGACGACGAATAAATCGAGGTCCTTTCCCAGTTTGCGGTGGTCGCGCTTGGCGGCGTCCTCGAGCATCTTCAGGTGGCTCTCGAGCTCCGCCTCCGTCGGAAACGCCGTCCCGTAGATCCGGGTGAGCTGCTGGTTCTTCTCGCTGCCCTTCCAGTAGGCGCCGGCGATGGACAGCAGGCGGAAGGCCCCGAGCTGGCCGGCGTTGGCGACGTGCGGACCGAGACAGAGGTCGACGAAGTCGCCGGTACGGTAGATGCGCGCGGTGGCGTCGGTGACCTTGTCGGCGATCAGCTCGACCTTCAGCGGCTGGTGCAACCGCTCGAAGAGGGCGACGGCATCACCGCGGGGAATCTCCTCCTTCACGAACGGGAGAGCCTGCTTGATGATCTCGCGCATCTTCGCCTCGATCCGCGGCAGGGCCTCGGGCTGCAGCCGGTCCGTGAAGGCGAAGTCGTAGTAGAAGCCTTCGTCGGTCGCGGGGCCGATGCCGATCACGGTCCCGGGAAAAAGGTCCAGCACGGCCGCCGCCATCACGTGCGCGGTCGAATGGCGCAGGGTTTCCAGGTCTTCGCTCATGGCTCACCCCTTAAGGGTGGAGCCGATTATACGGAGCGAGTTGGAACGAAAGGGACTAGGTTAGACCGCCCGCAGCCGCTGCAAACCGGCCGGGATGTCTTCCCGGCCGAAGATTCGGTCGTCGAGCGACGCCTCGATGTCCCGGTGGACCTGGAACATGAGAGGGAGTTGATGCGCCAGGGGAATGATCGGCGCGCGACGGGCCTGACGGCGAAGGCGCTCCTTACGGCTGGGGTCGATTGCACAGCAACGGATGCTGCAGTACCTGGCCGTTGTCTTCTTGACGGAGGCTTCACATCCCGGACGGGCGCAGATCTTGAGCGAGGCAGTTTGCTTCAAACCGTGAGCGATCACCAAACGTTTCCCTCCATCTTCTCTACTGCGGTCCCTGCCGAGACCGGTCTCCCTGGCGCGTTATTGATTATGCGCGCCCTTTGTTGCGTGTCAAGCATCCGCCGCGCTTATCCACACAACGACAGCGGTGAGAGGAATAGCTGGGGATAAGACGAGAGGCGGATCAACGGATGACGAGGACGTGTAAAGAAACGCTAGGGTTTTTAGCGCGGGCTTGTGCGGTGACTACAACGGGGTAGAGGGAACTCGCGGTTTGAGCTTTCCCTCGCGGCGCTGCTGGAGCAGGTCGCCGGTGAGCCGCGGGAGCGCCGCCGCGTCGTCGACCCCCCGGACCCAGAGGCCGTCCGCGCCGAACTTCCTGGCGCGCCGTACCTGGTGAGGAAGGATGCAGAGGGCGATCGTCACCGGTCGTTCGAAGCCCTGGGCCCCATTGAGGACTCCAAAGACGTAGGCGGTGTCCGCTTCCCAGATGCCCATGTCGATGAGGACCGCGGCGGGCTTGAGGCGCTCGCACAGTTGCTGCACGTCCTGGTCGGGAAGCGCGGTCTGCGCCCGATACCCGCTGCCGGCGAACAACTCTTGATAGGCGATCGCCTGCCGTGGATCGTTCTCGAAGATGAGGAGGGCAGCCGCGCTCGAGTCGTCGTCCGGGGCGGGACTCATCGTCGAGCGAAATTATTGCATGCGCAATGCCCGTAAGTGATTGGGGTTGGCTGCGTTAAGACAGTCAAACCGCCCTTCGCTCAAAATCCCCGGGTGCGCCCCCGGGGATTTTTTTCTTTTGCCCTCTCCCGCTTGCGGGGGAGGGTCAGGGTGGGGGCCGCAACCATCCCGCGAGTCGCCGGCCGTCGAGGTTGCCGCCGCTGAGCACGACCACGGCCGGGCGTTCGATCGCGGGATCGGCCAGCAACGCGGCCATGGCGGCGGCGCCGGCGGGCTCCACGACGAGCTTGCCCCGCAGCACGATCGCGGTGAGTGCCTCGATGATCGCCGCATCACTGATGGTCCGCATCTCGTCGACGTAGCGCCGGATCAATCCAAGGGTGAGCGGCCGCGTGTAGGGCGCGGCCAGGCCCTCGGCGACGGTATCGAGGCGGGATGGCACGACCGGGTGCCCGGCGGCAAGGCTCTCGGTCACCCCCGGCGCCTGTTCGGGCTCGACGCCGATGATCCGTACGTCGGGGCGCTGCTGCTTCACCGCGATAGCGATGCCCGAGATCAGACCGCCCCCGCCGACCGGCACCACGAGGCTGCGAAGGTCAGGCACCACCTCGAGGATCTCGAGACCTACCGTGCCCTGACCGGCGGCAACCGCCGGATCATCGAAGGGGTGCACGAGGTACAGGTTGCGCTCGCGCTGCTCGGCCTCGAGTCGCTCCTGCCAGCGAGCGATCGGGGTCAGCACGATCTCCGCCCCGAGGCGGCGGATCGCCTCGAGCTTGCTCAGCGGCGCGTCCTCCCGGACCACCACGAGGCAGGGGATTCCAATGATTTGCGCCGCGTAGGCCAGCGCCAGGCCGTGATTGCCCGCCGACAGCGTAATGACGCCGCGTTGCCGCTGCTCAGGGCTTAGCTGAAGGACCGCGTTGACGGCGCCCCGGACCTTGAAGGAGCCGGTCCTCTGGAGGTTCTCCGCCTTGAGCCAGACGTCCACGCCTGCGATGGGCTCACCTGAGATGGTGGGCGTCGTCACGATATGGGCACGGATTCGGTCAGCGGCGGCTCGAACATCGGCCAGCGAGAGCAACTCGGCTTCGACCGCCATGCCTAGACGGTAGCGGGTTTAGGGCAGCCTCGTACCGTGCAACAGGACGTAGTCGAGCAGCTGCGCGAGCCAGCGGCGAAAGCGGGTAGCCCGTGACGCCATGCCGGTATAACGGCTGGTGGCGCCGGGACTGTCACCGCGGCCGGCCCGCGGTTACGGTCGCTTCATCCCGGCGTGTTGGCGATCGATGACCCTGGCGAGGTTGTTGAGCTCGTTTTCACGGCCCATGACCAGCCGCTGGGTCCATACCTCGTCGTGCAGCGGTTCCATCGTCATGACGACTCGAACACTGTCGCCGCTCGGCGTCAGGTCGACGACCGTGAGTTCCTGGTACGGGTCGACACCGGGAACGAAGTCGATCAACGACCGGTAGGCAATGCGCGTTGGTTGCGTCAATTCGGTGAAGGTCTTGCGTGCCTCGGTCGTTAGCGGCATCCCCGCCCCTTTCATGAACTCGACCTGCTCCGAGCCGGTCGCGGTCATGGCGTAGACAAGTTCACCGCCAGGTCGCAGCTCGAGCTTGCGGACCTCGACCGTAAATCCGTCGGGTGCCCACCACGACTCGATCCCATCGCTGGTGGTCCAGAGGCGCCACACCTCCTCAGCTGAGGTGGGATATGTGCGCTCGATGCGAATGTTCGTTGACGGAGTTTTCGGCGCGGCAGGTTCATTTGCCATTCAGGTTCCTCCTTTGAGGGATGCCGGGCATCTCATGCGAAGGCGACGATCTCATCTGCGGACATTGACTCGCCAGATGACCAGGCGCGTTCGAACGCAGCGGTCAACGCAGCTCGGGTTGCAGCCACCGCGGCGTCATAAGCCGGAACGTCAGCCGGATCTATCGCGGCGCCGCTGGCTTTGAACAGATCGCTCGCCGCTCCTAAGAGCCGTGCCGCTCGGTCCCAATCGCGTTGCGCGGCGGCCGCCTCGCCGAGGCCGGCGACGGGATAAGGCAGGAGGTAGCGGTTCTCGGTTCGATGAGCGAGCGCGAGCGACTCGCGCCATAGGCGCACCGCTGCGTCGACATTTCCGAACCGGAGCTCAACCGCCGCCAGGTTACTGGTCTCGGTGCCGATCACCATGTCATCCCCGCGCTTGCGGTTCAGGTCAAGACTTCGCCGGTAGAGCTCTCGAGCTCCTTCGTAGTCACCGGCCATACGAGTCGCTTCGGCAAGGCAGTGGAGCGGTTGAAGGGACAGCTCTTCGTCGCCGGCGGCATCCGCGAGCGCCATCGCTTCTCGGCTCAAGGCGATGGTCTGGCGCGGGTTGTTGTCCCGCAAACCCACGCGGGCGAGCCGGGTTAGCGCACCGACGATTAGCCGCGCGTCGCCCAAACCTCGCGCAATGGCCAGGGCGTCGTTGGCGCGCTGCCGTGCCGTCTCGTTGTCGCCCTGTCGGAAGGCAAGGCCCGAAAGACTACTCAGGGCCCGGCACCGCAACGTCGGTGACGGATCCCTGACCGCAGCCAGCAACCGTTCGAGCCAGCCCCTTCCCTCCGCCCACTGACCGCGAAGATGCCAGTAGTCAGGTAAAGCGAGCGCAAGCTCCAGTCCCACGGTCGGGTCATTCTCGAGGAGCCAGGCTAAACCCTGCTGGATGCGGTCGTGATCGCGATCGAGCCGGGCCGCCCAGGTCTCGGCATCCGGACCGCGTAGGTGCGACCCGGCGGCCCTGACCTCCCGGACCAGCGCGTCGAGGTCGGTTTTCATCATGGCCATGAATCAGATGGCGGTCGAGCTGTCTGGTGGGCGCAACAGGAGTCGAACCTGTGACCTCTTCCTTGTCATGGAAGCGCTCGTACCAACTGAGCTATGCGCCCTGCGCGGCAGTTTAGCCGATTCCGTTTGTATTCGGAGGCCTCCTAGGCGGTCGGCTGCGCCCCCTTCCCGATGCGCTGAGCGAACCGCCGGAACTCCGTTTCCGCAGCTGGATCCGCAAACGCCCGCTTGGGAATGATCGAACCTATTTGCCTGATCGGATGGCGCAGCAGATAGAGGTCTTTGGTCTCCAGCAGGCCGACGAAGTAGGACCACTTGACCCGTGAATCACCGCTCACGAAAGTCATGGATACGCCGCTCTCGGAAAAACAGTAGGTTTGATCACCCTTCAGGTCGGCGCGCCGGCGAAAGGCCTGCCCCGGCCTGATGTAGAGGATGGAGGCCAGCAGCAGGGCGTAGATCACGAAGACCACCACGCCGACGATGGCGAGGATCCGGTTAGGGAGCAGGGCGCCCGTCAAACCGGCGATGGCGGCAGCGATCGTAACCACGACGATCAGCCGGATCGGCCATAGGGCCCAGGCGAGCCTGCGCACACCATTGCGGTAATCGTCAATCGTCATGCGGAAGGTCACGCAGAGCGGACCGGCCGGGTCGACTTCGGCCATGATGTCAGACCGGCGCGTTGCCGTTCGTCGACAGGCTCGGCGGGACAAGCGGACTGCGACGCCCGGCCAACGCCGAGATCACGCCACTCGCCGCCAGCAGGCAGCCCATGCCGAAGATGACCCAGGTCACGCCGAAGAGGTCGGCGAAGCCTCCGGCCAGCAGGATCGGGATGGCGACGGCCGCGTTGACGACCGTGAACATGGCGCCGAAGATGCGGCCGCGCAACTCCGCCTCCGTCTTCTCCTGCAGGACCGTGAACGCCGGGATAAAGAGCGCGCCGAACTCGAGCCCGCCGATGAAGCCGAACACCACGGGGAAGGAGACAAGCAGCCAGCTGGCATTCAGCTGTTCGAGCAAGTAGGGCACGGAGGCCATCACCATCAGCGTCACGCCCGCGGAGACCAGTCCGCCGATCAGGAGCCGGCTGCGCCGGAAATGGCGACCGTACTGCCCAAGGTAAAAGGCGGCGGCCAGCATGCCGATCACCGCGGGCGCCAGGAAGAGGTAAACGTCGGTGACCTGCAGGTGGAGCACCGTGCTCATGTAGCTCGGCGCCAGCACGAAGATCGAGAAGATTACGGCAATCGTAAGACTCAGCTGCACCACGGCGAAGCGGACTAGCGGGCGCGCGACGATGTAGGAGATGCCCTCGCGCAGCTCGTAGAGGATGTCGGTCTTCGCCGCGACAGCCTGGTGCGTGCGCGCGTGCAGATCGGTCTTGACCGCGTAGATCAGGCCTCCGGCCAGCAGGATCGGGATGGCGACGGCCGCGTTGACGACCGTGAACATGGCGCCGAAGATGCGGCCGCGCAACTCCGCCTCCGTCTTCTCCTGCAGGACCGTGAACGCCGGGATAAAGAGCGCGCCGAACTCGAGCCCGCCGATGAAGCCGAACACCACGGGGAAGGAGACAAGCAGCCAGCTGGCATTCAGCTGTTCGAGCAAGTAGGGCACGGAGGCCATCACCATCAGCGTCACGCCCGCGGAGACCAGTCCGCCGATCAGGAGCCGGCTGCGCCGGAAATGGCGACCGTACTGCCCAAGGTAAAAGGCGGCGGCCAGCATGCCGATCACCGCGGGCGCCAGGAAGAGGTAAACGTCGGTGACCTGCAGGTGGAGCACCGTGCTCATGTAGCTCGGCGCCAGCACGAAGATCGAGAAGATTACGGCAATCGTAAGACTCAGCTGCACCACGGCGAAGCGGACTAACGGGCGCGCGACGATGTAGGAGATGCCCTCGCGCAGCTCGTAGAGGATGTCGGTCTTCGCCGCGACAGCCTGGTGCGTGCGCGCGTGCAGATCGGTCTTGACCGCGTAGATCAGCCAGGCGGCCAGCAGAAAGAGGGCGGCGGCGATCCAGTAGGGCGAGTCCGTCCCGAGAAAGCGGACGGCAAGCGTCGACAGCGGCACGGCGACCAGCAATGTGACGATCACCGTGCTGGTGAACATCGAGGTGGCGGTCATCAGCTCCTCGTTCCCCACGATGAAGGGGATGGCCGCCGCCTCGGCGGGCGCGAAGATCTGGCCGACCGCGGCGAAGAGAAAGATAATGAGGAACAGATGCCAGGTGACATGTGCGAAATAGGGAACGAGCTGGCTGAGCGGGATCAGCAGGATCAGGCCGCCGCGGATGGCATTGGTGGAGAACATCAATCGCTTCTTGTCGTGCCGGTCGGCGTACACCCCGGCGAGTGGACTGAGGAAGACAGAGGGGAACGTGTACGCGAGAAAGAGGGCGGCGCCGTGGGTGCTCGCCCGGCTGATGCTGTAGGTGAGGATGAGCAGCGCGAACATCAAGAACTTGTCGGCCAGTTGCGAGGCGACCTGAGCCGACCAGATCAGGCGGAAGTCCCGGTTGGCGAGCACGGTCTTGAAGCCAGGCTGAGGAAGGATGATGTCGCGCGGGTCGCGGCCCGCGCCGACCTCGTCTGGCTGCTTCAAGGCGCCTAAATCGTAGCTAGTTGTCATCGTTCGCGCTCATTCTCAAAAATTCGCCGCCATTCCTCCAGCGTCAGGGTCTCGGCACGCCGCGCCGGATCGATGTCTATAACGCTCAACCGGGCACGAGCCTCCGCGGCGCCGAGGCCCCGCCGTCGACTCAAGACAAACGTGAGCTGTTTGCGACGAGCCTGGAAGAAGGGTGTCACGAATTCGAAGAAAGCCGGTAAGTCGCCCCGTGGGAGCGCAGGCTCCGCCTCGGGGGTGATACGGACAAGAGCCGAATCGACCCGTGGCACCGGCAGGAAGGCGCCACGCGGAACACGCAGCGTGAGCTCGGGCCGGCCGTAGACGCGAACACCCAGGGTGGCCAGGCTCCAGTCGCCGGGCGGGGCCACGATGCGCTCCGCCACTTCCTTCTGCACCAGGAGATCGATGCGGGCCGGCGGCTGCGGCTGCTCGAGGAGGTGGACGAAGAGCGCGCCCGTGAGGTTGTACGGAATGTTGCCGGCGACCCGATAGGGCGAGGGCAGCAACTCGCTGACCGCGGTGCGCAGGATGTTGGCCTCGACGATGCGCACGTTGGAACGATCCCGCAGAGTCAGGCCTGCGGCCTTAACACAGGCGGGGTCGATCTCGACGCCCGCCACGGCGCGAGCCCGGCTTGCCAGCTCGACCGTCAGCGCTCCCAGGCCAGGACCGACCTCGACGATGTGGTCACCTGGTGCGATCTCCAGGGCGTCGACGATCTGGTCTAGCTGCCGCCGGTCGGCGAGGAAGTTCTGGCCCCAGCGGCGTTGATATCGGATCCCGAAGCGTCGCGCCACCCCCCGGATCACCGAGGGATCGGTCAGGTCGAGAGGGCGTTTCCTAGCCGGCGTGGTTCAACCGAAAGAGGTCGATGGCGTTCCGGCCGGTCGCATCGGCGATCTCTGCCACGGTCGTGCCACGGAGTTTCGCGATCCGCTCCACCGTCTCGACGAGGTAGCGCGGCGCGTTGGGCTGCCCGCGCCGGCTCTGCGGCGGAAGAAACGGCGCGTCGGTTTCCACCAGCATGTGATCCAGCGGGATGATACTGGCGGCCGCGATCACCCCGTGTGCGGTGGGATACGTGACGGTTCCGGCGAAGGAGATGTAGAACCCGCGGGCCAGTGCCTCGGCGGCGAACGCGGAGTTGCCGCTGAAGCAGTGAAAGACACCGTCGACACCCGGAAACTCGTCGAGGATGGCGAGCAGGTCAGGAAAGGCATCTCGCGTGTGCAGCACCACCGGCTTCCTCACCTCGAGGGCGAGGCCGAGCATCTGGCGGAAGACCTGCTTCTGCTCAAGAGCCGGAACGCGATGGTAGTCGGTGAAGTGATAGTCGAGGCCGATCTCCCCCACGCCCACCACGCTCGGGTGGCCCGCGAGCTGGCGCAGCTCGCGGCGCTCGGCGGCACCGATCGGATCACCGGCGGAGTGTGGGTGCCGGCCGATGGTCGTTGTCAGCCCCGGGATCCGCTCCGCGAGCTCGACGCCCGGCCGGTTGTCCGAGGCGTCGTCGCCGATGTTGACCACGGTGTGCACGCCGGCGGCCCGCGCCTCTTCCAGCGCCTGCTCCGGCGTGAGGTGCTCGCGCAGGTGCAGGAGATGGGCGTGCGAATCGATCAGGCGACGGGCTCCGGTTTCTCGATGCGGGGAAAGAGGACGCCGCCGAGCGCAGTCTGCGTCCGCGGTGCCAGTCTCCCCCACTCCCGCGCCGTGGCCCAGGGGGCTTTCAAGTCGGCTTTGATCTGCAGCGCGACCTTGGCGGCCGTCTCCGGCAGGAAGGGTGAGATCAAGTAGGTCGTGAGTCGGATCGCCTCGACCAGGTTGTACATCACCGTCTGCAGCCGCTTGCGCTGGTCCGATTGTTTGGCCAGCACCCAGGGGGCGCTTTCCTCGATGTACTTGTTGCCGCGGTTGACCGCTTCCCAGATCAGATCGAGCGCACCCGTGAAATCGAGTGCCTTCATGTGCTTGTCCTGTCCGCGTACGGCTTTCTCGAAGGCCGTCTGGAGCTGCTTGTCGAGGGCCGTGGCGTCGCCGTCTGGGGCCGGTAGCTTGCCGTCGAAATAGCGCTGCAGCATCGAAAGCGTTCGATAGATAAAGTTCCCCAGGTCATTGGCGAGGTCGGCGTTGAATCGATCCGTCATCGTCTCCCAGCTGATCTCACCGTCCCGGTCGAAGGGCAGTTCACGTAGCAGCAGATAGCGCACCGCCTCCGCGCCAAAGCGATCGGCGGCTTCGAGCGGATCGATGTAGTTGCCCAGGCTCTTGCTCATCTTCTCGCCGCGGACGGTGAGGAAGCCGTGCGCATAGACCCGCTTCGGCACCGCCACACCGGCCGAGATCAACATCGCCGGCCAGTAGAGGCAGTGGAAACGCGTGATGTCCTTCCCGATCACGTGGAGGTCGGCCGGCCACCAGCGCTTGAACATCGCCTCGTCGGTCCCATATCCGACGCCGGTGACGTAGTTGACCAGCGCATCGCCCCAAACGTAGACGACATGCTTGTCGTCGCCGGGGAAGGGAATGCCCCATTTGATAGTCGAGCGCGAGATGCTGAAGTCCTGCAGGCCGGCCCGGAGCCAGCCGAGCACCTCGTTCCGACGCGTTTCCGGCTGGATGAACTCCGGGTGCTTGTCGATGTGCTGCTGTAGCCGGTCCTGGTAGCTCGACAGCTTGAAGAAGTAGTTCTCCTCCTTCAGCCATTGCGCCTTCAGCGTGGGGTGGATCAAGCAGTACCCGCCCTTGAGGTCCGCGTCTTGCTTAAATGCCTCGCAGGAGACGCAATACCAACCCTCGTA
>VBEQ01000243.1 GCA_005881235.1 Chloroflexota bacterium | reverse complement strand
GTCCGCTGACCTTGTCCATCTTTTCGCGGATGCCTGCGTAGATCTTTTCCCACAGTCTCGGCACGGATGTGAAGTAGGTGGGATGGACTTGAGCGACGACCTCCATCACCTGGTCGATCTTTGGACAGAAGTACACCTCGCAGCCGGTGCAGAGCTGGCGCAGCTCACTCACCACGCGCTCCAACACGTGGGCCAGCGGCAGATAGGAGACCACCCGGTCATGCGGGTCGCCGCGGAAGCACTGTAAGGTCGCCACCGCCGTCCAGGTGAGGTTGCGATGGGTCAGGATCGCGGCCTTGGGCAGGCCGGTGGTGCCGGACGTATAGATGAGGCTGGCGGTGTCCTCCGGCCTCACTGCCTGCCAGCGGCTGGCGAGCAGCCCCGGGCGGCTGCGTCCGAACTCGTCGCCGCGCCGCAGCGCCTGTTCCCAGGTGAGGACCCAACCGTCGCCTTCCGGCGCGTCGCCCTCGATCAGGATGACTCGCTGCAATCCGGGCAGGTCCGGGCGCAGGGCAATCACCTCGTCGAGCAGTTTCCGGTGCTCGACGATCAGCAGCTTCGATTCGGAGTGGTTCAACAGGTACCGGACCTGCTCCGCCGCATCGGACTGGTAAATGGCGACGGTCACCAGCCCGGCGTGCGCGATGCCGATATCGGCGATCTGCCACTCCGGGCGGTTCGAGGACCAGAGCGCCACCCGATCCTGTGGATTCAGCCCCTCGGCGAGCAGGGCGTTGGCGACCCGGCTTACCGCCCGGTTGTAGTCGACCCAGCTGATCGGCGTCCAGCGTTCCCCCGCTTTGAAGTGAAGGGCGGGCGCGTCACCCCGGCGCTGCGCGGTTCGCTGGAACAGCGCCGGCACGGTTTCGGGCAGCTCGCTGGGCATCTCCGCGGGCGCCGGCGCACGTACGGCCGCGCTCATGCCGCCACTATAAGAGAACTTTGGAAGCTTGCCATAGGTCTTTGGTGAGTTGTTACGTATCCTTATGGGACAAAGATGGTTGTGGGCACCTGCGAGCTCATCTTCCAGTTGCCGGAAAATCACAGCCTCAAGGGAAAACGCCAGGTGAGCCGTTCCTTGGTGCAACAACTCCGCGGCCGCTTCAACGTGTCGGTCGCCGAGGTGGCGGACCTGGATCGCTGGCAATCGCTGGCAATCGGGGTAACCTGCGTTAGCAACGATAGCCGGCATGCCAACGCGATGCTGAGCAAGATCGTCGACTTCGTCGAGGATCACAATGGAGGAGCCGTCCTGCACCAGCACCACATCGAGATTCTCAGGACATGAGCCCCGCGGTCAGAGCCGACGAGGTCGGCAGCGTCGAGGAAGGCCCCCTCTCCGCCATTCTCGCCGCACTGGCGCGGGATGATCCAGGCGGGGTCGTCTCCGCACTCGACGGCCAGCTCCACCATGGGCGTCCCGGAAGCCCGGCTTCCCTGCGCCAGCAGGTCGGAGAACGGCTGGCCACCGCACTGGCACCACAGACGGGGCGGGTCGCCCGTTGGATCGACGCGCTCGCGACCTCGCCATCTCCAAGCGGCCGCCAGGTCGCCTGCTTGCTGCTCGCGAGCCGCTATCCCGAGGACCCGGAGGGCGTACTGCGAACCGCGGAGACGCTCGCCGACGATCCCCATTGGGAAGTGCGCGAGGCGGCCGGCGGGCTGCTCGGGACGCTGCTCGACCGCGACTTCGTCCGGATTCGCGGACGTCTGGAGGAGCTACGCTCGTCCCGCTCCGAGAATCTCCGGCGCTCCGTGGTGCAGGCCGTGAAGTACGCGGCGCGCCGCGACAAGCCGGAGCGAGTCCCGGACCTGCTGGCGCTGCTCCAGCCGCTCCTGCGGGACGAGGAGCCTTACGTCCGCCGCAACCTCGGTCAGTCCGCCATCGGCGACGGCCTCTTGCGCGTTGACCCGAAAGAGACGCTCAAGTCCCTGCGCGAATGGTCGCGCGACCGTGATCAGATCGTCCGCTGGAATGTCGCCATGGCGTTCTCGAGCGCGATCGGTTCATTCCACTGGCCGGCCGCGAAATCGATCCTGGAGCGGCTGGCGAAAGGGCCCGAGCCGCTCGTCCGCAACGCCGTCGCAAAGGCGATGCGCCGCTCCCGGCAGCGCTACACCGACGAGGTGGAAGAGACCCGCTTGCGCTGGCTAAAGGATCGCGACCGCGCCGCCACGGCTGAGCTGGTCGGCCCGCTCAAGAAGCGCTAACCTCCGGCGCCGCAGGGCCACCTAGTATGGGTTTGAGCCCTTGAGTGAAGCCGTTGCGCCTCAGTCGTTGATCGACGCGTTTCAGGCAACGCTGCCCTGGCCGCTCGATCCCTTCCAGGTGGAGGCCATCGAAAAGCTGGAGGCGCACCAGGGCGTACTGGTCTCGGCACCGACGAGCTCAGGCAAGACCGTCATCGCGGATTACGCCGTCTTTCGTGGCCTCGAGACCAGTGCGCGCACGATTTACACGACTCCGTTGAAAGCGCTGTCCAACCAGAAATATCGCGACTACCAGCGGCTCCATGGCGAGGGTTACGTTGGCCTCGTCACCGGCGAGAACACCATCAACCCCGGGGCCCCTGTCGTCGTCATGACGACGGAGATCCTGCGCAACCTCATTTATGAGGACCCGCGGCGGCTCGAGCAGGTCCGCTACGTCATCCTCGACGAAGTCCATTACATCGATGACTTCCCGCGCGGCGCGGTCTGGGAGGAGATCATCATCCAGGCGCCGCCGCACATCAAGTTCGTCGGCCTCTCCGCGACCATCAGCAACTTCCAGGAAGTCGCGGAGTGGATGAGCCTGCAGCGCGGCGACATCGCCACCGTGAGCGTCACCAAGCGTCCGGTCGAGCTTCGGATCTGGCTGGCGATGCGCAACGAGTTCTACCCCCTGCTCGACGAGCAGGGTGGCATCCCACGTGAAACGCGCCAGCGGGCCCAGGCGGAGACAGCGACCGACTACCGGCTCTCCCAGTTGCGACGCCCACCGGAGAATGACCTCCTCCCCGTGGTCGAGCGTCTTCGGCACCGCGAATTCCTGCCGGCGATCTACTTCATCTTTTCGCGGCGCGGCTGCCGCGAGGCGCTAGCACGCTGCGCGGTGCACGGTTTCGACCTGACCAGCGGCGCGGAAAAAGCGCAGATCGACGCGGCGGTCAGCGCTCGTTTGGCGCAGATCGAGGATGCCGATGAAGCCGAGCTTTATCGCAATCTCCTCGATGGGGAAACGCTCCGGCGGGGGTTGGCGATGCACCATGCCGGTCTCCTCCCCTATCTCAAGGAGCTCGTCGAAGAGCTCTTCCAGCGTGGCCTGATCAAGGTCGTCTTCGCCACCGAGACCCTCTCGCTGGGCATCCACATGCCGGCGCGAGCCTGCGTGGTCTCGTCCTTTACGAAATTCGACGGCCGCGACTTCGCGCCGCTGACCTCCGGCGAGTTGACGCAGTTGATGGGCCGGGCGGGGCGCCGAGGGATCGATCCCATCGGCCATGGCGTGATCCTCAAGGAGCCCGACATCGACATCGGCACGGTCTACGAGGCGGCTACCGGCGAAGAGATGACGGTGGAAAGCAAATTCGCCCCCACCTACAACATGGCGCTCAACCTGCTCCGCTACCACCCGCCGGAAGATGTCGACCTGCTGATGGAGCGCTCCTTCGGCCAGTACCAGAAAGTGGTGGCCCGCCGCGGACTCGACGACCGGCTGGCAAATCTACGCCAGCGTCTTGCCGATGTGGTCGCCAGCCGCTTCCACGCCGAGGGGGAGCCGTGTTGCACCGAGTCCACCTTCAGCGCCTTTACGCAGGCCGAGGAGGAAATCGGCTCCCTCCGGGTCCGGATGCGACGGTTGCGGCGGGAGCACTGGCACCGCGGCCGGCGACGTCGCGGAGGTTCGACGCGCGAGGCCGGCGGGCGCGCGCTCGCGCAGCTCAAGGAGGAGTTGCAGACCTGGCAACACAAACTCAACCAGCTTCCCTGCCGGAAGTGCCCCTTTAATGCCGAGCATCGGGCGCACCAGGCGGAGGTGAAAGAGCTACAAACACGGATCCGCGCCTCGGAGCAGGACGCCGAACGGAGCCAGGGAGAATACCGCCGGCGGATGCACGCACTGCGCGGTGTGCTGGCCGAACTCGACTTCCTTGAGGGAGCGGTCCCAACCGAGAAAGGCCTCCTCGCCTCTCGGATTTATGGCGAGAACAGCCTGATCATCACGCAGGCCATTGCCGACGGCTGGCTCGAAGAGTTGACGCCGGCCGAGCTGGCGGCCTCCCTGGTGATGGTCACGGCCGAGGACCGCAATCGCGATCGCCCGCGGCCGCGCCGGCGCCTCCCGACCGGTGGGATCGCGCTCGCGCAGAAGCGACTCCGCATCATCTATTACCGGTTCTCCGCGCGGGAGAAGGAACGCGGCGAAGAGAACTTCCGACCGCTCTCGTCGGATTACGTCAACTTCACCTACGACTGGTGCAGCGGCACCCCACTAACCGAGATGCAGGCGCCGACCGATGTCGAGCTGGGGGATGCGGTCAAGGCCCTCAAGGGCCTCTACAGCGCGCTGCGCCAGGTCGAGTGGGCGGTCACCGAGCGGCCCGCGCTGCGCAAGCTCGTGCTCAAGGCCCGCGAGAGCCTCGAGCGCGATCTGATCACCCGGATCTGACGTGTGTCAGTCGCGCCCCTCTTCCTGGGCGAGTTTCTCGGAGATGCGGTAGACCTGCTCCGGTAGGTCCGCGATGTCGTAGAAGCGCAACGGTTTCTTGAGTCGCTTCGCGATACCGAGCTGGACTTTGACACCCAGGCTCATCGTGCCGAAGACCCAAACCTCGTCACAACGCGAGAGCAGGTTGTTGATCGCCTCGCGCACCAGTTGCTTGGGCACTGTGTGCAGCAGGTAGTAATCGAAGAGCATGAAGGGGTTGATGGGCACGTAGCCTTCATCGAGGACCAGCTTCGAGACGTGCATCCGCCAGTAGAAGTTGCGGTTCGACATGGCGATGTAGATGAGCTTCTTCGGGTGGCGGATCGTTTGTTCCAGCTGTTCCAGCGGACTGGCCTCCGCCACCGGAGCGAAGATGGAGGCGAGGATGGCCTCGGCCGATTTGCCGGCGGCGGGGGGTTCATCCGGTGCCGTCCGCGGGACCGGCGGCGCCTTCTCGGGCTCGACGGCATCGCGTTCCGGATCTCGCGACATTGTTGTCGGGAAGTTTAGGCGCCCACCAATTGAGCGTCAAGCAAACTCCGGGCTATCGGGCGGAGGCGTCGCAGTGCACGGTCCAGCAATCGCCGGTTTTCGACCGCATTGAGCCAGCGACTCGCCCCAGAGGGGTGCGGCAGCGGAACCAGCAGCGGCCGGATGTGAGTGCCGCTTGTGACCTCCTGACCGGACAGGTCGAAGAGCCGGCCGACCAAGGCGTCGAGCGGGCGAGCTGGCAGGAAGCGTTCGTGGGCCAGGCCGCCCACCAGGATCAGAAGCTCGGGCTTGATCAGTGCCAGCTGGCGATCGAGGTGCGAGCGGCAGAGGTCGACCTCAGCGCGGCCGGGCCGCCGGTCTCCTCCGCCGGTACCCTTGCCAGGGAAGCACTTGGTAATCGACGTCATGTAAACCTGGCGCCGCACCTGCGCCTCCGACGAAAAACCGGCGCGGATCAACCAGCCCATGAGGACGTTTCTCGACCGGCCCTGGAAGGGCAACCGGCGAACCGCCTCGACGGCGCCGGGCGCCTGGCCGATCAACATGATGCGGTTGTCCGGGTACCCGCTCAAGACCGGGGCGGCCCGTGGCAGGTAACCCGCCTCGACGCAGCGGGTGCAGCCGAGGATCTCACGATGAAGTCGCGCCAGGCTCACGCAGCAACCTTACGATCCGGGTTGCAAGGCGCCACCACGATCCTCGTTTGAATAGGTGTGAGGAGGGAGCTTCTTCTTCTGGCGGTCGCGGCCGTCATGTCTTCGTGCGGGAACGCGACGGCGGCGTCGACGGCGGCAACGGCCAAGACCTACAGCGCCACGGTGCTCGCCGATCACCCCGTCGCCTACTGGCGGATGGATGAAACGACCGGCAGCACCATGGCCGATGCGTCGGGCAACGCCAACCAGGGTCGCTATGTCGGGATTTACACGCTCGGGCAACCCGGTGCCCTCGCCGGAGGCGCGGTTGCCTTCGACGGCCAGAGCGGAGCCGCCAGCGTCATGAACTCACCCAGCTTGCAGGTCAACACGGTGACGATCGAGATGTGGATCAAGAAACACACCGACACCGAGTACGGGGTGTACGTCGCCAAGAACGTCGAGCCGGGAGGCGGTGCCGGCAGCAGCTGGTTCCAGGTGCTGAACAGCCACCACAATGGTGAGCTTGAATTTCGGGTGACGTCCGACGGTGCACCGGCGGTCCTCTCGAACTCGACGCTGGCGCTCAATACCTGGTACTACGTCGTCGCGACCTACGACGGCGCCACCGCGAAGATCTACCTCAACGGCAAGCTCGACGGCACGCTCAAGGTGACCGCCGTCCCCAAGCAAACCTCCGATCCGTTGTTCATCGGGCGCCGCATGGACGGCCTGTTCGCGGATGCGTCGCTCGCCAATGTCGCGATCTACTCGGCCGCGTTATCGGCAGAGCGGATCGCCGCCCACTGGCAGGCTTCGGGCTCGCACTGAGTCGACGTTAGGAATCCACGGGCGATCAGACGAATGTTCTCGGCGGGGGGAACTCGCTAGGAAGGTCCGCGGCCTCGACCTGGAAAAGCGCCTCCGGCGAAGGCAAGCCATGGAACTGATGCAGACCGAGGTCTCTGAAGCTCACGCCCGCCGGCTCAGAGCCGGCAACCGCCTCGCGGACCGCGCCGGAAACGAGGATCTGGCCGCCGTGGCTCGCAAAGGAAATCCGCGCGGCGACGTGGACAGCAAGGCCGAGGTATCCCGAGTCGGTCAGGGTCGGGCGGCCAGTGTGAAGGCCGATCCGAATTCGGACCGCTACGCCTTGCGGCCACGCCCGGGCGCGAACCTTCCGCTGGATGGTGAGCGCCGCGTCAAGTCCGGACCGCGCCTGCTCGAAGACGGCGAACATCTCGTCGGCCTGGGTATCGACTTCTCGGCCGCCATGCTCGTTGATCGTCGCCCGTAGCAGGCGTCGAACATCAGCCAGGAATCGCGCGTATCCGTCGCCAAGGCGCCCGACCAGACCGGTCGAGTCCTCGATGTCGGTGAAGAGAAAGGTCACGGTCCCCGTCGGCAGGGTGCGGACCTCACCGGCCCGAGCCTGGATCTCACTGTGCATCCATTGGTTCTCGATGGCGAGGGTCACCGCCGCCGTCACCGACCTCGCGAGGTCTGGGTCGGCGAGAACGGCGCGGTCGTGAACCAGGGCCGTCATCGGCTGGCCACGGCGCGGGAGCAGGGTAACCGCGCGATCGGCACCCTCCCCCGGAAGAGCCACGGCCTGACCCTCGCCGTCGAGATAGGCGGCCACGGACTCGGACCAGTAGAGGACCGAGAGCGTCGGGTCACCGAGAACCGTCCGCAACCGCGTTTCGAGCTGCTCCGGCATCCCCAGTCCGCCGAGTTCGATGACCGCCTTACCGGCGGCGGCCTGCCGGCTCTGCGAGCGCAACTGGCCGGTCATGAAGCCAAGCGGCACGATGCCGTACTTCTTGGCAGCTCTCAGTAGCCGCGTCCTCGCCCGGTCTCGCGTCGCTTCATCCTCGAAACGGACCTGATTGAAGCGCGCGAGGGCGTTGCGCACGTGAGCCTCGTCGTTGATCGGCAGGCGCCGACGGCCGCTGGAATCGATATAGGCGAAGGCGCTGTCCGGCAACTGGGCACGGGCCTTGCGGCCGAGCTCGGGCATGTCCCTGATTATCGCCATGATCGCGCCGGTAACGAGCCGGTCGCGGCGCCGCCGCAATTCGGTGGAAGCGGGTCGCCGGCAACAGGAGGCATCGAGCTCAGCGGTTACTCGGGGTGGAGGCGTTTGAATGAACCTTGAGAACCTGGTCGTGCTCCTGCTGATCGCGGCGGTCTGCGGTTTTGTCGCCGAGCGGATGACGCAGGGCCGGTTGCCCTATGGCCTGGTCGGTGCGATCTTTGGCGCCCTCCTCGGCTCCTGGCTTCTCGTCGAGATGTTTCGCTGGAGAATCCCGGGCGACATGACCGCCGGTGGCGTGCCAATCCTCACCGCGATCCTGGGTGCTGCCGCGATCATCTTCGTGTTGTCCGTGGTGTCGCGCTCGAAGTCGCTGCCGGGCACCGACCGCAAGCGCTCCTAGAGCAAAGGCTGATTGCCTTGACGCCCTGCACGAAGTGATCTAGGCTCTGGCTGAGGGATTCACAGTGGCTGATGAGAGCGGTGAAGGGGGCCTGGTTCGCTGTGAGGGATGCCAGGAGATGGTACGGCCGGTGACCGAGCATGCGGTCAGCCTGGTTGGCGCCACCGTCGTCACCGTTCATGCCTGTCCGTCTTGCGGCGGGCAAAGGGTTTCACTCGCCAGCCCCTTGGTCCGATAGGCCGCTGCTAGACTCCGGGCGTCATCCCGAAAACGCGGTATGCCAGGGCTTCCGACGGCGTCTCGATCGCATACCAGGTGATCGGTGATGGACCGCGGGACCTGGTCTGGGTGCCCGGCTGGATCTCCAACGTCGAGGCGGCCTGGGGCGAGCCGACCATGGCCCGCTTCTTCGAGCGCCTCGCCTCCTTTTCGCGGCTGATCCTCTTCGACAAGCGCGGCACCGGGCTGTCCGATTCCGTCCCGGACGCTGAGCTGCCATCACTCGAGACCCGCACCGACGACGTTCGGTCGGTCTGCGATGCGATCGGCTCCGAGCAGGTCACGCTCCTTGGCGTGTCCGAGGGTGCGCCGATGTGCCTGCTCTTTGCGGCAACCTATCCGGCACGAACGACGGCCGTCATCCTTTTCGGCGGTTACGCCCGGCGGCTGCAGGCACCGGATTATCCGTGGGGAACGACGATGGAGCAACAACAGGCCTTCCTTGAGGAGATCGAACGCGACTGGGGCGGCCCCGTTGGGCTTGATTCGAGGGCTCCGAGCAAACTCCGCGATGCGCGCTTCCGCGAGAACTGGGCCCGCTACCTCAGGCAAGGAGCCAGTCCGGGAGCGGTGCTCGCACTGACGCGTATGAACGCCGAGATAGACGTCCGCCCGATCCTTTCGACGATACGCGTGCCCACACTGGTCTTGCACCGGTCAGGTGACCGGGTGATCCCGGTGGGAGCGGGTCGGTATCTCGCCGAGGGCATTTCCAATGCCTCGTTCGTGGAGCTGACAGGCGACGACCACCTCCCGTGGATTGGCGACACCGACGCCGTCCTGGGCGAGATCGAAGAGTTCTTGACCGGGGTCCGATCCCGGCCCGAGTCCAACCGGGTGCTGGCGACGGTGCTGTTCACCGACATCGTGGGCTCCACCCAGCGGGCGGCGGAACTCGGGGACGCCGCCTGGACCGATGTGCTCACAGCGCATCACGCTCGGGTCCGAGATGAACTTGCGCGCTTTGGTGGACGCGAGATGCGGACGACTGGCGACGGCTTCTTCGCGCTCTTCGACGGACCGGCGCGGGCGATCCGCTGCGCGCTTGCACTGGTTGATGCTCTTCGGTTGCTCGGGCTCGAAATCCGCGCGGGCCTGCATACCGGTGAGGTCGAACTGGCCGGCGACGACGTCGAGGGTGTGGCCATCCACATTGGCGCGCGCATCGCGGGGCTGGCGGGCACGGGCGAGGTCCTCGTCTCGCGCACGATCAAGGACCTCGTCGTTGGGTCCGGATTAACCTTCCGCGATCGCGGGGTGTACATGCTGAAGGGCGTACCCGACCAGTGGCAGCTCTTCGCCGCAGCGATCAACTGAGAAAAACCCACCGGCGCGGTTCCATCTTTTCTGCCTCCGATTGCCCCATCCAAGATGAGCCCGATCCTGACGCTTCGATGTAATCTGTCAACGAGCTGGTCGCAGGCGGCCCGCATCAATGGATGGGAGTGGGACGATGAAGACGAGATTCTGGCTCCGGCGCGGTTTGGCCCTCGTACGTATCGGTTTCGGTCTCGGCTTGGTGGCCTCGGCGTCCCTGGGGATGCAAACCGGCTTGGCGGCCAGTTCCCCTGGCTACAGCCTGGCGAATGTCGGACCTTACGGCGGGGAACCCTCGATCGTCTCGGACAGCCTCGGCCAGCTCTATGACACGACCCCGAGCGGGGGAACGCTCACCTACACCTCGACCGACAGGGGCAAGACCTGGAGACCTGTGACGACCGCGGACCCAAACAGCGGGGACGACTGCCTGGCGACGGACCAATCCAACGCCGTCTACTTGTGCAACCTCGCCGGCAGCGAGGGTGTGGCCCCGCTGCAAGCCGACGTCTGGAAATCAGTCGACCATGGGAGCACCTGGACGCACGGAGCAGGCGCCCTCCCCCAGTGCGGCACTAGCTGCTCGCCGTTCGGCGTCGACCGCGATTGGGTGGCGGCATCGATCCTGGCCGGCGGGACCGCCAGCACCGCCGAGGTCGTGCTTATGTACCACGACTTTTACGGCCCGAGCCAGATCTGGGTGAATATCTCGCATGACGGCGGTGCCACGTTCGGGCCACCCCAGGAAGTGCTCGCCAGCCCATCGGTGACGCCTGGCGCGGTCGCCGGAACGCTGGTAGCGCAGGGCTATACCTTTTGCAACACCGTTCCGGTGGGAGTACAGATTGTGAAGCCGGGGTTACCGCACGCTGGACGGATCTTCGTGGCTTGGATCGCCGCCGACCTGGCGCAGAACGCGACTGGTTGCAATGTCAGCATGCTGCAGTCGTTCCATACCCTCTGGATTTCCTACTCGGACGACAATGGGCTCACCTGGACAGCGCAACAGGCCTTCGACGCCATTCGCCGGCTTCACCACTGACAACCAGGGCAATCCTTACTTCGGGTTCGCGAACAACCTGAACTCGAACCCGGCGACCTGCTCCGCTGAGTCCGCCGCGGGTGCGGTGCAGAGCGATACATCTTGCGAGTACGACATGTACGTGGTCTGGTCGAAGGATGGTGGCACGACCTGGGACGGCGGCGGAGGGCTGATCCCCGGAAGCGCGGCCAGGGCCTATCGGGTTAACTCGGTCGCCGAGCGCGGCACCCACTGGTTCCCCGCCATCGCCGCCGGCGATCCCGGCCAAGTCGACGTGGCCTACCTGCGGACGTCGGAAATCCTTCCGACCGACGCATTCGGCAAAGCCAACCCTGGCGGTTGCGCAGGACCGGGGCCGGCGAACGGCAATCCGGCCAATTACCCGCCGCCCTGCCCGTGGAACCTTTACGCAGCCCAATCGACCACCCTGACCTTGAGCACGGGAAGCGCAACCTGGACGACGACCCAGATCACGACGACGCCGATGCACATCGGCGACATCTGTAACCTGGGCATCTTCTGCCTGGCGCCGAGCTCGAATCGTAACCTGCTCGACTTCATCATGGAGACGCTGGATCCATCGGGATGCGCCCACATCGCCTACGCCGATGACAACACCGTCAACAAACTCCGCGCGGCCAACCAGACCTCCGGGCCGTGCATCATCGGCCACCACCATGCGTAGGCGCGACTAGGAATCACCCACTAGCGACAACGCCCCGGCCAGGCAGCGCGCCTGGCCGGAGGCGCACAACCAGGACGCCTGCCTCAAGCCTTAGCCAAAGGTGCAGGCGAGCGTGACCTTTGCGAGGGCGCTCTCGAGAACGGCGAGCTCCTGGTCGTCCAGCTTCGTGAGGAATAGATCGGAAACGCCGCGCATGTGGACCGGTGCTGCAACGGTCAGACGGCTCAATCCGGACTTTGTCAACTGGACCACGACACCGCGCCCGTCGGCATCGGCGTGGGCACGACGCACCAGGCCTTCGTGAACGAGGCGGGTGACACGCCGAGTCATCCCGGAGCGCGAGATGAGAGCCCGGTCCGCCAGTTCTGTCATCCGCAGCGATCCTCCAGCGATGGCCAGCTGAGCCAGCACGTCGAAGTCGGCCAGGGCCAGACCGGTTTTGCTTACGAGATCGGTCTCAAGCTCGCGCAAAAGCGTGGCGTGTGCCCGGAGTAGGGCGTCCCACGCCTGCAAGCCGCGCCTGCCCGGCACCTCCCGCGCCGTGATCCGATCGAAATCAGCCGCGGCGTCAAGCTTCGAAGGTACTTGCATATGCAATCATCATCCGGTAAAGTGGTTGTAGTTGCAAGTATATCGCTCGTTGGAGGAGATTTGCGGATGCTCAAGGAAGTCGAAGTCGACCCGGATGGGTCGCTGACCCGGCGATGGGGCGTAAGGGCCGACGACGTCCGAGTGAAAAGAACCATGGCCGCCCTCGAGGCGAATGGGATCACGGTCCTCCGGGCGTCGGACGCCGCCGCAAAGCGGATGGTCCTGGACCTCATCCCTGATGCCTCCCCGGTGCACCAGGGGGCCTCGCAAACGCTCGACGTGCTTGGTATCACCTACGAGATCGAAAAGTCCGGTCGCTACGCGGCGCTCCGCCCGCGGATCTGGAGCATGGACCGCGAGACCGAGGCCCAAGATATTCGCCGCCTCAGCGCGGCGCCGGATGTCATGCTCGGGAGTGTCCATGCAGTGACTGAGAGCGGGTCGCTGCTCGTCGCTTCCATGAGCGGCAGCCAGCTCGGGCCTTATGCCAGCGGCGCCGGACGAGTCATTTTCGTCGTCGGGACGCAGAAGATCGTGCCCGACCTCGAGCAAGGTCTCCTTCGCATCAACGAATACGCCTATCGGCTCGAAGACGCCCGCGCTCAGGCTGCGTATGGCGTGCGCAGCGCGGTGAACAAAGTCCTCATCATCAATCGGGAGATCACACCGGGGCGGATCACCGTGGTGTTCGTGGACGAGGTGCTCGGTTTTTAAATGGCAACGCTGGGCGTCGGCATCGTCGGCGTCAGCCCCGTCCGGGGCTGGGCCGCCACCGCCCACATCCCCGCCCTGCACGCGCTGCCGAACTACGAGATCCGGGCACTCAGCGCCCACAACGCCGAATCCGCCCGCGCGGCCGGCGAAGTGTTCGGAGTCAGCGCGGTGTTCTCCGACCACGAGCAGTTGGTGACGCAACCCGACATCGACGTGGTCGCTGTCACGGTCAAGGCCCCTCATCATCGCGCGCTCGTCTCCGCCGCCCTTGCCGCCGGTAAGGCCGTCTACTGTGAGTGGCCTCTCGGCCGCGACCTCGACGACGCGCGAGCGATGGCCACGCTTGCCGCCAAGCAGGGGGTGCGCACGGTCGTCGGATTGCAGGCCCGCCAGGCCCCGGCGATCGCGTTCGTCCAACAGTTGCTCCGCGACGGATACGTCGGCGAGGTCCTGTCAACGACGATGGTCGGGCTCTCGATCCCGGGCGACGTCGTGGTCCAGCCCAACGCCTACATGCTCGACAAGACAAACGGGGCGAACCTCCTCACAGTCCCCGTTGGCCACAGCCTCGACCTTCTGAATTACGTGCTGGGTGAGTTCGCCGACCTGTCAGCCGTGTCGGACCTTCGCCGGCCGCTGATCACCATCCAAGAGACCGGAGAGCAGATCGTGAAAACGGCGGCCGACCAGATCGCGGTGATCGGCACCCTCAGGTCCGGGGCGACGGCCAGCGTCCACATCCGTGAGGCCGTGGCTGGTGGGAGCGGGTTCCTGTGGGAAATCAACGGAACCGACGGAACGCTCCGGATCACCGCTGACGCCGCAGTCCCCGGGATCTTTCCCCTGACCGTCGCGGGAGCCCAGGGACGCAACCAGCTCGCCGAGCTTGCGGTCCCGACGGCGCTGACACAGAAGTGGCCCACGCTTACGAGCCTGGAAGGAGCACCCGCCTTCAACGTCGGGCGTGTCTACGCCGCGTTCGCGGCAGACATCGCCAGTGGGACTCACACGGTGCCGGACTTCGCCGACGCCGTCCGGCGCCACGAGCTCATCGCCGCCATCGAGAGGTCCGCGGCATCAGGGAAACGCGTGAAGGCGTAAGGCCAGGTTTCAAGGTTGGTTGTCGACGATACGCGTCATCGCGCCAATCTGATCCTCGCGCTGTTATGCGCGGCGCAGTTCATGCTGATCCTGGACATCGCGATCGTCAACGTGGCGTTGCCCTCGATGCAGCGGACTCTGGGTTTGTCAGCTGAGAACATCCAATGGGTCGTCGGCGGCTATGCGCTCACCTTTGGCGGCTTTCTCATGCTGGGCGGTCGGCTGGCTGACGTCGTCGGCCGGCGACGCATGTTCGTGACGGGTTTGGTCCTCTTCATCGGGGCATCGATACTGGGCGGATTCAGCCAGTCCGGCGGGATGCTGATCGCCGCTCGCGTCATCCAGGGCTTTGCCGGCGCCCTGGTCTCGCCCGCCGCATTGTCCCTTCTGACAACGACTTTCACGGAAGGCCGGGCGCGTAATCGTGCGCTTGGGATGTGGAGTGCCATGGCTGCCGGCGGGGCATCGGCTGGGTTAATTCTGGGAGGCCTGCTCACCCAGGAATTGAGCTGGCGTTTCACCCTCTTCATCAATGTGCCATTGGGTCTCGCCGCGGTTCTGCTGTCGCCAGTGCTGCCGGCAGATGCTCCTCACCGTGGAGCGAAGGTCAGCCTTGACGTCCCGGGGGCGGTCAGCCTGACCGGCGGAGTTCTCGCCCTCGCGTACGGCGTGACCGAGGCGACCGGGCAAGGCTTTGCCTCCACGAGGGTGCTGGTCGCTCTGGCTCTCTCTGCCGCGCTCCTGATTGCATTCGTCGTGGTGGAGAAGCACAGCAGCCAACCCCTTCTGCCGGGTCGGATGCTGAGGCTGCGATCCGTGGTGGCGGGCAACTCGGTGGCGGCGCTCGTGTCAGTCGTGATGATCGGCGCCGTGTTCTTCAACTCGCTGTATCTGCAGGAGATCCTCGGATATTCACCGATCCAGGCAGGTCTTGCCTGGCTGCCCCAAACGGTACTGATCATGGTCGTCTCCAACGTCGGGGCCCGGATTGCCACGAAGCTGGGGGCCAGAACCCTGATCGCACTCGGAACTCTTGTGCTCGGGGCGGGGATGCTGCTGTTCCTGAGAAGCGCCCCCGACAGCGACTACGTCACGGTCCTCATCCCCGCCATGCTGGTTACCGGTATCGGCGTAGGACTTGCCTTCCTAAGCGTCACCATGGCCGCCACAGCTGGCGTCCCCGATCGGGACCAGGGAATCGCTTCGGGTCTCATCGGCACCGCCCAGCAGGTCGGAATGGCCGTGGGACTCGCGATTCTGGTCAATATCGCTGGGTCGGTCACGAGGGTATCCCTGCCGCA
>VBEQ01000242.1 GCA_005881235.1 Chloroflexota bacterium | reverse complement strand
GCCGCTGCCCATCTGGGTCTGCGAGCAGTGCGACGAGCGGCGCTGCGTGGGCTCGGTGGCGGAACTGGGCCTGACGCTGAAGGACGATCTGCACCGGCCCTACATCGACCGCGTGACCCTCCCCTGCGCAAAGTGCGGCGGGGTGATGCGCCGGGTCACCGACCTGATCGATGTCTGGTTCGACTCCGGCTCGATGCCGGTCGCGCAGTATCACTACCCGTTCGAGAACGAGGAGCTCTTCAAAGCGCGGTTTCCCGCGGATTTCATCGCGGAAGGCGTCGACCAGACGCGCGGCTGGTTCTTCAGCCTGCTGGCCATCGGCACCATGTTGTTCAAGCAGCCGTCCTTCAAGAACGTGATCGTCAACGGCACGGTGCTGGACAAGCAGGGCCGCAAGATGAGCAAATCGCTGAAGAACTCGGTTGACCCGATGGAGGTCATGTCCAAGTTCGGCGCGGACGCGACCCGCTGGTATTTCTTCTCGGCGGTCGCCATCGGCAACGACTATCGCTTCGATCTCGCCGCGGTCCAGGATGTCGTCCGCCGCTTCCTGCTCATTCTCTGGAACACGTACGGCTTTTTCGCCAACTACGCCAGGCTCGACGGCTTCGACCCCGCCGGCGCGGCGGTTCCGGTGCGCGAGCGAGCGCAGCTCGACCGCTGGCTACTCGCGGAACTGGCCGTGACGATCGCCGATGTCGAGAAGGCGATGGAGGCGTACGACCCGCCGACGGCAGCGCGCCGCCTGGAAGCCTTCGTACTGGATCTCTCCACCTGGTACGTGCGCCGCTCCCGCCGCCGCTTTTGGAAGTCGGAATCCGACGCCGACAAGCGGAGTGCCTACCAGACGCTCTACCGGGTGCTGGTTAGCCTGGCGCAGCTGCTCGCGCCCTTCATGCCTTTTGTCGCCGAGACCATCTATCAAAACCTGGCCGCCGGTCGGCAGGGCCAGCCGGAGAGCGTCCATCTCTGCGACTGGCCGGTGGCCGGCACGGAATGGCGGGATGACGAGCTCCGCCAGCAGATGTCCGTCGTCCGGCGGCTGGTCGCGACCGGGCTCGCCGCTCGCAACACCGCCGGCATCAAGGTGCGCCAGCCGCTGCGCGCCGTGACCATCGCCGAGCGGCCGCTCGACCCCGGGCTCGAGGGGATCCTGCTCGAAGAGCTGAACATCAAGACGGCGCAATACCAGGGCGACGGCGGTGGGCTCACCCTCGACACCGAGATCAGCCAGGAGCTGAGGCTCGAAGGGCTGGCCCGCGACCTGGTCCGCAAGATCCAGGAATTGCGCAAGCAATCCGGCTTTGCCGTCGAGGACCGCATCCGCCTCTTTTACGAGGGGGACGGGGTGTTGGCCGAGGCCCTCGAACGCTGGCGAGACTACATCGCGACGGAAACACTGGCGGTGGCCGTCGCGCGAGGTGCGGCACCGAGTGGGGCCTCGACAGAAACCTTACAGATCGAGGGGAACGATCTCCGCGTGAGCGTCATCCGGGTGGCAGCGAACTGAGCCGGGTTCGCGGCTACCTCCTGCTGGGGGTGATCGCCGCCACCGTCGTCATCGTCGACCGCGTCACGAAGATTTTCGTCGAGCAGCGGTTCGGGGTTCCCTACGGGCCGCGCGAGGTCGTCGACCACGTCCTCTTTCTGACCGTGACGCGCAACGCCGGCGCGGCCTTTGGCCTCTTCCAGAACTTCAGGGTGGTCTTCCTGCTGATCTCGGCCGTGGTGCTGGTCGGCATCCTTATCTATTACTGGCGCTTGCCGGCTCGTGACTGGTCGGCTCGCCTCGGGCTGGCGCTCGTCTTCGGAGGCGCGATCTCTAACGCCTACGATCGCGGGGTCAAGGGTTCGGTGGTCGACTTCATCCAGGTGCCGCACTGGCCGATCTTCAACGTGGCCGACTCGGCGATCACGGTGGGGGTCGCCGTGCTGCTGGTGGGCACGCTCTGGCGGAGCGGCCGCTCCCGGCGCCCTTGACGCCGGCGGAACAGCACACCGTCCCGATCAACGCGCCTCGACTCGATCAGTATCTGGCGGGCCTGCTCGCGGGGCAGAGCCGGAGCCAGGTCCAGCGATTGATCGCGGAGGGACACGTCCGCCTGAACGATGGACCGGCGCGGGCGGGGAGCCGCCTCCGCTCGGGCGATCGGCTCAGCTGGGAACTGCCAGCCACCGTTCCGACCCGGCTCCAGCCCGAGGCGATGGATCTTCGCGTGCTCTACGAGGACGACGACCTGATCGTCATCGACAAACCGGCCGGGCTCGTCGTCCATCCCGGACCGGGCCATGCGACCGGTACGCTCGTCCACGGCTTGCTCGGCCGCGGCCCGGGCTGGTCCACGATCGGCGGCACGGAACGGCCCGGTATCGTGCACCGGCTCGACCGTGACACCTCTGGATTGATGGTGGTGGCGCGCAACGACGACGCGCATCGCGAGCTGGCTCGCCAGCTGCAGCGGCGGATCATGACGCGCAAGTACCGGGCGATCGTCGTGGGCGAGGTGGGCGACCCCGCGGCCCGCATCGAGGCCCCCATCGGGCGCGATCCGAAGAACCGGCAGCGGATGGCAGTCGTCGGGGGCGGGCGCGACGCCCTCACCGAGTTCCGGCGGCTGGGGGTCGCCGCTGGCCACTCGCTGCTCGAGGTCAAGCTCGGATCGGGCCGTACCCACCAGATCCGGGTGCATCTCGCCTACATCCACCATCCCGTGCTGGGCGACCCCATCTATGGCCATCGCTCGCCACTCATCGCCCGACCGGCGCTGCATGCGGAGGCCCTCACCCTCCGTCATCCGCGCACGGGAAAGGCGATGACCTGGCAGACGCCGCCGCCGGACGACTTCGAATTGGCGTGGAATTCGCTGGCCCAGCCTAAAATGCGGTGATCAGATGACCCAGCCCAGGATCGGGCTTTTGATCGTGATCTCCGGACCAAGCGGAGTGGGGAAGGATACCGTCTTGCGGCGCCTCTTCGAGCTGGCGCCCCATCTCAAATACTCGGTCTCGTATACGACCCGGCCGCCGCGTCCCGGCGAGGTCGACGGCCACAGCTACACCTTCGTCAGCGAACCGGAATTCCTGCGCCTGATCGAGCAGAAGGAATTCCTCGAGTGGGCGAGGGTCTATGACCAGTATTACGGGACGTCGCGCCGCCGCGTGGAGGCGGCCCTCAACCGCGGTGAGGACATCATCCTCAAGATCGACGTCCAGGGCGCCACGTTTGTTCGCAAGCGCATGCCGGAGGGGCTCTTCATCTTCATCACCCCGCCGTCGACCGAGGAGCTGCTCAATCGGCTGACCGGTCGCAACACGGAGTCACCGCAAGCCCTCGAGATCCGCCAGAAGGAGGCGTTGGTCGAGCTTGGCCTGGCCAAAGACTACGAGCACGTCGTGTGCAACCGCGATGTCGACGAGACGGCGCGCGAGATCCTGGCGATGATCGCGGCGGAGCATGACCGGCACCGGGCGGCGGTATGACCGAAGGCCGGCTGAAGGGACGTCGGGTCGCGATCGGCGTCTGCGGGGGGATCGCCGCCTACAAGGCGATCGAGTGCATCCGCCTGCTCACCGAGGCGGAGGCCGAGGTCCGGGTGCTGATGACCCCGGAGGCGACCCGCTTCGTCACGCCGCTCACCTTCGAGGCCCTCTCCGACAATCCGGTCGCCGCCGATTGGCTCGCGCCGCAGGGCGGGGGAGAGAGCCACATCCGGCTGGCCGAGTGGGCCGATGTGATCGCGATCGTTCCCGCCACCGCCAACACCATGGCGAAGCTGGCGCTCGGGTTTGCCGATGAGATCGTCTCGGGGACGGTGCTGGCGAGTCGCGCGCCGCTCGTGATCGCGCCGGCGATGAGCGACGTGATGCTGACCCAGCAGCCCACCCAGGATCATCTCAACGCCCTACGCGCGCGTCGGGCGGTCATCGTGGAGCCGGCCAGCGGACGGCTCGCGTCGGGGAAGTCGGGCGTGGGTCGGTTAGCGTCGGCTGAGCGGATCGTTGCCGTGATCGATGCCGTGCTCGCCGGCCGCCGCACCCTCGACGGAGTCCGCGTGGTCGTCAGCGCCGGCGGCACGAGGGAAGCCGTCGATCCGGTGCGCTACGTGGGGAATTTCTCCAGCGGCAAGATGGGCCGCGCCCTGGCCGAGGTGGCGGCCGCGCGTGGGGCCGATGTGATCCTTGTCACAACCACGCCATCCAACCCCGAAGCGATGGAGGAAGTCGCGGTCGGCAGCGCGACCGAGATGCTGACGGCGCTCAAGAAAGCCTGTGCCAATGCCGACGTGCTGGTGATGGCGGCGGCGGTCGCCGACTACGTCCCGGAGCAGGTCGCCCCATCGAAGCTGCGGCGCACCGACCGGCCGATGGACCTCCGATTACGTCCCAATGTCGACATCTTGAAGACCCTGGGACCGCGTCCGGGACTGTACCGCGTTGGCTTCGCCGCCGAAACCGAAGACCTCCGTGCCCAGGCGCAGCAAAAGCTCGGCGCCAAGCAACTCGACATGATCGTCGCCAACCAGGTGGGCGTCGACGGCCAGGGCCTGGCCAGCGATTTCAACGCGGTCACCATCGTGACGCCGTCGGGCGTTGCCGCCGACGTGCCGCGACTTCCCAAATTGGAGGTGGCCGGGCGGATCTGGGACGCGATCGATGCCGGTCGGAACCGCGGCGCCTGAGACGGCGCTCCGTCCGATCGCACAGGTCGCGGTGGAGGCGCGCGTCGGCAGCCAGACCGGGCTCTTCGATTACGCGGTCCCGCCGGCGCTGACGGGGCTGATCGAGGTGGGGCACCGGGTCCGTGTGCCCTTCGGCAAGCGGACCGTGACCGGTTTCGTCTACGCACTCGAGCAGGGCCCCACCGTGCTGGAGCTCAAGCCGATCGAGGCGCTGCTCGACGCCGAGCCGGTGCTGCCGTCCCCGCTCGTGGAACTGGCCGGCTTCGTCGCCGCTCACTACCTGGTGCCGCTCGATGAGGTGATCCGGGCTATCGTGCCGCCGCGGGTTCGCGCCGTCGTCCATCGATCGGTCAAGCGCCGGCGGCAGAGCCGCATCCTCCGGCAGGCCGCCGCGGTCAGCGTGCCCGAGGCGATCGTGCTCGAACCGGCGCAGCAGGCGGTCCGAGAGCGGATCGCGATCGCCCTTTCGCGCCAGGAGTCGGACGTTTTCCTCCTGCACGGCGTCACGGCCAGCGGCAAGACCGAGGTTTACCTGGCCCTGCTCGAGCAGGTGCTGGCCGGTGGGGGCCAGGGCCTGGTGCTGGTGCCCGAGATCGCGCTCACGCCGCAGACCGTCGGGCGCTTCGCGGCGCGCTTTCCCGGACGGCTCGCCGTCCTGCATAGCGCGCTGACCGAGGCGGAGCGGGCGGCCGAGTGGTGGCGGATCCGGCGCGGCGAGGCTGACATCGTGATCGGGCCGCGCGCCGCCGTTTTCGCGCCGCTGCCGCGCCTTCGGCTGATCGCGATCGACGAAGAGGAATCGTCCGCGTTCAAGCAGGACCGCATCCCGCGCTATCACGCACCGACGGTAGCCCGCTGGCTCGCGCAACGGACCCGGGCCGTCCTGGTCCTGGGAAGCGCGACCCCCAGCGTCGCGACCTACGCCGCCGCGCTTGGCGGGCGCGAGCATTTGCTCGAGCTCCCCCACCGCGCCCTGGGCCGGCCGCTGCCACCGGTCACCATCGTCGATATGCGTGCCGAAATTGCGGCGCAGCACTTCAGCCCCCTGAGCCGCGAGTTGCAAATGGCAATCGGTGGAGCGCTGGAGCGCCACCAGCAATCGATCCTGTTTTTGAATCGGCGCGGGCTGGCGACCTTCGTCCTCTGCCGCGACTGCGGCCAGGCGCGTGAATGTCCGCACTGCAGCGTCGCCCTCGTCTACCACGCGTCCCTGGGCCGCCTGCAGTGCCACTACTGCGGCAGCACCGAGCCGCTTCCGCGCCGATGCCCGGCCTGCGGCAGCCGCTACATCAAGAGCTTCGGCGTCGGCACCGAACGCATCGAACAGGAGGTGCGGACCTTGTTTCCGAATGCGCGGGTACTCCGACTCGACCGCGACGTGATGAAGACGCCGGATGCGGCCGACCTCGTCTTCGACCAGATGCGCTCCGGTGCGGCGGATGTCCTGGTCGGCACCCAGCTGGTGGCCAAGGGACTGGACCTGCCCAACGTCACCACCGTCGGCGTCGTGAACGCCGATACCAGCCTTCACTTTCCTGACTACCGCTCCGCCGAGCGGACCTTCAGCCTGCTGACGCAGGTGGCGGGCCGGGCCGGTCGCGGCAGTGCCGCGTCGCAGGTGTTCATCCAGACGTATACCCCCGATCACCCGGCGGTCCGCCACGCCCGCTTCCACGATTACCGCGGCTTCTTCCGCGAGGAATTGGAGATCCGCCGCACCTATCGGTTTCCACCATTTGCCGAGTTGATCGTGGCGACCTACGGCCACCGCGACGAGGCGCGCGCGGAACGCGAGGCGAAGTCGGCGGCCGAACATCTGTCTGCTACAATCGGCCTGCTCAATTTGGGCGACATCGAGGTGCTCGGACCGTCTCCCGCGTTTGTGTACCGCCTCAAGGATGAGTTCCGCTTCGAGGTGACCCTCAAGGGGAGCGACCTGCACCGGGTGGCAGACGGCTTACCGCGGGGCCGGGGCTGGAGCCTCGACGTCGACCCGATGTAAGTTACTGATCATGGCTGTCCTTCCCATCCTCACCCAGGAAGCGCCGATTCTTCGCCAGAAAGCGAAGCGGGTGGCGCGTGTCGACAGCAGCATCCGCAAGCTGATCGACGACATGGTCGA
>VBEQ01000241.1 GCA_005881235.1 Chloroflexota bacterium | reverse complement strand
TTGAACAATCGCTCGACCCGCTCCCGGGCCGCCCGACCCATGCTGGTGCGCAGCTGCGGATCACGCAGCAGTGGATCGAGCGCATCGGCCAGAGCCTGAGGCTGCTGGGGCGCGACCAGGCGGCCTGTCACGCCTTCCTCGACGGCGCGCGGAATATCACCGACCGTGGAGGCCACCACGGGCAGCCCGCTCGCCATCGCTTCGAGCACCGTCAACGGCATCGCCTCCCACCAGGACGGAAGGCAAAAGACGTCGGCGCCGCGATAAAGGCGCGCCATCTCTTCGTGTGGCTGCGTGCCAATGAATCGAGCCGGCGCCCCGTGCGACGCAGCCTCGCGGGTTTCCGCCTCCGCTTGCGGCCCTTCTTCGGGCGCACCGCCGGCAACCACCAGTTGGTGCGCGACGCCGCGCCGCTGCAGCTCGGTCGATGCCTGGATCAGGTCGATCAGTCCCTTGCGCGGGCTGAGCACGCCGGCGAAGAGGATGGTGGGCAGCTCATGTCCGGGCGCCGCTACCGGTGTGTAGGCGGCGGGATCGACGCCATTGTCGACGAGGATCACGCGTGCCGAGCCCAGCGAGCGGGCAAGGAATTTGCGACTGGTCTCAGACACCGTCAGCACGCGGCTCGCGGGGGCGAGGGCGAGCCGCACCAGCAGCCGTCGCAGCGGCGTCCTCAGCCAGAGGTCGATGCGCCCGCTGTGCGCGTGAACGATCACGCGCGCGCCGGCGATGCGCGCCACCAGCGCCAGGAAACCCGCGCGGAGCACCGTTGGCAGTGGGACGAGCGCGGTGTTGATGTGGACGATATCGGCCTGTCGGGCCGCCCGCCACAGCCGCGCGGCATCAGCCAGGGTACGGCTGAGGTTGGCCCGCGTGAAGCGGCCGCCGCCGAGCACCTCATCGCGATAGAGATTGAGGAGTGAGAGCTGGTGCTCCGTGGCGAGCTCGCTGGCGAGCAGCGTCTGCATGAAGGCGGAGATGCCGCCGCGGTCGGGCGGGCCCTTGCCGACGAGCAGAACGCGGCTCACAGGACGGTCCGCTCCAGCGAGGCGAGCACATCGTCGATGTTGCGCGCGCGCCAGCGAGCGTCGGTGACGAGCGCTGGATCCCGGGTAAGGCTGTGCGCGACATAGCCGGCCCACCAGGCAATGCCGATGGCCTGGAGAGTCGCGGCATTGGGCCAGATATCGAGCGCCGGCCAGTAGGCGGCCGTCAGTCGCTGATACGCGGGCGACCGCCACGGCGCGCCGAGCCAGACCGACCCGAGCTCGCGCCCGCTACGAAGGGCCTCGTCCATGGCGAGCGCGTGGAGCAGGTCGGTGCCGGGGACGGCCGATGGATGCCAGTTATCCCAGTCGACGATCCCGGCGACCGTGCCGCGCTGGATCAGGATGTTCCCTGACCACAGGTCGCCGTGCCGTGCGACGCCAGGGAGCGCGCGGAGCACCGGCCGAAGGAAACTGGAAACCGTCGCCAGCAGCCTCGCGTGGCGCGGAAAGGCGGTGACGATTCGCCCGATGTCCTCGGTCGCCGCGATCGGAGGTCCCGAGTTGGCCGGCAGACGGGCGCAGAAGCGGGCGACCTCGTGCAGCATCGCCTCACTGGGGCGACCGGCACGCTCACCCGGCAAGCACGACTCGAGCGTCCACCGGGAGGTGCCGCTGCGGCCCGATCCGAGCGGGCGTGGCACGGCCGGGATCCCGGCGCTCGCCAACCACTGGAGCGCCTCGTCTCCACGGCAAGGGTCAGCGGTGCCGTCGCGCGCACCGACGCGCAGCATCGCGTCCGACCCATCCCGCATGTGCAGCCTGCTGAGGATGCAGCCGCCCGAGCCCGCCGTGAAGACACCAACCGGAACGATCCCGCCGGCCGCCTCGGCCGCTTGATCGAGGACGCGCATTCCCGGATTTGTCCGGGTCAACTGCAGCAGCGCCCCACCCAGGATGGCAGCGCGAGCCCGTTCGCCATGCCGTCGCTGCAGCGCCGGCGGCGGCAGGCGATGCACCGACACCAGGTGCCAGGGACGTGGGGGGTGGTACCGCAGGCGCTGCATCGCGCGCTCGCGCGAAAGCGCCGCGCGCGCCAGGGTGGCGAGTGGCAATCCCGATGGCCAGGGCGCGCGGCCCCACACCACGACGTCGGCCTCGAGCGCGCGTGCGTCGAATGACCAGTGCTCGTCGGCCTCGAGCACGACACCGGTGAGTTCCGGTGCCGCCGGTAACAGCAACGAGGCGAGGGCGCGGAAGTTCACCAGCGCCGGCGCTCGCGGAGCGCGTCCCAGACGAGCGCCGACGCCTCGCTGATGGCCGCCTCAACGCCGCTGATGGTGGAGATCAACCGCGCGCCCCGCGGGACGAACGTGTCCCGGTACCGCTGCCGCTGATGTTCGAGCACCGCGGGACTGTGCTCCCGCTTTCGCGCGTAGAGCACCTCGCCGGGTGCATCGAGCACGGCCACCGCGTCCGGCCAGGGCATCAACCGTCCGAAGAGGACGCGCTCGAGCCACGCCGCACTGCGCGACGTGCGCGGGCGGATCGCCAGCGCTTCGATGGGATGCCGGTCGCAGAGAACGATGTGGCCGCTCCACGCCGCGAGGTAGCCACGCAACAGCAGCGACCAGAACCGTACGGCCCGGTAGCTGACGAAGGCGCATTCGCGCAGCGCGCTCACCCTGCGGGTTTCTCCCTCCCCAGCCCTGGTCCTTTTTCCCTCCCCCGCTTGCGGGGGAGAGTCAGGATGGGGGGTCTTCCTCCGCTCGCCCAGGTAGACGACGGTGAGACCGGCCGGAATGCGCGCCTTGAGCGCCTCGATGATGGTGCCTTTGCCGGCCCCGTCCGGACCGAGCAAGGCGACCACCGGACCCGCTCGACGCAGGCCGAGGGGCCGGCGCTGGGCGAGGGCAGTCAGGACGTGTTCCCCGGCTTCCCAGTGCGGGCCGGAACCGGTCGTCGTACTGGATCCGCGAGCGAGCTTGGCATCGATCTTCAGCCAGCGGCCGCGATCGAAGGCCAGGTAAAAGCGATGGCGTGGAGAGCCCGGTGCCTCGAGCCGGTGAAATCCCTGCTCGCGCAACGCGCGCTCGGCGTCGCGCACCTCCAGGGGATCGATCAGGATGTCCACCTCAGAACCGGGGGCGTAGAGGTTGACCTGTTCCGAGCCTTTGCGGAACGCGTAGCGAATGCGCCGGTGATCCATCGCCTCAAAGGCGGCGCTGAGAAAATCTCCACCCCCACCCTCCCCCGCGATCGGGGGAGGGAAGAGCGGAGACGGAGGTTGCGGCCTACTGGCCGATCCGGCTGGTTGAAACCGCAACATCGTCAAAGGCCACGTCGTAGATTTGGAGCGCCGCCTGGCTGCCGAGCTGGACCTGGCCGACCGGCAGGATGCCCAGGGTTGCCATGGTGCTCGAGAAGGCGGGCACGAGCGCGCCGTCCAGCCAGACTTCGGTCGTGCTGAAGGTCGCGTTGACGATGACGTGCAGCTCGATCGAGTGCCAGGCCCCGAGGCTGATCGCCGGCCCGGTGGTGGTCAGCTGGGTGATGTCGTTCCATAGCACCAGCTCATGCTGGGGACTGAGGTAGATGCGGATGATCCCGCCACCGCTGGCCGTCTGGTCGGCCATCAGCGTGAACCCGGTCGTTTGCGACTTCACGTTGACGTAGGTGAGGTAGTACAGGTTGGAGTAGGTGCTGCTCAGCTGCTTGACGGCGTAGGTCTGGCCGGTGATGGTGGACCCTTCCGCGGCATAAGTGCCGCTGTGCACGGTCGCCGTCTGCACCGTCAACCCGGCGCTCGCGGTCCAGCTGCTCAGCGTGCCGCTTTCAAACCCGTCGCTGAACAATGGGGTCAGCCTCAGGGCGAAGTTCGCGGTGGCCGTCTGACCGGAGCCGACCGCGACCGATTGGCTCTTGCTCGAGTAGCCCGTTGCGCTCGCCGTCACGCTGTAGGTGCCGGGCGCGACGTTTAGGAGCGTGTACTGGCCGCTGCCGTTGGTCGTCGTGCTCCCACCGCTATACGAAACGGTGGCGCCGCTGATCGGGCTACCGGTCGCGGCACTCGTCACCGTCCCCGTGATCGCGCCGTTGGGGCGCGTGAGGGCGAAGTTCTGGGTCGCGGTCCCACCGGGACCAACCGTCACGGTGCGGCTCTGGCTGGTGTAACCGGTCGCGCCGGCGGTCACGCTGTAGCTGCCCTCGGCCACGTTGGCCAGCGTGTAGGCGCCGCTGCCGTCGGTGGTCGTCGATCCGCCACTGTAGGAGACGGTGGCGCCGGCGATCGGCGCGCCGGTACCCGCGTCGGTCACGGTCCCGGTGATCGTGCCCGGATTCGGCGCCAGTGCGAAGTTCTGCGTCGTGGTGTTGCCGGCCGTCAGCGTGACCGAGGCGCCCTGGCTCGCGTACCCGGATGCGGAGGCGGTCGCCGTGTAGGTGCCGGGTGCCAGGCCGCTGATCGCGTAGGCGCCGCCGGCATCGGTGACGGCGCTGCCGCTCCCGGCCGACACCGTGGCGCCGGCGATCGGCTTGCCGGTGCTGGCGTCGGTCACTGTCCCGCTGAGCTGCGTCGTCTGGGCCGTCAAGGCGAAGTTCTGGGTCGCGGTCGCGCCGGGACCCACCGTCACCGTGCGGCTCTGGCTGGTGTACCCAGTCGCGGCGACCGTCACGCTGTAGCTGCCCTCCGCCACGTTGGCCAGCGTGTAGACGCCGCTGCCGTCGGTGGTCGTCGATCCGCCGCTGTAGGAGACGGTCGCGCCGGCGATAGGCGCGGCACTTCCCGCGTCGGTCACGGTCCCGGTGATCGTGCCGGGATTCGGCGCCAGGGCGAAGTTCTGCGTTGTGGTGTTCCCCGCCGTCAGGGTGACCGAGGCGTTCTGGCTCGCGTACCCGGACGCCGAGGCGGTCGCGGTGTAGGTGCCGGGCGCCAGGCCGGCGATGGTGTACGCGCCAGTGGTATCGGTGACGGCGCTGCCGCTCCCGGCCGACACGGTGGCGCCGGCGACCGGCTTGCTGGTGCTGGCGTCGGTCACGGTGCCGCTCAGCTGCGTGGCCTGGCCGGTCAGGGCGAAGTTCTGGGTGGTTGTCGACCCACCGCCAACGGTCGCGGTGGCCGGCTGACTCTGATAGCCGCTGGCCTGCGCCATCATGCTGTAGGTGGTCACGGCGATCCCGGCCACGCTGTAGTGACCGGTGCCGTCGGTGGTTGTCGTTCCGCTCACCGCTCCCGCCGGGCCCGTCCCGTTGTACGCAACGGTCGCGCCGGCGATCGCCGCGCCGCTGCCGCTGTCGGTCACAACGCCGGCCAGCGTGCCGTTGCCCTGGCACGGGATGTTGCCCGAGTCGCCGACCGTGCCGTCCAGCCCGATGAACTGGAATCCGGCGGTGGTGGTCGTTAGCGATAACTTGAGCGCTCCTGGCGTATTGGTGATGGTTTTGACCACACGCGAATCAGAGCCGCTGACCGGCTCGAACGTATGGTTGCCGGTGCCGACGACCAACTCCGACATTCCCGTCGCCGACGCATTGCCATTCGCGTCCATCGCGGTCCAGCGTTCGTAGTTGTGTCGGTCGGAATTTATCGCCGCGGTGGCATGGTTGTTCGCGAGCGGCGCCCAGAGGGGCTGCTCGGCCGGGCTTCCGAGGGGCACGTTGCCGTCGAGGGCAAAGCGCGGCTCGTGCCAGTAGGCGAGGGTGCAGGCTCCCGGATGCTTCGCCAGGTCGTCGTTGAGCCAGGTGACCTCGGCGCTGGAGCCAGTGCACAGACCGTCGGGCGGGAACGAGTGTGAGGAGTAGGCGCATTGGGTCAAAGCGATGAAGTGCCAACCCGCCGCGTCGTACGAGTAGTAGGGCAGCTCGTTATTCCAGTACCACTCGTAGCCCTGGATTCCGTAATAGACCTCCTGGTCCCCCGGCACGGGATTCGTGACGCTGCGCATCGTTCCCCAGCTCGGGTCGTACCAGTTTTGAAACTCTTCGTAGGTGCCCATCTCGTAGACGTCGCCCAGGAAGAGGAAGAGGTTCGGTGACCAGCCGCGCACCTCGGTGGCGACACTGTTCGAGCCAGCGGCGCCGTCCGCTCCACTGCCAACTGCCCCGACGATCTCGGGCTGTCCCGCCGCCGGCGTCGTCCCGGTCGTGATGACGGGGCTGCTGGTGTTGGTTGGCGCCGTCGTCACACCGTTGGCCAGCGTGACGATTTCCGTGGTCGGGTTGTTATCGCTCTGGGATCCGTCGGTCATTCTGGCGTAGACACCGAGGGTATGCATCCCGTCGACCCAATGGGCGGTGTGCCACGTGAATTGGTAGGGCGGCGTGGAGGCAGACGTGAAAGTGGTGATGATGGTTGTTCCATCAAGGGTGAACGTCAACCTGCCAACCGCCGCATTTCCCTGGAGAACGGTTGGCGTGGCCGTCACCGTCGTCGGCCCTGACAAGGTCGCCCCTGCACTGGGCGCCGTGATACAGATCTGGACGACGTCGTTCGTCGAGGTGGTC
>VBEQ01000240.1 GCA_005881235.1 Chloroflexota bacterium | reverse complement strand
GGGAAACACCGAGGAGTATCCGGACATCTATATCGCGATGGGGGAGACCGCCGAGAACGTCGCCGACCTGAAGCAGGTGACGCGAGAGGAGATGGACCGGTACGCCGTCAAGAGTCAGACCCGTGCCGTGCAGTCGCGCGACGGCGGGTTCTTCGACCGCGAGATCATCCCCGTGCCACTGCCGAACGGTACCACGATGAGCCGCGACGACGGGCCGCGGCCCAACACCACGATGGAGGTGCTCGCCACCCTGAAGCCCGCCTTTCGGGAGAACGGGCGGGTGACCGCCGGCAATTCCTGTCCGCTTAACGACGGGGCGGCGGCGGTCGTCATCACCTCGGACCGCCGGGCGAAGGATCTGGGGCTCCGTCCGCTGGCCCGGATCGTCGCCACCGGGGTCTCAGCGCTGGAGCCGGAGATCATGGGCCTGGGCCCGATCGAAGCGTCGCGACAGGCGCTCAAGCGGGCCGGCATGTCGATCGCCGACGTCGATATCGTGGAAATCAACGAGGCTTTTGCGGCGCAGGTCATCCCCTCCGCGCGGGAGCTCGGCATCGACCCTTTCAGCGACAAGCTGAATCCGCACGGCGGCTCGATCGCGCTCGGGCATCCCTTCGGCATGACGGGAGTCCGCATCCTTTGTACGTTGCTGAACGGCCTCGCCACTGAAGACAAGACGATCGGTCTGGAAACGATGTGCGTGGGCGGCGGACAGGGGATGGCGATGATCGTTGAACGCCTTCACTAGCGGCTAGCACGCAGCTCGTCTACCCCGTCGGCGGTACTCTTGCGTAATGCGACCCCTTCGGTATTCCATCAACGTCACATTGGACGGGTGCTGCGATCATCGTGAAGGGTTCGCAGACGAAGATTTGCATCGTCACGCGGCCGAGAACATCGGCCAGGCCGATGCCCTCCTCTTCGGCCGGGTGACTTACGAAATGATGGAGGCAGCGTGGCGGCCGCCGGTGCGGACGGGAGCGAGGCCTGATTGGATGGAACCCTTCGCCCGGACGATCGACGCGGCAAAGAAGTACGTCGTATCGAGCACCCTGGACCGGGTCGATTGGAACGCGGAGCTCGTGCGCGGGGATCTGGGGACGGCCGTTCAGCAGCTCAAGCGGGAGTCGGGCAAGGGGCTGTTTGTGGGAGGCGTGAAGCTCCCGCTGGCGTTGGCAGAGCTGGGATTGATCGATGAGTACGAGTTCGTGGTGCAGCCCAGGCTCGTGGGCCACGGGCCGACGTTATTTGCGGGGCTATCGAAGCGTATCGACTTGAGGCTCGTGAGCCGGCTGGAATTCGGCTCGGGGGCGGTGGCGATGCGGTATGAGCCGAGAAGGTAGCCATTGGGCTCACAAGTCGTTCGGAGTCCACTAGTCGTCAGTGCAGCTGCCAGCGCTCCACATCGATCGTGATGAAGTCGGGAAAAGGCAGAACCCAACCGTACTGTCCAAGCGACATCTTGACGCGGCGCTTCGACGGATAGGGGATGCCGCTAGAGATGCCGTGCTCGAAGATGACGTGGGCAGCTTTGGTATCGCGGCTGGCCGCCACCGGGGTGTAATCGTTGCGCCTGAGCAGCCCGGTTTTCCGGTCGAACCAGAAGCGCTGAATGCGGCTGTGCACCGGCAGGTTGGGCCCAAAGTCGGCCTGCAGCAGCCCGTCGCCAAGCTCGGTCCACGCGATGTCGGTTCGCAACAACTGGTGGGGGAGAGAGTAGTAACCCCAGAAGGCGTAGCCCAGGAAATAGACGAGATTCAAACGGTCCCAGTGCGTGCTGACGCTGGCATTCTGAAGGTGGTCGCGGGCGTCGGCGCGCTGCTCGAGGATGGCGCCGCTACGCGACAGGATCATCACGCTGAACCCATCGAGCACCCCGGTGTCGCCCGCTTCGTCGACGGGATCGATCACCGTATGGGGACGCTGAACGTCGACGGTGATCTTCGCGTGCGCTGGAATGTTGACCCCCTTCAGCTGAAACAGGAGGCCGCCGACCGTTACCGTGCTTTCCACCGTGACGGCATCCTTCCAGACCGCCTCACCGCCGTAGGCCTTGAGCGCCCTCGCGGCCGTGGTGGAGAGCGCCGACGCGCCTGACGTCGTCGCGGTGATCGGTGGTCCCTCATCCAGAGCGGCCGTCGTCAGCGTGTTCTCGTACACCGTCCACAGTGCATAGCTGAGCAGCAGGGCGAGCACCAGCACCAGGATCGCTGCGAGAACGGGCACCAGCCTCGACCGGCGCCTCCGCCGCGGAGCAGGCGTGACCGCGTCGGCCATGGCGTATAAGTTAGGTTGTTGCATCGGCTGGCGTGTGCTCAGGAGGATAGCTATGTCGACGCCAAAAGTTCTGATCCTGACCGGTGATGCGGGTGAGTCGTTAGAGGTGATGTATCCCTATCAGCGGCTCAAGGAAGAGGGATACGACGTCCAGATCGCGGCGCTCACCAAGAAGAAGCTCCATTTCGTCGTCCACGATTTCGAGCCCGGCTACGACACCTACACCGAGAAGCCTGGTTACAGCTGGGACGCCGATCTCGCCTTCAAGGACGTCAACCCCGGCGATTATGCGGCGGTTGTTATCCCTGGCGGGCGCGCCCCCGAGTACATCCGCAACGACCGGGACGTCCAGCGGATCATCCGTCACTTCTTCGATCAGGAGAAGCCCGTCGCCCAGCTCTGTCACGCGCCGCTGGCGCTGGCCGCCGCCGGCGTGCTGAAGGGCCGGCGGACGGCCGCCTACCCGGCCCTCGAGCCCGACGTCAAGGCCGCTGGCGCCACGTATGTCGATGCCGACGCGGTGGTCGACGGCCAGATGGTCTCGGCCCGTGCCTGGCCCGACCACCCGAGCTGGATGCGGGAGTTCATTCGCCTGCTGCAGAAGAAGGCTCCCGTCGCGACCAAAGAGGCGGCCGGCGTCCGCTAAGGCGACGTCAACGGCGGTCTACCTCGAGTCCAGTCGTACGCGCACTTTCGCCTGTGCGTACGACTGGCCCGGCTGGTGCCGCTCCGGAAAGGACGAAGCTTCGGCGCTCGCGGCGCTCGGCGCCTATGCGCCGCGCTATGCCGCGGTCGCCAAGCAGGCCCGCGTCGCGTTCGATGCGAAACCCACCTTTCGCGTGATCGAACGGCTCGCGGGATCGGCGAGCACGGAATTCGGCGTGCCGGGCGCTGTCGCCAAGCGCGACACCACGCGATTGACGGCCGATGAGGGCAAGCGGCTCGCCGTTCTCTTGCAGGCCGCATGGGCTGTCTACGACGACGTCGTAGTCGCATCACCAGCCGAACTTCGCAAGGGGCCTCGCGGCGGCGGCCGTGACCGCGACAAGATGGCCGATCACGTGCGCGACGCCGAGGGCGCGTACGTGCGAAAGCTCGGGCTCCGTCTTGCACCTCCGGACCGGCACGACCGGCGTGCCCTCGCGGAATTTCGCGCCGCCATCGCCCAGGCGATTCAGCGACCGTCGAATGGCGCGGCGCTCGTCGAGAAAGGCTGGCCGCAGCGCTACGCCGCTCGTCGCATCGCCTGGCACGCGCTCGACCACGCCTGGGAGATGCAGGACCGCAGCGATCGGTCGAAGGACTGATCAGGATGGCCTTCGAGTCGCTGGACTTCGTCTACCACCCGAGCCGTGACGTCAAGCGCGACGTCGCCTACTTCACGGATGTGCTTGGCGGCCGCCTGCGCTTTGCCGTCGAGGGCATGGGGGCTCGCGTTGCCGCGATCGAGCTGTCACCGCCGCCGCCGCTTCTCCTGCTGGCGGACCATGTCAAGGGCAGCACGCCAATCCTCGTTTATCGTGTGGCGAGCCTCAGCAGGGCGCTGGCCAAGCTGGTCAAGCAAGGATGGAAGGAGGAGGCGACCTTCGAGATTCCGCATGGCCCGATCTGCTCGTTCCGCGCGCCCGGAGGACAGCGGATCGCCGTTTACGAGCTCACTCGACCGGCCGCGGCGAAGACCTTCGAGGGTCGGCGAGACTTCTAGTGCCGGCGTGGGGAGGGGTGGCGAGCAAGCGAGCCTGGCCACGCCGTCTATAGCGGGTCAGCGAGACGCAACTTCAGGCTTAGCGGCGGCCCGTTTTTCCGCCCTTCATCAACTCGCGCCAACTCTTGACCTGGGTCTCTACGCCGAACTTTTTCGCTGCCGCTTTGATCCGCCGCCAGGCCGCCTCGCGCTCGGCGTCGCTGACGCCCTCGACTTGGTCGAAGCGGGCGATCGCATTACGAACGTGGCGGGCGTCACTGAGCGGCTCCTTGCGTTCCTTCGGAAAGGCAAAGGTCTGCGACCGCATCCGATTTTGCTGCCGTGTGCTGAGCCCCGTTGATTTCTTCGGCACCCGGGCACCGCGAGCTCGGGCGCTCTGTACGGTGCGCGCGCGCTTGATGTTCTTTCGGGCTGCCGTCTTCTGCTTCTGGGTGGCCATCATCTGCCTCCTTCTCCCCGCTCTTTCACGCCGGAGCGGGGCCCCTTGCGATGTGAGATTGCTACTGTCATATTATCGCTAAGCCTTGATCTCAGGCTCGCCGTGACCGGCATTGGCGCGGCCGCGGTTCCAGTAGGCCTTGGCGGAGACCTGGTCGGCGCTCCAGCCCCGACCAAGAAGGGCAGCCTTGAGCGCCGAGACCAGGGCCACCTCACCCGCCAGGTATGCGTGGCCAGCATCAGGCGATGACGCCGCCGCGGCCGCGACGAGGTCGTCTCGCCCGCCACCACTGTTTTCATAGCACCAGGTCACGGTCCTTATCGGATCAGCGGCGTCGAAGCGCTGCCGCTCGGTGGGATCGGCCACCAGCAAGTAGGCGCTGGCCCGCACCCGGGCAGACACCGTTTCCATCATGGCGAAGGCGCCGGGGAGCGCGGTCGCGTCACCGGCAAAGAGGTGCCATGACGCGTTTTGATCCAGGCCGATCTTTCCACGCGGGCCGATCGCCTCCACGGCAAGGCCGCGATGGGCTGCCCGGGCCCACTGGATGCCCGGACCATCGCCGTGCATCACCACCTCGACGTCGAGCAACCGCCGGTCGGCGTCGAAGCGGCGGATCGTGTACCGCCGGCGAACGATGCTGCCATCTTGGCGCACCACACCCAGGGCCAGGTCCTGCCCAGGGAAATATTCGAACGCGTCGAGCGATGGCCCGGTGAGCTGGATGCGACGCATGTGCGGCGTGACGTCCTCAACGGAGGCGACAACGAGCGGTAACGTCCTCGGTTCGGGCATCAATCCCAGTTGTACCCGAAAATGCAACGGGCAAGTTTGCACCCACACGGCTGGATGAAACCGAGAGAGCCATGTTGAAAAGAAAGCCGCGCGCGCGACGAGGGAGAACCCCTGGCGTGCGCCCGTACTTGCGCTGGGTCGTGCGCTCCCGCCTGCCGCGGCTGGCGTTCCTGACCGCCCTCGGACCCGGGCTGATCAGCGGCTTCGCCGACAACGATGCCGGAGGCATCACGACCTACTCCGTCGTTGGTGCCCAGTTCGGTTATGACCTGATGTGGGTCGTCCTCGCCAGCATGCTCGCGCTCGCCATCACCCAGGAAGTCGGGGCCCGGCTCGGGCTCGCGACCGGGCAGGGGTTCGGCGGATTGATCCGGCAGCAGTACGGCGTACCGCGCGCCGCCTTTGCGATTGGCATCATGTTGCTGGCGAACCTCGGTGATACGGTGGCCGAGTTCGCTGGCATCGGGGCGGCGCTGGCCATCTTCGGCGTGCCCATCGCGCTCAGCTCCGCGCTGGCCGCGCTCGCCATTCTCTTTCTGCTGTCGCGCGCGAACTTCCGCCGCATCCAGTTCGTCTTCCTCGCCGTCGGCATCGGCACCTCGCTCGCCTACGCGATTTCCGCGATCCTCGCGCATCCCGACTGGGGCAGTGCGCTCTCGCATACGGTCGTGCCGCATGGCTCGGTCACCACGCTCTACCTGCTCGCGGTGATGGGCACGGTCGGCACCACCATCACCCCGTGGGGGCAGGCCTTCATCCAGTCCTACGCTGCAGACAAGCATCTCGGGCCAAAGGACCTGCCTGCCTCGCGCATCGACGTTGCCGCCGGTGCCTTCCTCACCAACCTGGTGGCCGGCTTCATCGTGGTGGCGTGTGCCGCCACGCTGTGGTCGCATGGGCAGACCGCGATCACCACGGCAGCGGACGCGGCGCGCGCCCTCGGCCCGCTGGCCGGGCGCTTCGCGGAGCTACTCTTCGCGCTCGGGCTGCTCACCGCCTCGCTGCTCGGACTCGGCACCGTCCCGCTGACCAGCGCCTACGCCGTGACGGAAGCCTTCGGGTGGGAGAAGGGTCTCGACCGGAGCTGGCGCCAGGCGCCCGCCTTCTACGGCTTGCTGGCCTTCTTCATCGGATTCTCCGCGCTCTTCGTCCTCATCCCGGGCCTGCCCCTGATCGCCGTGATGTACCTGAGCCAGGTGTTCGACGGTTTGCTCTTGCCCTTCATCCTGGTGTTCGTCATGGTGATGAGCCGCGATCGCCGGCTGCTGGGGCGCCTGCGCAGCAGTCTCCCGGTCTACGTCGCCGGCTGGGTCGTGACCGGCTTGATCGCCTTCCTATCGATTGCGCTGGTGATCAGCCAGATCGCCGGCGCGCACTGACCATCAGCGAGAACCCGGCCTT
>VBEQ01000239.1 GCA_005881235.1 Chloroflexota bacterium | reverse complement strand
GCGCGGACGTCATCTACTTTGCCGGCACCAGCATCAGCATGGCGGCGTCGTTTCGGCGCGAGATGGCGACGCGGATGCCGCAGGTGCCGCTGATCGGAAGTGACCGGCTGGCCAGCAGCCAGTTTGCCAAGGCCGCCGGCGCGGCGGCGCGCGGCAGCTACTACACCATCGTCGGTCCCTACCCCGCCGTTCTCCGAGGCGCGCAGGCATTCATGCACGACTACCAGACGGCGTACGGGCACGAGGTGGGCGCCTACAGCCTGCCGGCCTACGATGCCACCCGGCTTCTGATCGCGGCTATCGGGCGGGCGATCGACGACGCCGGCGGAGCGCTGCCCACTCGCGACCAGGTGCTCAAGCAGGTCTCAGCGACCCGGGATTACCGCGGCGCGATGGGCGCCATGAGCTTCGACGCCCGCGGTGACACCAACCTGAAGTTGCTGACCGCGTATCAGTGGCTGGGGGCGAACGATGCCGCCGGCCAGTTCGTGGCGCAGCCCTCGATCGACGGCTAACCGATCGGGCGGCCCGTCACCAGCGCGAGCGCGATCAGGTAGACGCAGATCACGGCGAAGAGCCCGTACTCGAACATGATCCGGCGCGTCAGGGAATCGTCGAGAGCGTGGACGGTGAGCCCCTGCCAGGCATACCAGGCGAAGGCGAGGATGACGGCGACATACTGGCTCCCCTGGTTGAGGTAGGTCACCATGCCGAACGCGCCGAAGGTGACAGTGCCGGCGGTCAGGAAGGCGGACAGTAGAGCCAGGCCCTCGCGCTTGGTCGCGAAGCGGAAGCTGCGATAGCCGCTCAGCAGCGCGATGACGAAGATCGCGCTGAACTTGACGACATTCGGCAGGTCGTTCGATTGCAGCACGAGGAAGAAGAGCGCGAGCAGCGCACAGAAGGTGGTCGCGTCGCGGAGGAACCGGTGCAGCGGGCGCTCGCGGCCCATGCCCCGCGAGAGGTCGACGAAGCTGCTGGCGAAGATGAATGCGCCCATGGTCAGCATCGCGAGCGCGTGGACCCGGTAGTCCGGCGCCAGGATGGAGAACGCCGCCGCGGCGATGATCACCAGCACCGGGGTGATGTAGTGATCGAGACTCAGAAACGCCGGTGTGCGATTGCGCGCATGCAAGAAGACCAGGCCGAGGGTGACGAGCACCGCCAGGGCGGCGGTCGCCTGCCACACCTGGGTCGGGGAGAGCAGCTCGGATTTGAAGGTCAGACCGAGCGCGACCGCCCAGGCGGAGAGGAGTCCGAGGTAGCGGGTACCGAGCTGGACCGGGCGCGCCGTGGGCCGGACTCTCGACCGTACTTGTTGCCCTGGCCGAAGGGTCGCGGAAGAACTCGCCAGGGCTTCCGACATGGCGGCTAGTCTAGCAGGGAAACGTCCGTTTGGGGCTGGGGAAAGACCGCGTCTGCGCGGAGCGAATTTGTATTCGAAAACAAATGTTCGACGCGACGCCACGGCGTTGTGGAAAGTGTGGAAAGGTGAGTTAGGCGGTACTGGTTCCCTGCCGTCCGTATTTGTCTTCCAGCCGGACGACGTCATCGATCTCGGGGGAGGACACTTCGAAGAACTCACAGTCCTCCACTCCGATCATCCGATGCTTGCGTCCCGGTATGATCCGGCGCGACATCCCGGGGGTCAGGCGGTGAGTCTGCAGCTGGCCCTGGTCGTCCTCCAGCTGCAGCTCCATGGCCCCTTTGACCACCAGTAAGGTCTCGTCCTTCTGCCGGTGATATTGAAGGCTGAGCATCTCCCCGGCGTTGACGTGGATCACCTTGCCGAGGTATTTGTCGGTGACCGCGAAGCGGTTCTCCCAGCCCCAGGGCTTCTTGACGATGTCAGACAAGTTGGCGCAGCCCGAGCTTCTCTTCGAGCGAGGCGAGCAGCTGATCGACCCGCTCCTTCGAGGACGCTTCGCTGTAGACGCGGATCAGCGGCTCCGTCCCGGAAAAGCGGACCAGCACCCAGCTGCCGTCCTCGAGGTAGTACTTGAAGCCGTCATCGGTGCGCGACCGTGCCACTCGCGCACCGGCGACCTCGGTGGGCGGCTCTTTCTCGAGCCGGCCGTAGAGCTCGGCACGCCTGGCCGCATACTCCTGCCGGTCGAGGTGGAGGTCGTGGCGGGCGTAGAAGTGCGGCCCCACCAACTCGGTCAGGTGGGCCATGATCTTCGACAGCGGCTGGCCGTACTTGACGATCATGTCGGCGAAGGTGATGCCCGAGAGGATGCCATCGCGCTCGGGAATGTGACCGCGGAACGCGAAGCCGCCGCTCTCTTCGCCGCCGAGCATGGCGTTGGTCTCCGCCATCTTTGGCCCGATGTATTTGAAGCCGACCTTCAGCTCGTGAACCTTGACCCCGAAGCGCTCGCCCAGCTTGTCGACCATCGAGGTCGAGGTCAATGAGCGGACGACATCGCCTTTCAGGCCTCGCTTCTCCACCAGGTACATCATGAGCAAGGCCATCACCTGCAACTGGTTGACGAAGGTGCCCCGTTCGTCGATGATGCCGACGCGGTCGGCGTCGCCGTCGTTGGCGATGCAGAGGTCGAAGCGGCCCTTTCGCATCCGCTCCATCGCCTCGGGCATGTACTGCGCGATCGGCTCCGGGTGCATGCCGCCGAAACCCGGATTGCGCTCGCTGTGGATCTCCTCGACGGTCGTTTTGCCCCCCGAGAGGAGCGCCCTAACGTAGCCCTGGCTCGCGCCGTACATCGGCTCGTGGAGAATCTTGAGGCCGGCTGCCTTGATCGCGCCCAGGTCGACGAGCCGGTTGAGCTGGGCGGCATAGGCGGGCTGCGGGTCGAAGACCTCGATCTTCCCGTCGCCGCGGGCATCCTCGAAGCGGACCTGGCGCACCCGCCCGCCGCGCTGCACGCGCTCGATTTCCTCCTCGAGCCGGGCGGTGACTTCGGGTGACGCCGAGCCGGCGTACTCCGGCTTGTATTTGAGGCCGCTGAAGTAGTACGGATTGTGGCTGGCGGTGATCACCAGTCCGCCGCTCGCCCGCTTGTCGAGGATGGCGTAGGTCGACACCTGGGTCGGCGCCGGGGCGTTGATGACGAAGACCTTGACGCCATTGGCGGCCAGCACCTGGGCCACCTCGCGGGCGAACAGATCCGAGGCGAAGCGCGTGTCGTATCCGACGATGGCCGATGGGTTTGGGCGGCTCACGAGGTATTGCGCGATCCCCTGGGTGGCAATGCGAACCGACTCATAGGTGAAGTCGTCGGCGATGATGCCACGCCAGCCGTCCGTCCCGAACTTGATCTCGACGGCCAACGCTATCGGGTCCCCATCCGCCACTAATCCTAATCGGCGGGACGGGAATCGATCAGCTGGCTTTCGCCGACCGCTCGCGGAGGTACGACTCGGGCTTGAGCCCGGCAGCGGCGAGGTCGTACTGCAGCATCTCCCGGATCATTTCCTGGAAGGTGATCCTGGGGCGCCAGCCCAGCCTGGCCCGCGCCTTGCTGGGGTCGCCGCGCAGGTCGGGTACCTCCGCGGGACGGAAGTACGCCTTGTCCACTTCGACGTGGTCCTGCCAGTCGAGGCCGACCAGCCCGAAGGCGAGCTCGACCAGCTGGCGGATCGTCCACTGGACACCGGTGGCGATGACGTAATCATCCGGCTTGTCCTGCTGCAGCATCATCCACATCGCCTCGACGTAGTCTTTGGCGTGGCCCCAGTCGCGCTTGGAGTCGAGATTCCCGAGCCGGAGCTTTGTGGAGCGCTTGGCGACGATGGCGGCGACGCCGCGGGTCACCTTGCGCGTGACGAAGTTCTCGCCGCGGCGCGGCGACTCGTGATTGAAGAGGATGCCGCTGCAGGCGAACATGTCGTAGGCCTCGCGGTAATTGACCGTCATCCAGTGTGCGTAGACTTTGGCGACGCCATAGGGGCTGCGCGGATGAAACGGCGTCTGCTCGTTCTGCGGCGGCGGCGTCGTGCCGAACATCTCGGAGGTCGACGCCTGGTAGAAGCGCGTGGAGCGACCGGTCGCGCGGATGGCTTCGAGTAGCCGCGTGGTGCCTAGCCCGTCGGTGTTGCCCGTGTACTCCGGCTGATCGAACGAGATGTGCACCTGGCTCTGGGCGGCCAGATTGTAGATCTCGTCCGGCTCGACGGTCATGACGAGGCGGTTCAGGCCGCCGGAGTCCGTCATGTCCCCGTAATGCAGCGTGAAGCGCGCTCCCTCGAGATGCTCCGGATGGGCGTGCTCCAGGTGGTCGATGCGGCTGCGGTTCATGCTCGAAGAGCGGCGCACCACACCGTGCACCTCGTATCCCTTCTCCAGGAGGAGCTCGGCGAGATAGGAACCGTCCTGACCGGTGATGCCGGTGATCAGCGCGCGCTTTGCCACGGCCACAGTGTAACGACGCTCAGAGGTACTGGGTCTTGCCCATCTGCTTGAGGCGATCGACGATCAGTTTGACGTCTTGTGAGCGCGCCTTGGGACAGATCAGGATGGCGTCGTCGGTCTCGATCACGACCATGTCTTCGAGGCCGACCGCGGCCACCAGCTTGCGAGGCGAGTGGATCATGCAGTTTTTCGAATCGATCAACACCGACTCGCCCTCGACGAAGTTGCCCGCCTCGTCCCGCTGCAGGATGTCGTGCAGGTCCGCCCAAGATCCAAGGTCGTGCCATTCGAAGGTGGCCCCGACGACCAGCAGGTTCTTGGTGCGCTCCAGCACCGCGTAGTCAATGGCTTCGGTGGGCAACATCTGGTAGATGCGATCGGCGTCATCCCCAGCTCGGCGAGCGTCCTTCACCTGCTCCAGCCCCGCATAGAGTTGGGGGGCGTGCTTCGCCATCTCGCTGAAGAGCACGTCGACTGGCCAGCTGAAGAGGCCCAGGTTCCAGAGGTAAGAGCCCGATACTAAAAAGCCTTCGGCGGTTTTGAGATCAGGCTTTTCCACAAAACGGACTACCCGATACACCGCCGGTGCCTCGTCGCCATCGAGCGGCGGCCCGACCTGGATATAGCCGAACGCGGTCGAGGCATACGGTGGTCGCAGGCCGACGGTCACCAGCGAGCGCTTCGACTCCGCCCAGCGCGCCTCGGCGTCGAGAGTCTTCAGGTACGCATCTTCGTCGTGACCGAGATAGTGGTCGGCGTGGACCGAGAGCATGGTCGCCTGCGGATCACGCTCCGCGATGGCGAGGGCGGCCAGGCCGAGCGCCGAGGCGGTGCCGCGCCGCGCCGGCTCGACGATGAACTGTTCGTCAGAGAGCTTGGGCAACTGCTCGCGAATGCTCTTCAGCTGGGACTGTTCCGTCACGACATAGACGTTGTCTGTCAGGCGCGACACCCGCGCGTACGTCGACTGCAGCAAGGATTGCGCCCCATGGAGGGTGAGCAGGTGCTTGGGCGACTTCTCGCGCGACCGGGGCCACAGCCGCGTCCCGCTTCCCCCCGCCAGGATCACGACATGCCGGGCCATCAGGCCACGCTCCGCTCGTGGCGCCGCCAGTCATCGAGCGTGTCGCGCAGCATGCGTTCCAGCCCGATCTTCGGGCCCCAGCCGGTCAGCCGCTGGAAGCGGCGCGCGTCGCAGACGTAGACCTCCGCCTCGACCGCGTGCTTTCGCGTCGGATCCACCTCCAGGGTGATCCGGGTACGGGTCATCTTGAGGAGCATGGCGACAATTTCGCGAAGCCGCGTCGCCGTCCCCGATCCGATGTTGTAGACCTCGCCCGGCTTGCCCTTCTCCGCCGCCAGCAGGTAGGCGCGCACGATGTCGCGCACATCGGTGAAGTCGCGTCGCGCCTCGAGGTTGCCAACCTTCAAGACCGGCGGCTGCTTCCCCAGCTCGATGCGGGCGATCTGCTGGGCGAAGCTGGCGACGGCGAAGGTCGGCGCCTGCCGCGGGCCGGCATGGTTGAAGGGCCGGACTCGAATCGCCGCCAGGCCATGGCTCAGGTAATACTGGAGCGCCAGCAGATCCTGCGTCACCTTGCTCACGCCGTAGGGTGACAGCGGCCGCAGCGGGGTGGCCTCGTCGAGCCGGCGGGCGCCGCCGACCGGCTGGCCGTACTCATCCGCGGAACCGACCACGACGACGCGCGGCATCGGTTTCTGCTTGACGAGCGCCGCCAGCAGATTGGCCTCGAGCCCGGCATTGGTGGCGATCGTCGCAGCGGGGTCGCCCCAGGACGCCGCCGGGCTGCTCAGTGCCGCCAGGTGAAAGACCCACTGCGGTTGAATCTCACGGACCAGGGTCTCGACCCGGTCCCGATCGAGGAGATCCACCGGGTGGGTCTGGACGCGCGGCGCGAGCTCCGCGCGCAGCGCCGGTCGATCCCCGCGGATGGTGCCGTGAACGGTGTGGCGTCGCCGCAAGAGAAGGTCGGCGAGGTGGCTTCCGGCAAAGCCGTCGATCCCCGTGACAAGGACGGTCTTAGCCGTCCTGCGACTCCACCACCTGGAGCCGTTGAACCCCCGCCTCGGAGGCGAGCAGGTCCGCCATGTCGGTCCGTTCCCACGGAAGGTCGACGTCGGAGCGGCCAAAGTGGCCGTAGGCTGCTGTCTGCTTGTAGATGGGGCGGCGCAGCTCGAGCTGCCGGATGATCTCCAGCGGGCTGAGGTCGAAATGCTTCTGGACCAGTGCCTCGATCCTGGGGACCGGGACGCGCTCCGTCCCGAACGTCTCCACGAAGACCGAGACCGGCTTGCGCACGCCAATGGCGTAGGCGACCTGGATCTCGCAGTGGCTCGCGAGCCCCGCGGCGACGATGTTCTTGGCGACGTAACGCGCGGCGTAGGCGCCAGAACGGTCGACCTTCGAGGGGTCTTTCCCGCTGAAGCAGCCACCGCCGTGCCGGGCATATCCGCCGTAACTGTCGACGATGATCTTGCGGCCGGTCACGCCCGCGTCGGCCCTGGGTCCACCGAGCACGAAGCGGCCCGTCGGGTTGACGTGGATGGTCGAGCGTTGGTCGAGCATCTTCGCCGGGACCACCTGCTCGAGCACGAGCTCCTGCAGGTCCTCACGGATCCGCCCCAACTCGACGTCCTCGGTATGCTGCGCCGAGATCACCACGGTGTCGATGCGCGTGGGGCGGCCGTCGACGTACTCGATCGTCACCTGCGTCTTGCCGTCAGGGCCCAGGTAGGGCAGGGTCTTGTCTTTGCGAACGCGGGCGAGCTGGCGCGCCAGCTGATGGGCGAGCTGGATTGGCATCGGCATCAGTTCCGGCGTCTCGTCGCAGGCAAAGCCGAACATCATGCCCTGGTCGCCGGCACCGCCGGTATCAACACCTTGCGCGATGTCCGGTGACTGCTTCTGAATGGAGACGATCACACCGCAGGTTTCGGCGTCGAAGCCGAACCCCGGATGGTCGTAGCCCGCCTGCTCGATGGTGTCGCGAATGATGTCGCGCATCTCGACGTAGGTGTCGGTCGTGATCTCGCCGATGACGAACGCCAGTCCGGTGGTGACCGCGGTCTCGCAGGCGACCCGGCCGAGCGGATCCTTGGCCATGATGGCGTCGAGGATCGCGTCCGAGATCTGGTCGGCGATCTTGTCCGGGTGGCCTTCGGTGACAGACTCCGAGGTAAAGAGATGGTTGCGGCGGTTCATCGCGTGCCCGACTCCCAGCCGCCCAGGTACTCGGCCTGCTCGGCGGTGAGGGAGTCGATGGCGATGTGCATCGCGGCCAATTTTAACCGAGCGATCTCGCGATCGATATCATCGGGGACCGGGTAAACCCTCGGCTGCAGCTCGCGCGCGTGACTGACGAGGTACTCCGCGCTGAGCGCCTGGTTGGCAAAGCTCATGTCCATGACAGCCGCCGGGTGGCCTTCGGCCGCCGCCAGGTTGACCAGCCGTCCCTCGCCCAGGACGAAGAGCTTGCGGCCGTCGTGGAGCCGGTACTCCTCGAGCGACGTTCGGATGGTGCGCACGCTCTCGGCCATTCCGTCGAGCGCGCTGAGGTTGATCTCGTCGTTGAAGTGCCCCGAGTTGGCCAGGATGGCGCCGCTCTTCATCGCCTTGAGATGCGGCTCGTCGACCACGTTGATGTCACCGGTGACGGTAACGAAAAGGTCCCCCTCCTTGGCCGCCTCCTTCATCGGCATCACGCGATAGCCGTCCATCACCGCCTCCAGCGCTCTGACGGGTTCGACCTCGGTGACGATCACGTGGGCGCCCATGCCGCGAGCCCGCATCGCCAGGCCGCGGCCGCACCAACCGTAGCCGGCAATCACGAAGACCTTGCCGGCGAGCAGGACGTTGGTGGCGCGGATGATGCCATCGATCGTGCTCTGGCCGGTGCCATAGCGGTTATCGAAGAAGTGCTTGGTCATCGCCTCGTTGACAGCAACGATGGGATAGCGCAACACCTTCTTCTCGGCCATGCTCCGCAGCCGGATGACACCGGTGGTCGTTTCCTCAGTGCCGCCGATGACGTCCCCGATCAGGTCGGTGCGATCCTTGTGCAACGCGGCGACCAGGTCCGCGCCGTCATCCATCGTCATTGTCGGCCGGTGCTCGAGGGCGGAGGCGATGTGCCGGTAGTAGGTGTCATTGTCCTCACCCTTGATCGCGAAGACGCTGATCCCGTGGTCCGCGACCAGCGCGGCGGCGGCCGCGTCGGCGGTCGACAGCGGGTTCGAGGCGCAGAGCACGACCTCGGCGCCGCCGGCCTTCAGGGTGATGGCCAGGTTCGCGGTTTCGGTGGTCACATGGAGGCAGGCGGAAAGGCGCTGACCCTTGAGCGGCTGCTCGCGTTTGAAGCGCTCGCGGATTTGCTGCAGGACGGGCATCTCCTGCGCCGCCCACTCGATCATCCGCCGGCCGTCGTCGGCGAGCTTCAGGTCCTTGATGTCGTATCGCTGTGCGGGAATGGTGGCCATGAGCTACTGCGCTCGAGAGCCATTGAGAGAAATCATGTCCACAAGGGTACTTAACCGGTGTTCAATCTCGCGGCTATCCGTCTGAACGATGCGGCGCACACTGAAGTCCTCGACGGCGAGCGAACCGAGCACGCTGCCGTAGAGCATGCCTCGGCGCAGCACGTCATCCCCGCTGTGGCCCGCGCGCGCGACGGCGCCGAGCAGACCACCGGCGAAGGCGTCACCCGCACCGGTGGGGTCGCGCACCGTTTCCAGCGGGTGGGCTGGCGCGAAGAACACGCGGTCCTGCGTGAAGAGCAGCGATCCGTTCTCACCGCGCTTGATGATCACCGCGCGAGGTCCGTAGGAGAGGATGGCGTGCGCGGCCGCCGGGAGAAAGCGCTGGCCCGTAAACTGCACCGCCTC
>VBEQ01000238.1 GCA_005881235.1 Chloroflexota bacterium | reverse complement strand
TTGATCGTGTCGCAGGCGACGAAGTCCGCCTTGTCGACCTGATCCAGGACCTCGAGCTGCAGCTCCGGCTGGATGTTGGAGAGGAAGATCACGCGCGAGTTGCGGTACGCCGGCGGCAGCGCCGGGTGGAACCCGGCAAACACGTTGAGCTGCGTATCGAGCGTCTCGCGCTCCTCCAGGCGGACGCCCGAATAGCGAGCCGTCCAGCGGAACGTCTTGCCCCTGAGGACCTCGAGACCGCGCATGTCGATGTTTCGCGATTCCAGGAGGGCGCGATGCG
>VBEQ01000141.1 GCA_005881235.1 Chloroflexota bacterium | reverse complement strand
ACGTTCATCGCCGCCTACCTCCTCGTGCAGCTGAGCAACAATGCGGCGGGAGCCGCCTACACCGGTGTCATCCCGGACGTCGTGCGCGCCGAGGATCGGGGCCGCGCCTCCGGCTTGCTCGGCACCATGAACCAGCTGGGGACCGTGGTCGGTGTCGGTCTTGTGGGATTGACCTTCAAGCTCTACGGCGATACTCGCGCCGGGTTACTCGCCGGCTACGGCGTGGTCGCCATCATCCTCGCGATCACACTGCTCATCACCGTGATCGCGGTCAAGGAGAACCCCCACCCTCCCCTCCCCCGCGACCGAGGCGGGCCTGTCGGCCCACGCGAGCGGCGCTTTAGTGCCAGGCGAGCGTTTGAGACAGTCCGGCTGGGGGTCATTATCTGTATCGCCGCCTTTCTGGTCGCGCTCATCGCCCTGTTCGCGATCCTTCTCGCCCCGCTTGGCGCCTGGCTCTGGCCCATTGCCGCGGTCTTCGTGGCGAGCGGAGTTGTCACCGTGCTCGCGGCGCGGCAGCTTCCGGCATTGATGGCCTTCTTCCAGGCGTTCCGGTCCAACGACTTCTTCTGGACGTTCGCCACCCGCGCATTGGTGACGCTGGGCATCTTCTCGATCCTTCCCTTCATGGAGCTCTACTTCCGCGACGTCGTGCGCACGCCCGATGCTGGCGCTGCCAGTGCCTTTTGGCTGCTGGCGGTGATCGCCGGCGCCATCATCCCCTCGATGATCGGCGGCGTACTCTCCGACCGGACCGGCCGGCGCAAGCTGTTCGTCTACATCTCGAGCGCCATGCAGGCCGTGGTCGTTTCGGTCCTGCTCTTCGGCCTCGTCCGCTCGCTGTCCCTGCTCTACGTCCTCGGCATCCTCTACGGCATCGGCTACGGCGCCTACTACGCCGTCGATTGGGCGCTCGCCTGCGACGTGCTGCCCAATCGCGAGGAGGCGGCGGGACGAGACATGGCGTTGTGGCACGTGTCGTTCACCCTCCCCCAGGTGCTGGCGCCCGCGATCCTCGCCGGGTTCCTCCATTTCTTGAACGAGCCGGGTCACCAGCTGCTCGGCGTATCCAGTGGCAACGACCTCGGGTTTCGCTTCATCTTCGGGAGTGCGGCGCTGTGGTTCATCCTCGGAACCGTGATGGTCAGCCGCATTCGCGGCGTCCGCTAGGAGTGTCTGGCGTGGAACCGCCGACGGTTCGAATTGTTAGACAAAGCGGTAGACAACAGATGGCGTTTCGCGCAGCCGCACTCATCCTTGTATCCCTGTGCGCATGCACGCCCGAGAGCCTTGCCAACCGACCGAGTTCTCGACCAACATCAACCGTTGTTTCCACAGCGTTCCCGCTGCCGACCCCGACGGACTACAGGCAAGCGTGCCGGCTCGAGGGATCGGTGTGCAGCTGTCCTCCGGGAGAACAAGGAACCTGTAGCGAGGCACTGCCAAAGACGCTGCTCCGCCCGCTTCGCCTACCGAGCGTCCAGTCGACTGATCCCTGCCCGACGACGGCAGGTCACCCGGTGGATACGCAGGGCTTTGCCGGCATCGCGCTGGGGACGGGACAGGTTCAGCCTTTGATCGCGGCAGAGGGCGACAGATTGCATGGGGTCGCGCACGTCGACTGGGAGTCGGACGCATGGTATTACTTCAAGACTCTCTGGTTTGTGCTGCCCAGCTACGCCGGTCCTGTGCTGGTCCGAGGTGCCAGGATCGACGGTCCGGGCCGAGTGGCATTTGGCGAAGGGGCAGTGATTGGACACCTCATCATCCCGCCCGGCCCAACGATTAACGAATATCCCGACGGATACCGCACAGCCCCGGGTGGGACGTACGTGCAGAGTCCAGGATGCTATGCCTGGCAGATTGATGGAGTGGATTTCTCCTACCAGATCGTCTTCAAGGCGGTGCGCGAATAGGCTTCAAGCATCTCTTTCCTGGAGGGCGCCAATCGGACGACCGCAGTAGGCCGAATGGCCTAACAGGTCGCCGCCATCGACGTGGATGATGTCATGACATGAATGCCCCCAACGGCGTGGCGCGGATCCTGCTCATCGCGGATGATCCCGATGGTGGGCTGCTCTATCGCGACGCGCTGGCCGCCGGCGGGTACCAGGTCGTACAGGCGGAGAGCTTCCTCGAGGCGTTCGACAGCTCGATGATCGACCCCGACGTCATCGTCCTCTGCGAGCTGGCGATGTTCGCCTACCCGGCGCAGAACGCCCAGGTGCTCAGGATTCCGACCGCAATGACGCCGGCCGCGCTCGTGGTCGAGGTGCACCGTCGCCTCGCGCTGCGCGCCGCGCTCCACGCCACCATCGCCCAGGCTGCCTGATAGGCTGGAAAGATCGATCTACCGAGGCATCCGGTTGTGCATGGTCATCCCATCCACGCCATCCTGTCGGATGGTCCGGCCGTCCTGATTCCGGTTGCGTTCGCGGTTGAGGCATGGAGTTGGACACGGAACGATACGGCCACGCAGTCACTGAGCCGCGTCGCTACACGGCTGGCAACCGCCGCCGCTGCCGCGGCCGGCGTCGTGGGCTGGATCGACTGGCTGACGATTCCTGGTGAGCATCCGGCCCGGACGCCCGCCACGATCCACGGCGTGATCAACACCGCCGGCGTCGTCGCCCTGGTCGGTGCATCGGTCAGCCCGAAACGGCGCCTCGGGTTGCTGGCCGCCGCAACCGCGGGACTGCTCGTCGCCGCCTGGATCGGAGGCGATCTCGTCTTTCGCTTTGGGTGGCGGGTCCGCCCCGCCGAGGAAGCGGAAATTGCGGAGCACGCGCTGGCGGAGGCTGGACAGGCGAAAGCCTTCGAGCAGGCGCGCCAGGACGTTGCTGACTTCGAGCGCCGCAAGACGTTCCTTCCAGCTCGCTAAGCAGCGAGTCGAGAGCAACCGTTGGCCGTCAGCGGGGTTGGCCCTCGGCCAAGCGTTGACGCGCCATGCGCTGCCCCTCGACCGGTAGGTCCTCTATCTTCTGCCCCTGTGGTTGACAGCAATGGCCGTCTTTCTCGGCGTGTTCGGCCCACGTCCTCCCATCGCAGCACCAACCCTTACTGGCATCGAGCCTTTGTTCCATTGCCACCGACCTCCTTCGCATCGATCTAAAACCAATTGCTACTATTATTAGATTGGACGCGCATCCGGTCAACAGCGACATCGAGGCCATCGGCGCGTTGCACGACCCACGGCGCCGCGCCCTGTATGCCTACGTCAGCCGGCAACGCCACGATGTCTCGCGCGACGAAGCGGCCGGTGCGGCCCTGGTGAGCCGCGGTCTCGCCTCATTCCACCTCGATCGTCTGGTCCAGGCTGGATTACTCCAGGTGAGCTATCGACGCCTGAGCGGCCGTCAGGGTCCAGGCGCGGGCCGTCCGTCCAAGCTTTATCGGCGCTCGGATCGGCAGATCAGCGTCAGCGTGCCCGAGCGCCGCTATGAGCTCCTCGCGCACCTATTCGCCGGTTCGCTGCATGCGGCAGGCGGGGCCGGGATCAAGACCAACCTGACACGAGCGGCGCGCAGCTTTGGCCAGGCCCTGGTGGCGACATCTCGATCGGGCTCCCCGGCGACTGGCGGTTCGGCCCGAACACTCCGCGACGTGCTCGACGGCCTCGGCGCCGAACCCTATGTCGACGGCCGCGTGCTGCGCCTTCGAAACTGCCCGTTCGACAACATTGCGACAACGTATCCCGAGCTCGTTTGCGGGACCAACCTGAGCGTGGTCGAGGGGATCATCACCGGGTTGGGCAGGGGCCGCCGGAAGGCAGGTCTTGACCCCGGCCCCGGGCGATGCTGCGTGGCTATCGGGCCATCGTCACCGAAAGGAGGAAGAAATGCTTAGTCATGCTGTCAGCCGTTTCATCGACAGCCAGCGGTGGCTGGATCCGCTGGCCGACGTGCTCCAGAAGGTAACGACGGCCGTCTACCGCGGCCGCGTGGGCCGGAGCGTCAAAAGCCTCTTCAACGGGACCTGGCTGGGCCATCCGCTCCATCCGGTGCTGACGGATATTCCGCTGGGAGCCTGGACGTTGGCGATCATCTTCGACCTCATCTACCTGTTCGCCCAGCGGTCACCGATGGCACGCAGTGCCGCCGAGATCCTGATCGCGGTTGGTATCGTGGCGGCGCTCGCCGCCGCCGTCACCGGTTACACCGACTGGGGGGACACCATCGATCGCGAACGTCGGATCGGCTTGAGTCACGGACTGCTCAACCTCATCGCCACCCTTCTCTATGTCATCTCGCTTGTGTTTCGTCTGACCAGTCCCGGCCAGGGTGTTGGCATCGTCCTCTCCTGGATCGGTTACGCGTTGCTGATCACCGCCGCCTATCTCGGCGGCGAGCTCGTCTTCAACATCGGCACCGGCGTCAACCATCACGCGTGGCAGCCTCCGCCCACAGACTGGACGCCGGCGATGCGGGCCGGTGACCTGGTCGAGGGCAAGCCGCAGATGGCGGAGTGCAATGGCACGCCGGTCTTTTTGCTCAAGCGCGGCGATGTGATCACGGCCGTCAGCGACACCTGTAGCCATGCCGGGGGACCGCTGCACGAGGGAACGCTCGAGGGCCAGGTCATCGTCTGCCCCTGGCATGCCTCCCGATTCGACCTGCGGACGGGGGCGGTTCGTGGCGGCCCGGCGACGGTACCCCTGGTTCGCTACGACGCCCGCATCGCGGAGGGCAGGGTCGAGGTCCGGCGCTCGCCGGCCAGCCTGCAGCCGAACTGATGGCTAAGGTCATGCGGTTGCCTCGGAAAGAAGCCGAGTGGGAGCGGGCCGCTCCCAGGAAGATTCCGAAAGCGCGCTGGCGGCAGCTCGAACAGTACGCCGCGGAAATCTTTCAGACGATGGGCATGCGGCTCGACTCGCCCGGAACCCGCGAAACGCCGCGTCGCTTTATCCGCGCCCTCTTCGACGCCACCGAGGGCTATGAGGGCGACCCCAAGCTGGTGACGGCATTTCCAACAGAATGTGATCAGGGCCCCGATTGCCGCATCAGCCAGATCGTGCAGGGTCCGATCCCCTTCCACTCCGTCTGTGAGCATCATGCCTTCCCCTTCTTTGGCCAGGCCTGGATCGGGTATGTCGCGCACGAGCGCATCATCGGGCTTTCCAAGCTGACCCGGGTCGTCCGGCTTTATGCGCGGCGTTTCTCGATGCAGGAGCGGCTAGGACGCCAGGTCATCAACGCGCTCGATGGGATTCTCGCGGCCCACGGGGTCGCGGTCTACCTCGACGCCGCGCATCTCTGCATGCAGATGCGGGGCGTTCGCGAGCAGGAGGCGACCACCCGGACCACCTTCTGGCGGGGCGCCTACGAATCGGACGAGCAGTTGCGCAACGAATTCCTGAAGCTCTGCCAAACCGGCGACCATTACCAGTAACACCTATGACTTCCCCCACCAACGTGCGTATCAGCCGTCGCGAGGGATTCAATGCCGCCCACCAGTTGCAGGACGCGAGCCTGAGCGAGGATGAAAACCGCCACCTCTACGGCAAGTGCGTCAACCTCCACGGGCACAATTACGTCCTGGAGGTCGTCGTCAGCGGGGCGATCGATCCCAGTACGGGCTATGTGATGGACCTGAAGCGCTTATCGGACCTGCTGACCGCGGAGATCATTCAGCACGTCGACCACCGCAACCTCAACACCGACGTTGCCTGGCTGCACGGGCAGATCCCGACCGCGGAAAACCTGGCGCTGGCCTTCTGGGCGCGCTTGCAACCACACCTTCCGCCCGGCTCGTTGCGGCGAGTGCGCGTCCACGAGACCGAGAAGAACTGGGCCGAATGCAGTGATGATGGCTGAGGCGGTCCCGCAGGCCCTGAGCGCCATCCCGCTGATGGAACGCTATTCCACGGCTGACCTGCGCGTCTTCTCCGCCGAAGAGTCGGCCCGTTTCCTTGATCGCACCATCGCCGACCCTCAACGCGACGCCACCGTAGCCTGGGAGCTCCTCTACCGGCTTGAGCCCGAGCTCTACGAGCGGCTGGTTGCCGCCGAGCACCTTCACCCGGGCATCCTCGAATGGCTCCCGCCGCACGTGCCCCGCATCATCGAGGTGGGCGCCGGAACCGGGCGGCTCACGCTCGAGCTCGTCGGTCACTGCGACCAGTTGACCGCCGTCGAGCCGGCAGCTCCACTGCGAGAACGGCTGCGTGCCAAGCTGGCCTCGGTGCCAAACATCCGGATCATTAGCGGTTTCTTCGATGCCGTTCCGCTTGCGGACCAATCGGCCGAGCTGGTGGTCGCCTGCTCCGCGCTCACGCCGGAGCCGGCCCACGGCGGCGACCGGGGGCTCGCCGAGATGGAGCGCGTCTGCACCGCGGGCGGGATGGTGGTGATCGTCTGGCCAAACCATCCGGAGTGGCTGGCTAGGCACGGCTATCGGTACCTCTCGTTTCCCGGTCCGATGACGATGGACTTCGCCAGTCCAGCCGAGGCGGTCCAGCTGGCCACTATCTTCTATCCGCACGCCGTCGCGGAGATCAAGGCGCGCGGCCTGCGGCAGGTCCCCTACGACGTCCTTGGCGTCAACCCTCCCTGCGACCTCGCCTACCGCAGCATTCCCTGATGCGCATCGCCATTGTGGCGCCACTCGTGACAGCCATCCGGGAGCCGCAGCTCGGCGGTTCCCAGGCAATCGTGGCCGACCTCGCCACGGGCTTGCAATCCCGTGGCCACGAAGTTCATGTCTATGCCGCGTCCGGCTCCGAGATTCCCGGCGTCACCGTGATCGATTCGGGGGTCGACGCCTCCTCCCTTGCCGGGCTCCTCTACCGTCACGGCCGCTCGCCGGCGAGCGATGCTCGTGCCGCCGATCGCGCCTTTGCAACGGTCTACGCCGCCATTCGCAGCGGGTCCTACGACGTCGTGCACAATCACGCCTTCGACCCGCCCGCGATACGCCTGGCCTCTTCCCTACTGGCGCCCGTGGTGCACACGCTGCATCTGCCTCCCGACCCGGAGATGGCCCGCGCCCTGGCCGAGAGCCGCGGATCGGACAATCCGCCCATCATCGCCACCGTTTCCGCCCCCGCGGCGCAGGCCTGGCGCGCCCTAGCATCGGTCGATGTGATCCTGCCCGACGGCGTGCCGGTCGACCGGATCCCGTGGTCGATCACGGGCGGAGACGGCGTCATCTTTGCCGGCCGGTTCAGTCCGGAAAAAGGCGCCGACGATGCCATCGCCATCGCGCGCGAGGCGGGCGTCCGGATCGACCTCTACGGCGAGCCCTACGACCCCGAGTACGCGCAAGCCCACGTCTTCTCACACAGCGGGGAGGCCGGTGTGTCGATCCACGGCGGGCTGATCCGATCCGAGTTGTGGCGACGGATGGCCGATGCCAGCGCGGTCCTCTGTCCGGCGCAGTGGGAGGAGCCGTTTGGCATGGTCGCCGCCGAGGCGCAGGCCGCGGGCACCCCGGTGATTGCCTACCGCCGCGGTGCGCTGTCGGAAATCATCATCGACGGCCAGACTGGATTCCTGACGCCACCGGACGACGTCGCCGGCGCGGCACGGGCGCTCAAGGCGGTCAGCCGCATCACCCGCGCGAAGTGTCGGAAGCATGCGGTCGCCGACCTGAGTCTCGAGGCGAGCCTCGCGGCCCACGAACGCCTTTACCGGACGCTGCGACCTCGCGTTGAGGTAAACCGCCCTGCCTGACGCGACGGGATGGTTGCAGGGAAGGGTCGCGATCGTGACCGGGGCGGGTCGGGGCATCGGACGCGCCACCGCGGAAGCGATCGCCCGCGCGGGTGCCCATGTCGTCCTGGCAGCGCGCACCCAGTCGCAACTGGAGGCGGTCAGCGAGACGATCCACAAGAACGGCGGCGCGGCTACGATCGCGACCGCGGACGTCGGCGACAGCGGCGACGTCGACCGGCTCTTTGCCATTGCCGCCCGCGCGGGTCTGCCGACCGCCTTGGTCTGTGCCGCGGCCGTTCTGCACAAGGCGGCCATCGACGCCACCACCCCGCAGACCTGGGAGGAAACGCTGCGGATCAATCTCACCGGCACCTTCCTCTGCTGCCGTGCCGCCTTCGGGCCGATGCGCCGCGCCGGCGGTGGCCGGATTGTCAATCTGGCATCCCTTTCAGGCATCTATGCGACGGAAAAATTCCCCGGCCTGGCCGCCTACAACGTCTCGAAGTACGGGGTCGTCGGATTGACCGAGGCGATCGCCGTGGAGGGCCGACCATACGACATCACGGCGATATGCATCAGTCCGGGAGCGGTTGACACCGAGATGCTGCGGCGCGCGAACCCCCAACTCAAGCCGGGCCTGACACCGGCCCGCGTCGCGGATCTGATCGTCAGCTTGCTCGACGGTGCCATCACTCCGGCGAGTGGGGCCAACATCCCGCTCTTCTCTAACGCTTGAGGAGCAGACCGGCGAATGCTGCGAGCAGCGCGCGCGACCGCTGCTGCTGCTCGTCGAGGTACATTCGCAGCTCGTCGCGGATCTCGTCCCCCGAGCGCTTCCAGTCCCGGCTGAGCGTGGGCTCGGCGACCCGTAACCAGGCCTCGACCCCCGGGGCGTCCACCTCGAAATGAAACTGCACCCCCCACGCAGTGCGGCCGAAACGGAAGGCCTGATGGGGGACGTCATCGCCGGTTGCCAACAGTTCGCCGCCGGCGGGGAGATCGAACGTGTCCTCGTGCCACTGGAAGACTCGATCGCCGGTCTGGAACGCGCTCAACAAGGTGTCGCCCTGTCCCGCAGCGGTGAGGCGCACCGTCTTGAAGCCGAGCTCGCGGACCGGCGCTCGGTAAACCCGTGCATCGAGGGCGCGGGCCAGCATCTGCGCGCCCAGACAGATACCCAGCACCGGTAGCTCGGCGTCCACCGCGCGCCGCATCAACGCGCGCTGCGTGAGCAGATATGGATGCCGCTCGGTTTCGTCGGCATTCATCTCGCCGCCAAAAATAACGAGCGCGCTGATCTCTTCCACGCCGGGCCATCGCACGTCCGTACTGAACGCATCAAGGCATTCAACCGGCAGACGCAGCGATTCGAATGCCAAGGGTGTGATCCCCAGCGTGTCATCCGGATCGTTGCGGACGCAGAGCACAGGATTCATCCGAGTACGGCCTTTGCAAGCCGATCGATCGTGGCGAGGTCATGGTTCTGATTGAGAACGAAAACCACGGTCGTTGCGCCGTAAGAGGCGATTCGATCCGCGAAATCTCGTGCTGCCGCTGGCTCGAGGCTATCGGCGAAAATCTGGACGTGACGCAGCAGCGGGCGCGTGCGTCCGAGCTGCTCACAGAGGTCGGTAATTTTCTTCGCCCGCTCGCGATACTCTTGCGCGTCCTCGACCACGACGTTCCAGCCGTCCGCGTACCGCACGGCCGTCTCGAGTAGCCTGGGACTCGCTCCACCCACGATCACCAGAGGTGGCTCGATGCCGAGCGGTCCCAGCGATGCGGCGTGCAGATCGAGCTGGGGATCGGTCACCGTCTCGCCTCGCCAAAGCCGCGGCAGTGTCCGCACGCAGCCATCGAGGCGCGCCAGTCGGTCGGCAAGGGGCGGGAAGGCAATGCCAAGAGCCTGGTGATCGAAGCGAGCCAGCCCATAGGAGCCGGCGCCCAGTCCAACCTCGAGCCGCCCCCTGCTCGCCGCCTGGACGACGGCGAGTTGTGCGGCCAGCAGGAATGGGTGGCGCAGACTGACGTTGACCACATCAATTGCAAGCGTGATCTTTTGAGTGCGTCCCGCCATTGCCGCAAGGAGCGTGGGTGCATCCCACGCGCGGTTGCCGCGCGGCTCTGCGGTTACATGGTCAAAGCAGGAGACGACATGGAAGCCGAGGCGCTCGATGCGCTCCCATGCTGCGGTCAGCTCGTCGAACCGCCATCCCCACTGACCGGGCTTTATGCCGAGGCGCAGCATCGTAATAGACATGGACGCATGCGGGTATAGCCGAGGCTATCAGGTGGTGATTACGACCCCGGGCGGGCTCTAACTGCCTATTCGGGCGGTGCAAATGCCAACCCAGGAGCCGCATGATTGATGGGAATGCCCCGACACCTTGAGGAGGACGTATGAAGCTCGGACTGGACATCGCTGATTTCACCTGGCCGGCGGGGCCGGCCAAGCTCGGCAGCACGCTCGCCGACATTGCGCGCACAGCCGATCAGGCCGGCTTCGACTCGATCTGGGTGATGGACCACTTCTGGCAGATCCGCATGAACGGTCCCGAGCACCACGAGATGCTCGAAGGCTATAGCGCGCTCAGCTACATCGCGGCGGTGACTTCGCGCGCGAAACTCGGCACCATGGTGACGGGCGTCGTCTACCACCAGCCGGGCATTCTCGCCAAGACAGTCACCACTCTCGATGTCCTCTCCGGCGGGCGCGCCTGGTTGGGCATCGGCGCCGCATGGAATGAAGCAGAAAGCCGTGGCCTCGGCATCCCGTTCCCGCCAATCAAGGAGCGGTTCGAGCGGCTCGAGGAGACACTCCAGATCTGCCAGCAGATGTGGGAAGGCAAACGCGGCAGCGAAAAGCCGTACCGTAGCGAGCATTATCAGCTCCAGCGCCCGCTCAACTCTCCGCAATCGCTCACACGCCCGCACCCACCCATCCTGATCGGCGGCGGCGGGGAAAAGAAAACCCTGCGGCTGGTCGCCCAGTATGCCGATGCCTGCAACCTCTTTCCCACTCCTGAAATCCCGCGCAAGCTCGACATCCTGCGCGAGCACTGCCGGGCCGTCGGCCGCAATTACGACGAGATCGAGAAGACCTCCCTGTTCACCTTCGACCTGGGCGACAACGGCGAAAACCTTGGCAAGGTGATCGGCGGCCTGAAGTGGCTCGCCGGCATGGGCATCCAGACCGTGATCGGGCATGTCCCGAAACCGTACGAGACGAAACGTCTCGAGATGATCGGCGAAAAGCTGATCCCGGCGGTGGCCAATCTCGAGCCGGCGACCGCCAGCGCCCGCTAGCTCCAGGCCCGGTCAGTCAGCTCGGCAAGAGCCGGTTAGCTAGGCCTCGTCGCGCTCCGTGCCCGAACCCCGGCGCGCCCCGCCGGTCCTCAGCACGTCGGCCGTGTCCTCGACCAGCTGGGCATATTCCGCCGCCTCGATCGCCGGATGGGTTTTGGACGCGTAACCCTCCGCCTTGCAAATGGCATCGATCCGGTGCAACGTCTTCGGATCGTCGGCCTCGCACACGAACATCAGGTCGTAGTCGTTCCCGAGGACATTCCAGATCTGGTTGACCCGCCCCCCGACCAGCTGAATCTGATGCTGCAAGTGCCGCCACTGGGTCGCCCGCGCCGCGACCCGCGAGCCAGTCTCCGTGTACGCGCCAGCCGGTCGAAGCTGGACCAGGGTTATGAACTGCATCACGGCCCACCGCGCCTCCGATCCCTATCAGCCTGTCAGTCTTTCCCCCAGAGAGATTATAAAGTGTGGGCCACAACCGACGAAAGGCCCCCCTTGACAATCGGCGCGGATCGGGTAAGCCTATGCAGTGGAGGAAGTCGTGGCGATTGGCACCGCCGGGGACGTCGAGTTGAGAGCGCTGGGTCATGACCTGCGCACGCCACTGGCCGTCATCAATGGCTACGCCCAGCTCCTGAGTTCCAACGAATTGTCGCCGGAGCAGCGCGAACGGGCGTGCGAGCTCATCCTCCAGAAGTGTGAGGAACTGAACGCCGTGATCCGGCGGCTTCTCGAGCCCCCCGAGTCGGGGATCGAGGTGCGGGTCGCGATCGGGCAGACAGCCTAACGCCTCACCCTGCCCCGATAGCACGAAACCGCTGATGTAATCCCCCGAAAGTACGGGGTCCTGACTTGAATAATCGGCCTACCCGAACGGTTTCGCATGCATGAGCATTGACATTTCGACCGCCTCCGCTACGGACCGCAAGATCGCTCCCCTCCCTCGCAACCTCGGCCTCGCGCTCATCGTGATCGCGGCGGCGCAATTGATGGTCGTCCTCGACGCGACCATCGTGAACATCGCCCTGCCGTCGATTCAGCGCGCGCTGCAGTTCAGCGCGACCGACCTGGAATGGGTTATCAACGCCTACGCCCTCACGTTCGGCGGGTTGCTGCTGCTAGGCGGCCGCGCCGGCGACCTCTTCGGACGGCGGCGCATGTTCGTCGTGGGCATCGCAATATTCACACTCGGCTCGCTCGCCGGCGGCTTTGCCACCAGCGCGACCTGGCTCATCGTTGCGCGAGCGGCGCAGGGAATCGGCGCGGCGATCGTGGCGCCCACCGCCCTGTCACTGATCGCTGACACCTTTAGCGAGGGCCCGGACCGCAATCGGGCGCTTGGCGTTTACGGGGCCGTGGCTGGTGCGGGCGGCGCGGCGGGGCTGCTCCTCGGCGGCGTGCTCACCAGCGTTGCCTCATGGCGTTGGGTCCTATTCGTGAACGTGCCGATCGGCATCCTGCTCGCGATCATGGCCCCGCGCGTGCTCGCGCCATCGAAGGGGCGGGACGGTGGGCTCGACCTGCCCGGCGCACTCACGGCCACCGGCGGGATGGTGCTGCTGGTTTATGGCCTGTCGCGCGCCGCCACCTATGGCTGGACCGACACGATGACGCTCACTGCGCTCGGCCTTGCCGGCGTCCTCTTGCTGGTCTTCCTGGCCATCGAATCTCGCAGCCGGCACGCGCTGATGCCCTTCAGCATTTTTGCGCGGCGCAATCGCGATGGTGCCTACGTGTTATCCCTCGTCGTCGGGGTCGCCGTGTTTGGCGTCTTCTTCTTCCTGACCCAGTTCGTGCAAAACGTCCTCGGCTTCAGCCCGCTCGTTGCCGGGGTCGCCTTCCTCCCGTTGGCCGCCACGATCATCATCACGGCGCAAATCGTTGCCCGGCTGGTGGGCCGCTTCGGGCCGCGACTCTTCATCACAATCGGCCCGTTGTTCGTCGCCGGAGGCTTGTTCTGGCTTTCCCGGATCAATGATCAGACGACATATGTGGGCGGGCTGCTCGGACCGATGCTGTTGATCGCCGTCGGGATGGGCAATATCTTCGTCCCGCTGACGCTGATGGCAGTCTCGGGCGCAACTCCGGCGGAGTCTGGCCTCGCCTCGGCTCTCCTCAACGTGGGTCAGCAGATCGGCGGATCGATCGGCATCGCGTTGCTGGGGACGATTGCCGCGACGACGACCAGGAACCAGCTGGCCGGTATACAACCGACGCATGCGGCCGTCAATCATGCCCTGGCCGCGGGCTACGGCAGCGGCTTCCTCTTGGCCGCCGCTATCGCGCTGCTGGGATTTGTGATTGCGGTCTCGGTCTTCCGTAGAGCCCGCGGTCCGCGAACCGCAGCGGTCGTAGAAGAGACCGCCGCATAAAACAGAAAGGGCCCCGAGCTGGGGCCCTTTCTCGATTGCGGTTGAGGCCTACTGGCCCAGACCGCCCGAGATGTTGCAGAAGACGTTCTTGACCTGGTTGCCGAGGATGATCAGAACTACGATGACCACGACGGCGATCAAGACGAGGATAAGGGCGTACTCGACCATACCCTGCCCTTCCTCACGGTTGAGCAGATTGCGGATCTTGTTGTAGATGCTGGCAAACATTCGTTTCACCTCCTGTGAAAGAGACTGGGCCTAGTGTGGCATCCAGTCGCCCGCAGGAGGTCAAAGCGGTGAACGCGGTCTGCGCGGAAAAAGTGACGGATCGGTGAATTCGGGGCCGGATCTCCTTCAGGTTACGTAGGTCCGTCCGCCGTTTGTCGTCACTTCTTGTTGGCCGGCTTGTAGATCATGATCGCGACGCCGTCGCCAACGGTCTTTGACTCCGCCAGCTGCAACGTCTTGAGGTCCTTGGTTTCACCGAAGAGCCGCTTGCCGCTCCCGAGGATGACCGGAAAGACCATCAGGTTCAGTTGGTCGACGAGGTCGTTCGCGATCAGCGTCTGCACCAGTTTCGCGCTGCCGCTGACCAGGATGTCGCCACGCACCTTCTCCTTGAGCTTGGAAACCTCTTCCACGACGTCCCCTTTGAGGATCGTCGAGTTGTTCCAGTCGGCGCTCTTCAGCTTTGAGGAGACGACGTACTTCGGCATGCTGTTGAACTTGTCTGAGAAGGGGTCACCAGTCCTGGTTGGCCAGGCCTCGGCAAAGCCCTCATAGGTCACGCGGCCCAATAGCTGTACCTCGGCGTTTTGTACCTCGTCAACCTTGAACTTGTTGCCCTCCTCGCCGCGATTGAACTTGAAGGTCCAGGCTCCGTGCTTCGAGTGCTCGCTTCCGCCCGGGTCCTCCATCACGCCATCGAGTGAGACGAATTCGGTTACCACGATCCTTCCCATGCTGACCTCCGTTTCGTTGTGGTTGCAGACTTACCCTACCGAAACGTCGACTCTTTCCCCTCCCCCGCTTGCGTTCCGATTTGCCTCTCCCGCTTAGCCGGCGCGGTCGAGACGGAAGGCCGGCACCACGAGTCCCCCATCACGGGCGCACTCGGCCAGCAGGCGGTCGACGCCCGCCGCCGGTAACGGCCGAGACAGGTAATAACCCTGCCCGGCGGGACAATTCATCTCGCGCAGCGCAGCGAGCTGATCGGCCCGCTCGATCCCGTCGGCGATCGTCATCATTCCCAGGGCATTCCCCAGGTCGATGACCGCGCGAGCGACAGTGGCATCGGTCGGGCTGGTGGCCATCCGGGCGACGAACGAATGATCGAGCTTGACGATGTCCACCGGTAAGTCGCGCAGCGCGCTCAAGGGCGCCGCGTGAGCCCCGAAATCATCCAGCGCCACGCTCACCCCGCGCTCGTGGAGCTCGAGCAAGCGAGGGACGATCGCTTTGCCTTCCAGTGTCGCGCCCTGAGTCAGTTCGAGGACGAGCTGCGCGGGGGAAAACGCGGCGGCGGTGCAGGCCTGGGTGACATCGGCCACCAGGTCGGCCTCGGTCAACCCGCGCTGGCTGACGTTGACGCTGACCTGGAGCGCCGGCTCGGCCGGAAACTTGAGCTGCCAGCGCCGCCCGTCGGCGCACGCCTGTCCAAGTACCCAGCGTTGCAGCGCGCTGACCATCCCGGTCTCCTCAGCCAGCTCAAGAAAATCCCCGGGAGCGAGCAAGCCGCGACGCGGATGATTCCACCGCAGGAAGGCCTCGAACCCGATGATCGTCCCGTCGCGGAGCCGAACCGCCGGCTGATAGTGGAGCACGAACTGACGCCGTTCCAGCGCGTGCGCCAGGTCGGACTCGAGATCCATCCGGTCGCTGATGGCCGCATGTTGTGTCGGCTCGTATCGCTCGTACCTTCCCTTGCCGCGCGCCTTGGCGGCGTTGAGGGCAATGTCCGCGTTGCGCATCAGGTTCTCAGCCGTGTCCTCGAGCGCGGCCGGCCCAGTGATCCCGATGCTGAGCCGCATGACCATCTCGCGCTCCTCCACCTTGAACGGAGTTCTGAAATGCTGGAAGATGCGCTCCGCCAGGCGGACCGGCTGATTGTCGTTGAGAACGGTCTTCATCAGGATCCCAAACTCGTCCGCGCCGATCCGCGCCACCACGTCGCCGGCGGACACGATCTTTCCCAGCCGCCCGCCAACCATTCCCAGGACGTCGTCGCCGGTGCGGTGCCCGAGCGCGTCATTGAGCAGCTTGAAGTCATCGATGTCGAGCGCGAGCACGGCAATGGCGCGGCCCGGCGCGCTGCGCTCCAGCGCCTCGTCGACCTGGTTGCGAAAGGCGATCCGGTTCGGCAGGTTCGTGACGGGGTCATGCGCCCCGAGATAGGCGAGCCGCTCTTCCATCTCCTTCCGGTCGGTGACGTCGCGGATGTTCAACACCAGCGCCTGCGAGCTCGACCGGTGCAGGAGGTTGGTGATCGTCACCTCGCAGTGGGTCCAGCTGCCGAGCTTGTGCCGGAACCGGCAGTCCACGCCGACCGGCATCGCCGACGCCGTCAGCGCCTTCTTCAAGCCGGCGGCAAACGCCGCCCGGTCGGATGGATGCAAGAACTCGCTGAATGCTTGACCCTCGAGCTCGGTCGCGGTGTAGGCGAAGAACCGGTCGATCGAGGTGCTGACGAAGCGAACCACGCCCTGCGCATCGGCGAGCACGACGACGTCTCCGGAGTTCTGCACCAGCGAACGGAAGTGCGCTTCACTGTCGCGCAAGGCGGCGGACTGCGATTCCAGCTTCTGGTTGAGCGCGTAGTTGTCCCAGATCACGATGAGCTGACGGATCACGACGAGTCCGACCACGATGATGAGGTCCCAGAGCAGGAAGGGGTCCGGCGCGCCGCCGACATTCTTGAGCACGGCGAGGACGGCGGCGATCGTCACCGCGACGTAGGGGAGCACGAGTGTCCAGCGACCGAACGGCCGGTCATCGGCCTGGGCGGCCGGCGCGGCCGAAAGGGCCGCCCGAATAGCGCCGAGCGCGACCAGGAGGTAGCCGGCGACCCAGCCCGTGTCGATGAGTTGCAGCTTCTCGTAGGATTTGCCGGCGGTGAGGTAGGCGGAGGCGCTATCGGTTAGGAGCGACGCGAAGAGGCCGGTCACCACCAACAGCAATGGAAGGCGCGCCACCCCGGCCGTCCGGCCCAGCAGCATCAGCGCCATGACGGCGATCACGATGTCGCTGATCGGATAGGCCAGGCCGAGCAGCATCGAGAGGGTCGAGTCGGAGCCGGCGAGGTAGACGGTGCCGAGAACGGTGGCCCAGCTGATCAGCAGCAGCGCGCCCGCGATGATCGCGCCGTCCAGTAGAGAGGCGAGGCGCGAGGCGGCGCGATGGCGACCCGGGAAGAAGGCGACCCCGGCGACGGCGAAGGGCACCGCCGCCAGGAACCCGGCGTCGGCGGCGGACGGAAAGGGAACCTCCTGTTTGAGGATGAGTTCGAAGTAGGACCAGGCGGCTTCGCCCGCCGTCCAAACGAGCGCCGACGCCCCGAGCAACGCCCAGGCCAGGCGCATGCGACCCCGATGGCGCCATGCCGCCACGGCGCAGGCCGCCGCCGCCAACAGCGCGGCCACCCCCTCCCCGACGTCGTCAACCGCCTGGCTGACATCGACGCCCGCGACCCGCAGCGCCATCCAGGCGCCAAACCCGGCCGTCAACAGGGCGGCCAGCGCGGCGGCGATGGCGAAGTCGCGGTTCTGGTGCCGGAACTTCCGAAAGTACGGTGCCATAGCTCCACCGGTGTGACCATCCGGTGCAGCCGTTCCTGCTCGGTTGGAGTGCCTCAGGCAAAAAAAGACCCCTGCCCCTCTCGGGGCGGGGGTCTTTCTTATGGTCTCTTTAGACCTCGGCGCGAACGTTGGTCGCTCGCGGACCCTTGGGGCTCGGTTCAGTTACGAAACTGACCTTGACACCGGTATCCAGGCGATCGAAGTCGGCGCTGCCGCTGCGATGGAAGAAGTAGTCGTTGCCGTCTTCGGCGGTGATAAACCCGAATCCGCGCTCGGCGACGAGCTTCTTGATGGTTCCAGACATAATGTGGACCTCCTTTCCCGAACGTACTGCCTCGCGCTGTCGAGGCCTGTTCGAGCGGGGCCCACGGCGAGCGCACCCCGAGTGGGTGCGCTAGGAGATTACCCAGTGCGCGACGCGTTCAAACCCCCCACCCTACCCTCTCCCGCACGTGGGGGAGGGAAATGGTCTTAGGCGAAGGGCTTGACGACCATGATGAAGACGATGGCGAGCGCGATCACGGCGCTGACGATACCGTAGATGCGCGCCTGCCCCGCCAGCTGCTGGTAGAGGGGCGAGGACTCGCCGGCCGTCTCCAGCGCCTTGATCTGCCGCGTCGTCACCCGTGAATAGAAGCCGCCGGCGACCACGATCAGGACGGCGAACAGGATCAGCCCGGCGGCGATCCAGCCCCTTACCCCCCAGTTCCCGACCGCCACCAGCGTCAGGCCGGTCAGCAGCAGGAGCCCGTAGGCGGGGTTTGCTACCCGGTTATCGAGGAATTTGATCCCCTTAAGGGCGAAAGCGAGGTGTTGCGGCTCCATGGCGCCCCGGACATTCCAGGCGGCATAGGTAATGTTGCTGCCAACCGCCGTGATCGCCAGCAGCACGTGAACGAACTTCAGCAGGCTGTACCAGCTCATGGAGCTATTGTGGCCCCCACCCTGCCCTCCCCCACAAGCGGGGAGGTATTGGCCTGCAAGGCGAGAGTGTGGTAAAGTACGCCCGTTCGCCCGGCCTTCGGGTGATCTCGCGTGCGGCCGGCATTCTTCTCTCTCGAACAGGGCCGATGCGTTCAATTCGGTGTTCGAGAGGAGGAGAACGGGCAATGCCAAAAGGCACCGTAAAGAAAATCGTGTCCGACCGCGGATTTGGGTTCATCGCCGCCGATGATGGCAAGGAGTACTTCTTCCATCAGAGTGGTGTTGACACCTCCCTGAACTTCGACAGCCTGCGCGGTGGCGAGGCCGTCAGCTTCGACATCGAGCAGAGCCAGAAGGGACCGCGGGCGAATCACGTTCGCGCCGCCTAGGCGGGACTCGACATTCGCAAGGGGCGCCCCGCTGGGCGCCCTTCTTTTTTTCTAGGCGACGGCGCGCAGGCGCCACCAGGACTCGTTACGCCGGTACCAGTCCACCGTCTGCCGGATCCCCTCGGGGAACCTGACCAGCGGGTCCCAACCAAGCGGCCGCATCCGTCGAGGATCGACCGCGTACGACCAGCCCGGGCCTTCCCTGGTGAGCCGCTTGAGTGAGGAAGGCTTGCCGCAGGCGTCGAGGACCGTCTCAGCCAGCTGGCTACCACTGATCTGAACTCCGTCGCCGATGTTGTAGACCGTGCCCGGCTCACCCTTCCACAGCACGCGCGCGATCCCCGCCACCTGGTCATCGATGTGCAGATAGTCGCGCGTCGCCGAGCCGTTGCCCGCGATCAAGACCGTCTGCCCGCTCAGCGCGCTGGCGATCAGGCTGGCAACGAACTGGTTGACCGGTTGGCGCGGGCCGTAGGCGGTGGTCGCGCGTGTGATGAGCACGGGGACCCCGTAGCTGGCCTGGTAGGCGCTGGCCAGGATCTCGGCGGCGGCCCGCACCGACGCCGGCAGGCTGGTGGGGGCGAGTCGATCCTCCTCGCGATTGGCGGCCGCCTTCAGCGGCCCGTAGACCTCACCGCTGCTGACCAGCAGGAAGCGCTGGTGCCGGAACTTCCGGGCCGCCTCGAGCAGCACCGCTGTGCCCTCGATGTCGGTCCGCGCGAGGGCCGGCCCATCCGCGACGCCACTCCCAGTGAACTCCTCGCTGGCAAAGTTGATAGTAGCGTCGACCGCCGCGGCCAGTCGTTCGACCACCGTCCGGTCGCGGACGTCGCCCTGGACCAGCGTGAATCGCCCGTCTTCACCGACGTCGTCCAGGTCCGCCCCGGCGCCCGGCCGTCGGAGCGTGTCCAGGACTGTGATCAGAATCTCGGGGTCGGCCCGGAGCCGGTCCCGAACGAACGCCGACCCCAGAAATCCGGCGCCACCAGCGACCAGAAGGTGGCGAATCCGGAGCTTGCCCATTGAGCAAAAAACGCCGGCCCCTACGCGATCTTGTCCATTCCCCTCCCCCCGCTCGCGGGGGAGGGTCAGGGTGAGGGGAATCCCTTCGTTACACTCTGCAGGGCAATGAGTGCAATTGCGGTGATCGGCACCGGTTACGTCGGGTTAACGACGGCCGTCTGCCTGGCCAAGCTCGGCCACCGGGTAGTCGGGGTCGACATCGACGAGGCGAAAGTGGCGCGGCTCAGGTCCGGCGTCGCCACCATCTACGAGCCCGGCCTCGAGGAGCTGATGCAGGAGACCCAGAAAAGTGGCCGGCTCGTCTTCACCAGCGATTATCGCGAGGGAATCCCGGCCGCCGACTTCGTCTTCATCGCCGTTGGTACGCCCCCCGGTCGGCGGGGTGAGGCGGATCTCGTCTACGTCAAGCAAGCGGCCAAGGGCATCGCTGGCGCGATGAAGAAGTCGGTCACCATCGTCAACAAGAGCACGGTACCGATCGGCACAGGTAATATCGTTGCCCGCATCGTGGGCGAGAACCTGCGGGATGAGATCCCTTTCCACGTTGTCTCCAATCCGGAGTTTCTTCGCGAAGGGAGTGCCATCCACGACTTCATGAATCCGGATCGGCTGGTCTTCGGATCGCATGATGAGCCCGCCGCCCGGGCGGTCGCCGCCCTCTACAGCAAGCTCGACACCAGGATCCTGGTCACCGACCTCCACACCGCCGAGATGATCAAGTACGCGTCTAACGCCTTTCTTGCCACCCGCATCTCCTTCATCAATGAGATGGCCCGCATTTGCGAGCGCGTCGATGCCGACGTCAAGGTCGTCTCCGAAGGCATGGGGATGGACCGCCGCATCGGCCCGCTTTTCCTGGACGCGGGCATCGGCTATGGCGGCTCCTGCTTTCCCAAGGACGTCAAAGCGCTGGCTCGCATGGCCGAGACGATGGGCTATCACCCCGAGCTGCTCGACGCCGTCATGGAGATCAACCTCGACCAGCGCACGCTCGTCGTCGAGAAACTGCGCGAGGTGCTCGGTGGTCTGCGGGGCCAGGTCATCGGTCTGCTGGGCCTGTCGTTTAAACCCAACACAGACGACGTCCGTGAGGCGCCGGCGATCGACGTCATCGAGAACCTCCTGCAGAAAGGCGCCGACATCCGCGCCTACGATCCCAAGGCGATGCCGGTCCTCAAGGCACAGATGAACTCGATCGAGTATTGCCAGGACCCCTACGCGGTCGCCACCGGTGCAGACGCCTTGCTCGTCGTTACCGAGTGGGACGAATTTCGCCAGCTCGACCTCGATCGCATCAAGGGCCTGATGCGCCGACCCGTGATCGTCGACGGCCGCAACATCTTCGACCCCAAGGCGATGCGGGACCGCGGCTTTGTATACCGCGGCGTCGGCCGGTCGTAACTTGCGGGCGGTCGTCACAGGCGGCGCAGGCTTTCTTGGGTCGCACCTCTGTGAGCGGCTACTGGTCGACGGATGGGAGGTCGTCTGCGTCGACAACCTCGTGACGGGCGAGGCAAGAAACATCGCGCACCTCCGCCACCACAAGTCGTTCGAGTCGATCCAGCACAACGTCAGTGAGCCGCTCTATCTCGACGGCCCGGTGGACGCGGTTCTGCACTTTGCCTCACCGGCCTCGCCGACCGACTACGCGGATCATCCTATTGCGACGCTGAAGGTCGGCACGCTCGGCACACACAACGTGCTGGGGCTGGCGAGGGCGAAGGGCGCGACCTTCTTCCTTGCCTCTACCTCCGAGGTCTATGGCGACCCGACCGTTCACCCGCAGCCCGAAAGCTACTGGGGCAACGTGAATCCGGTGGGCCCACGCGCCGTCTACGACGAGGCCAAGCGCGCGGGCGAGGCCTTCACCATGGCCTATCACCGCATCCACGGTATGAAGACGCGCATCGTTCGCATTTTTAATACGTTTGGGCCCCGCATGCGGATCAATGATGGGCGCGCGGTGCCGAACTTCTTGACACAGGCCCTGCAGAATCAACCCCTCACCGTCTACGGCGACGGGTCGCAGACCCGCAGCCTCTGCTACGTCGACGATCTCATCGAGGGCATCGTTCGTCTGCTTGGGACCGATTACGCCGAGCCCATCAACCTCGGCACTGACGATGAGGTCAGCATGCTGCAGCTCGCCACCCGCATTCGCGAGCTGAGCGGGAGCGCGAGCGAGATCATCTTCAGGCCACTACCCGAGGACGATCCCCGGCAACGCCGGCCCGATCTGACGCGCGCCCGGAAGCTCCTCCGCTGGGAACCGCGAACCTCGCTCGACGCCGGCCTCACGAAGACCATTGCGTACTTCCGGGACCGCCTGAATACGACCTCCCGCTAGGAGTCGGGAACCGGACCCCACTTCCAGCGGTATAGGGTCCGGAGGTGTCCATGATGAGTCGCCTGATCGCGCTGCTGATCCTGACCGTTTCCATCCTGACCGCCTGCGGCCGCGCGAACGCCACCACCAACCCGGGGACGGCCGGCTACCTCATCTTCCTCGAGGGTGGGTTCTCGAACGCGGGCGAGAGCGTGAAGGTGGTCGATTCCGGCACCGGCACTGTGGTGCGCGAGCTGCCGATCGGGACGCCCGCGGCCGACTGGTCCCGCTATTACGTCGTCACCCAGCTCACTGGCGGCGCCCAGTTGAAGGCGATCGACCCGGCATCGGGCCGAACGATTGCGCAGACGACGATTCCATCCGGCTATAGCCTTCCGAACATCGCCTTCCAGGGGCCCACCGCGGGCATCTCGCCCAACGGGCAGTGGCTCGCCCTGACGAAGAGCTCTCCCTCTGTCACCAACTTCCTGGTGGGCTCGAGCTCACTCGGCGATTCCTTCAAGACGATCCGCGTCAACGGCGACTTCGCCTTCGACGCGCTCAGCAACGACGGCCAAAGCCTCTACCTCATTCAGAAGATGAAGGATGCCAATCACTACCAGGTTCGGCTCTATGACGTCGCGGCCGGGGCACTGATGCCCCAGCCCGTGGTCGATAAGCGCGAACCCAACGAGCCCATGAATGGCATCCGCGGCGACAGCGCCGCCGACGCGAACGGGAATTACGTGTACACCGTCTACATCCGCGACGGCGGGCCCTTCATCCACGCGCTTCCCCTCGGCGAACCGGTCGCCTGGTGCGTCGACCTGCCATCGACGGCGTCGAGCGATCTCGAGCGGCAGTTCCACTGGGCGCTGGCCCTCAGTCACGATGGACGGGCCCTGTACGCTGCCAACGACGCCCTCGGCACGGTCGCCGTCATGACCCCCGGCGTCCCGCCCACGATCGTGCGCACCGCTTCCGTCGCCATGAATTTCCCTCCACGTCAGGGTGGAGGCCTGGTAACCGACGCTGAGGCGAAGGGACCGCGCATCGGCGGGGCCGCCCTTTCATCCGACGGCCGCACCCTCTACAGCTTCGCGGATCGCGGTGTCGTCGCCATCGACACGGCGACGCTCAAGGTTCGCGCCCACTACCTCGACCCGTGGCAGCCGGACACAATGCGCCTCAGCTCCGATGGCAAGTGGCTCTACGTCGCGGAGTCCAGCGAAAGCAAGCTGTGGCAGATCGATCCCGCCACCGGAGCCGTCGCCGAGCTCAAGAGCGTCGCGAACCCGTGGGCGCTCCTCTGGGCCCAACCAAAAGGCTAGTCCCGCAGCTCGCGAAATACGGCAGCCCCCCACGCCTCCGTAACCTTTCCGATCGTCGAGCGTCATAGAAAGTAGGGATGAGTACCCGGGCAGCCGTGCGCTTGATCGCGGCCTCGATGCTGCTCGCCCTCGTCGCGAGTGCCTGCGTTGCGCCTGGTTCGACCGGCGCTGCGGTGAAACCGCCGGCGCTCCCCGGTTCGGCGCGAATCGTGCGCACCGCCGAGCTGACCTTCCCGCCGGTCGCGATGCCGTCGTCGAAGAAGCCCGACGCTGGCCAGCAAGCGGTCGTCTTTCTGAACGCGAACATTGGCTTCCTGGCTCGCGGCGGCCAGCCGTTCGGCACGGATAGCGGGGGCGCTTACCTTTCTGAGCCCGGTGGCATCGAACGAACCAGCGACGGCGGGAAAACATGGACGACCGCCTGGGCTTCGGCGGGCGCGTTCGTCAACCGGATTGGATTTCAGAGCAACGCCGTCGGTTTCGCCTCCGGCCTTCAGTTCGATACCTCGTCCAATACGAGCTCGACCGCCCAGCCCCTCTGGTTACGCACCAGCGATGCAGGGGCGAGCTGGACCGCGATGACACCGCGGATTCCGGCATCGACCGCGGGAGCCTGGGCCTCCATGCAGTTCGCCTTTGCCACCGCGACTATCGGTGTGGCCGTTCCCGATCCGGACGCACAGTTGGCCGGCAACGATGCCGTCATGCTTCGCACCAGCGATGGCGGTCAAAGCTGGTCGCAGGTTGCACTACAGA
>VBEQ01000140.1 GCA_005881235.1 Chloroflexota bacterium | reverse complement strand
CCCGACCGTCGGAAAGTCGAAATCGCTGGTCACGACCTTTGGGCGCTCGCGGTACGTCAAAGCGCTCGCCAGCGAATTGAGGGCGGTGGACACGGAGAAGGTCACGGCGACCTCGGCCGGCTCGGCGTTGATCAGCCGGGCGAATTCGACCCGCAGCTCCTCCATCCGCCCCACCCAGATCTCCCAGGGATTGCCGTGCGTGTGCCAGGACTCGAGGAACTCCTGCATGGCGGCCTCCACCGGCCTCGACAGGGCGCCTTGCGAGCAACTGCTCAGGTAGATCTTCTGGTCGAAGATGGGGAACTGCCTGCGGAACGCCGCGACGCCGTTGTCCTGGGCGGTTGGGCGCGACACTTCTGGCATTCTAGTGTCGTGCCGCGCGCGATGATCTCCCGCAAGTCGGGCCTGTTCACCGAGTCGGTCATCCGTGAGATGACACGACTGTGCCTCGCCGAACACGGCGAAAATTGCCTGAACCTGGCACAGGGGTTCCCCGATTTCGCCGCACCCGCCGAGCTGAAGGAGGCCGCGGTCGAGGCGATCCGCAAAGACTTCAATCAGTACGCGACCACCTGGGGCGCCAAGGTAATGCGCGACGCGATCGCGGCCAAGACACAGCACTTCCGCCAGATGACCGTCGACCCAGAGACGGAGATCACGGTCTGCTGCGGCGTGACCGAGGCGATGCTGTCGACGATCCTCGCGCTCGTCGACCCCGGCGACGAGGTGGTCATCTTCGAGCCCTTCTACGAGAACTACGGGCCGGATTGCATCCTCTCGGGGGCGACCCCGGTCGTCGTGCCGCTCGTCGCGCCGGACTGGCACTTCGACCGCGACCAGCTACGCAATACGTTCAACGCGCGGACGCGCGCCATCATCATCAACACCCCCCACAATCCGACCGGCAAGGTGTACAGCCGCGAGGAACTGACCTTCATCGCCGGCCTCTGCCAGGAGTTCGACGTGCTCGCCATCACCGATGAGATCTATGAGCACCTCGTCTACCGCGGCGAACACGTCAGTATTGCCACGCTCGATGGGATGCGGGATCGCACGGTAACGATCAACGGTCTCTCCAAGACGTACAGCGTGACCGGCTGGCGGCTGGCCTATGCGATCGCCCCCGCCAAGATGACCAGCGCCATCCGTAAGGTCCACGACTTCGTCACCGTCGGCGCACCCCACCCGCTCCAGGTGGCGGCCGCCAGCGCGCTCCGCTTTCCCGACCAGTACTACGTCGACCTGCTCGACGCCTATCGCGAGCGACGGGACTTCCTTCTCGAGATCCTGGACGGCGCCGGTTTTAAGGCCTATCCACCGGACGGCGCCTACTACGTGATGACCGACATCAGCAGCTTCGGTGAGGATGACGTGAGCCTCGCCCATCGCATGGTGCGTGACATCGGGCTTGCCACGGTACCCGGAAGCAGCTTCTACCTGGAGCCCGAGCGCGGCCGGCGGCAGATCCGCTTCTCCTTCCCGAAGAAGATGGACACGCTTCGCCGCGCGGCCGACCGCCTCAAGAAACTGCGCCGGGTTGCCTGATGTTTCTCGCCTGCCCGAACCGGTGCAGCACCAACCGGTTCGAGCTCTGGAACGCGTCCGTCTTCGTCGACAGCGCCGGCCGCTACCTCGACTACAGGGTGGTCGACGCGCCGCTTTACCGCTGCACCGAGTGCGGCAGCCCGGCCGTTGACCTGGGCGAGGTACCGGGGACGATGGCCGCCGACCGCCTGGCGGAGGAAAGCCCGGCGCGTGAGTACGCCTGCCCTAGCTGTGAAGAGTTGTTCAGCGCACCGAAAGAGCAAACCATCGTCGTTTGTCCGGCCTGCGGCCAGACCTTCCCAGTCGCGGAAGCTCCTTAACCCGTCCCCATTCTTCTGACGATCTCGGGGAGGACCTCGCCGGCCTTGCCGTGGATGACGGCGCGCGCGACCTCGTCGAACGGCGTTGGCTCGGCGTTGACGATGCACAATTCGGCGCCGTGTTCTCGGGCCAAGCGTGGAATGCCTGCGGCCGGGTAGACCTGTAGCGAGCTGCCGACGATCAACACCAGGTCGGCCGCCATCGCCAGCGCCTGCGCCTCGCGAAGCGCCGGCATCGGAAGAGACTCGCCGAAGAGGACGACGGTCGGCTTGAGGAACTGACCGCCGCATGCCGGGCAGCTCGGCGGGCAGTGCTCGCGGTTCATCCGGTCCACCTGGTCGCGCGGATAGCGGGCCTCACAGTCGAGGCAGATCACCGAGTGCGACGAGCCATGGAGCTCGATCACCGCTTTACTCCCCGCCCGCTGATGCAGGCCGTCGGTGTTCTGCGTGATCACCGTCCGCAGGTGGCCCAGGCGCTCCAGCTCGACGAGCGCGCGGTGCGCGGGATTGGGCTCGGCGTCCGTCCGGCGATGGTTCAGGCTGTAGGTCCAGTACTGCGACGGGTCCTTCCTGAAGGTGTCGATGTGGGCGACTTTGTAGGGATCGAACTTGGTCCAGAGCCCGCCTTCGCCGCGGAAGTGTGGAATGCCGCTCTCGACCGAGACCCCCGCGCCGGTGAAGGCGATGCCGGAGCGGGAGCGAAGCAGCAGCGCCGCGGCCCGCGCGACCACGGTATCGGTCGCCGTCGTCATCGCAGTCCGGCGAAGAGGTCGTCCTCGGGGATCGGCGCCTCGACCGAGCTGCGAACGCGCTCGAAGGTCTCCATCCCCCACGCCTTCGGGCCGAGCGCCTCGTTGAGTCTCAGAAACCAGCTGTCTTCCGGGATCTGCGTTCGATGGGCCCGCATCGCGGCCAGCTTCTTGTCGACGAATTGGCTGACGTCGAGCCAGGTCGTTACGCGGTCGTCCGAAACGGCAAACGGCGGCGGCTCGCCGTCGGTGGAGAAACGGTTTTCCACGCCGGCCCGCTCCATCGCCTCGGCCATCTGCCGCATCAGCGATTTTGGGAACGCGGAATAGTACAGCTTGCTCGGGCGGAATGGCTCGCCACCGGGAAATCGCTTCACGTCGCCGGCGTAGAAAAAGGCCCCGATCGCGACGCGATGGGTCTTGATGTGGTCGGGGTGCGCGTAGCCCCCGAATTCATTCTGGGTGACCATGACCTGCGGGCGCACCCGGCGTACGACCTGGATCAGGCGCTCGATCGCCTCTTCCTCGTCGGCCTGCCAGAAGGTCTTCGGCTCGCGATTGCGAGGCAAGCCGGCCATCCCTGAGTCCTCGTATCCGAGGAAGACCAGCTCATCGACGCCCAGGACCTTGACCGCATTGCGCAACTCGGCTTCCCTGATGGTCGCGAGGCGCGGCGCCGCCTCTTTCGGGTCCAGGTCCTTGTCGAGAATCTCGCCGACCTCACCACGGGTGGCGGTAACCAGCGTCGTCCGCACGCCCTCGGCGCTGTAGCGGGCGAGCGTTCCGCCCATGCCGATCGATTCGTCATCCGGGTGTGGCTCGACTGCGAGCAAGCTCAGCTGTTTCTCCCTCCCGCTCTGGGGGAGGGTCGGGGAGGCGCTCACTTGCCCTTGCGCGAGCGGACTTCCTGGATCAGCTGCGGCACGATCTTGTGGACGTCGCCTACGACACCGAGGTCGGCCAGCTTGAAGATCGGCGCTTCCGGGTCCTTGTTGATGGCGATGATCGTCCGGGCACCCTTCATGCCGACGGTGTGCTGCATGGCGCCCGAGATGCCGAGCGCGATGTAAACCGTCGGCTTGACGGTCTTGCCCGTCTGGCCGATCTGGAACGAGTACGGCTTCCAGCCGGCATCGACGACCGCGCGGCTGGCGCCAACCGCCGCCCCCAGCTCGGCGGCGAGCTCATCGAGCATCTTGAAATTCTCAGGCGCACCCAGCCCACGCCCTCCGCTGACGATGATCGTGGCATCCTCGAGCTTGGGCCCGCTCGCCTTTTCGGTTTCACGCCGTAGCACCCGCGCAACCGGCTTGCTGGTCTGGACGGGATCGGTCAGCGTCTGCACATCCGGCGCGCCGGCGGAGCCTGCCGGCTCGGCGGCAACGGCTTTCGGTCGAATCAGCACCAGCGTCGGGCCCTTGGTTTTCGGAACGGTCGTCACCAGCAGGCTGCCGCCGAACATGGGCGAGACGATCGCCCAACCGCCGTCTCTCTTGGTGACGTCCGTCGCGTTGGCGATCAGGGCCGTCCCCAGCCGGGCGCTGAGGCGCGATGCCACATCGCGACCCTCGTAAGTCATGCCAAAGATCACCAGGTCCGGTTGCTCCTTCTCGACCAGGCGCGCCAGCAGATCCACCGCGGGCGTGGCGAGCACGTCCCGAAAAGCGGGGTCTTCATGGATGTAAACCTTCTGCGCGCCGTACTGGCCGAGTGTCGCCGCCGACTTCGACGCCCCCGGACCAAGCGCGATGGCGGCCGCGTCTCCGAGTGCGCGCGCTTTCGTCAGCAGCTCCAGCACCACCGGCTTGGGGACACCATCGACGGTTTCGGCAAAGACCCAAACGCCCGCCATCAGATGACCTTCAGAGCCTTGAGGAAGTCGGCGACGCGTTTCGCGCCTTCACCCTTGTCCTCGACGACTTCTCCCGCCTTGCGCGCCTCGGCCGGCGTGGCGTCGACGACTTCCTGGGTCAGTGCAGCCTTGCCGGCCTGGCCGTCCAGGCCGACATCGCTCAACCCGACCTGCCTCACTTCCTTGTTCTTGGCCTGCATGATGCCCCGCAGCGCGGGATAGCGGGCCTCATTGATGCCACCCGTCACGGTGACGACCGCCGGCAACGGTGCCTCCACGACGTCGTAGCCATCGTCCGTCTGGCGGTCGATCACGGCCTTGCCCTGCGAGACCTCCAGCTTCTTCGCAAAACTGAGGAGCGGCAGCCCGAGGAGCTCGGCGAGTTGCGCCGGCATCGCCCCCGAGGAGCCGTCGGTACTCTCCGTGCCGCAGATGATCAGGTCGTAGGACTGCCCCTTGATGGCGGCCGCAATGGCGCGGGCGGTGCTGATGGCATCGGAGTTTTCCAGCGCCGGGTCGGTGATGAGAATGCCTCGATTGGCGCCCATCGCGAGCGCCCGTCGAATCGCGTCCACCGCCTTGGGCGGGCCCATCGAGATAACCGTGACCTCGCCGGCATCTTTTTCGATCAGCTGGAGGCCGGCCTCGACACCATGCTCATCCCCGGGGTCGAGCACGAGGTCGACGCCCTCCCGCACCAGGCGTTTGGTCTGCGGATCGAGCTTGCCGGGCGCGTTCGGATCGGGAATCTGCTTGACGCAGACGAGGACATTCATGGCTGGCGCTATCCATTATGGATAAATCCCGCTCAATCGAACAAATGTTTGTACTATGATTGGTAGCCCTACCATGCCTAGAACCGAGTACTTCGAGATCGCCGCCAAGTCGGCACTCAACCGCGTGCAGCACATGGGCTTCAACTGGTCCCTCAACCCCTACCAGGGCTGTTTTCACAGCTGCGTCTACTGCTTCGCCCGCGCTCACGCCAAGCTGGCCGACCGGGATCCCGGGGCAGGCTTCAGCGCCCGGGTGGGCGTCAAGGTCAATGTGCCCGAGCTGCTCCGTCGCGAGCTTTCCGGCCGAAGCTGGAAGCGTGAGACCGTGGCATTCGGAACGGCGACCGACCCCTATCAGCCGATCGAGGGCACCTACCGGCTGACGCGCCGCTGCCTCGAGGCGTTCCGCGACTTCAGGACGCCAGTTGGTCTGATCACCAAGGGAACCATGGTGATCCGAGACATCGACGTCCTCGCCGAGCTCTCCCGGCGGGCAAAGGCGACCGTCTGCTTCAGCATTCCCACCGTGGATGAAACCGTCTGGGCAAGGACGGAACCGGGGACGCCGCCGCCGCAGAAGCGCTTGAAGGTCCTCAAGGCCCTGGTCGACGCCGGCATCGAGGCCGGCGTGGGGATGGCCCCGGTGCTACCAGGACTCTCCGATTCGCCCGACCAGCTCGAAGCCACGGTCGCGGCCGCCGCCGACGCGGGCGCCTGCTTCGTCTGGGCGAACATCGTCTACCTCAAGCCCGGGACCAAGGAACACTTCATGGAGTTCCTCGGCAGGGAGTATCCTCACCTGCTCGCTCGCTACCGCGATCTCTTTCCCGGCGCCTATGCCCCAGCCTCGACCAAAGCCCCCGTAATGGCGACCGTCGCCGGCTTGAAGCGGCGCTACGAAATCAGCGACCGCCGCGCCTGGCGGGCCGAGCCCCCGCCGGAACCGGTGCAGCTCGGCCTAGCCGTATAGCGCGCCGTATTTGACTTCGGCGAGCGCATGTTCTACCGTAGCCGCGAGTGCTCCGCTGGCTGACCCGGCTGTTCGGGCAACGCGAGGAGGCTGATACTGCCCCCGCGGCACCGCCACCACTAGAGACACCACCGGCAGCGGTGCCGGAGCCGACACCGAGCGATATAGTCGCCGTCATGGAGCCGGTCGCGGCTCCAACCCCTGCGGAGCCAGTCGAGGCACCAACCCCTGCGGAGCCGGTCGAGGCGCTGACCCTGCTGGAGCTGCCCGAGGCGAGCGCCGACGCCGACACCAAAGAGACCTGCCCGAACTGTGGACGGACCAGCGTCTTCGCGGGGCCGCCCGGCCAGCGGTTCTGCACCTACTGCGCGCTTCGCGACGAGCTCTTCGAACGGAGCGCCGCTGCTACCGAGTAACGATCCAGCCGTGACCTCGTACCCAATCCTCTGGGAGAGCGGCGTCTACCTTCCTGAGCAGCAGTTGTGGCTCGATCCCAGGCAGCCTCGGCCGCGGGCGGTCATCAGCCACGCCCACAGTGACCACGTCGCGGATCATCCGCTCGCCTATGCGACTCCGGCAACCCGCCGCCTGGTCACTCACCGGCGACGCAAGCCGTCCGCCGGTACCGTCGAGGCGGTCCCCTTCGGAGAGCCGATCGCCCTCAACCGCTGCGTCGTGACTTTCTATCCGGCCGGCCATGTTCTCGGGTCGGCGCAGACGCTGGTGGAGACCGACTTCGGCCGCGTGCTCTACACCGGCGATCTGCGCACGCGGCCCGGTTTCACGAGCACGCCGGCGCAGCCCATCCCGGCCGACGTGCTGGTTCTGGAAAGTACCTTTGGCAAGCCCCACTACCGTTTCCCCGACGCGAGCGAGGTGATCGCCGCGATGGTTTCCTGGTGCAAGAGCGTCCTCGACGCCGGAGCAACGCCCGTACTGCTCGGCTATTCCCTGGGGAAGGGACAGGAGATCCTCTCAGCGCTGGCGGCCGCCGGCTTGACGATCGGGCTTCATCCGTCGTCATTCGGAGTGACGGAAGTGTATCGAGAGCTCGGCTGTGATTTCCCACCGTATCAACGGCTGGGCGATGCCGGACCTCCTCCCGCGGTCGTCATCATGCCGCCGACCGCACGTCGCACCGGCCTTGTCGATCAGCTGGGCGTATTCAAAACGGCGGCCCTGACCGGCTGGGCGATGGACCGAAGTCTCAAGGATCGCCTGGAGGTCGACGCGGTCTTCCCGCTCTCCGACCACGCCGACTTCGACGAGCTCTGTTGTTACGCGGAGACGATCGGCGCGAGCATGACCTATACGGTGCTCGGTTTCGACGAAGAGCTCGCCTTGCATCTTCGGCGGCGTGGCCTGCGCGCGAAACCGCTGGCGGCCATCGACCAGTTGCGTCTCTTCTGATAGCGTCAACCTTTCTAAACTGCAAGATCGTTTTGGACTAAGCGTTATCTCCACTAAGCGCACGACGCGGTGCGCGGTTCGCCGCTCACGCGATAAGGAGGTGACGCATGGCGACCAGGAAGAAGGCCACGAAGAAGGCCAAGAAGTCGACTCGCAAGAGCCGCTAACAAGTGGCAACGAGAGGGGTCCGCAAGGGCCCCTCTCTCGTTTTCCCGGCGATGCCGGATGTCAGAGGTGTCCGGTCATGTAGGCACGGATCGCCAACCCGAACATGAAGAGGGTGGCGAGGCCGTACACCAGCGCTTCCCGCCGGCTATCGCGCCCCGAGAGGTAACTCGCCGCGATGGGGAGCACGATCACCAGCAATGGGCCATACAGCCAGTGGAGGGGGTCGTGGGGACGCGCCCCCGCCAGGAACATCGCGATCCCAACGAGGCCCTGGACGATGAAGAGGCCCTCGGTCAGCACCAGCGTCGCGCGGTAGCTGCCACCGGGTACCTGCTTGCGCAAATAGAGAACGGCGCTCCAGATGACGATGAAGCCGGTGATGATCAGCCCGGCCCGGAATAAGCCGTTGTGAACGTAGATCAGCGTGCTCAGGACGCTACTCATTATCGGGTCCCTAGACTTGCTCGGAATGCGACGTGAAGGGCAGCGCTTGATGGTCGTGATGCCCCACCCCGACGACGAGTGCTTTGGCTGCGCCTCGACGATCGCGCGCTACCGCGCGGAGGGGACAACGGTCAGCCTGGTCACCATGACGCGCGGCGGCGCCGGGCTCTGGAACGGGCGAGCGGCCGGCGACCTCCGCCAGCTGACCGATGTGCGCGAGCTCGAGCTTCGCGACGCTGCCCGTGAGCTGGGCGTCGCCTTCCTGGAAATATTCGACTACCCGGATGGCGCGCTGGAGAAAGTCGAAGAGGTCGAGGGGGTCAAGGAACGGTTCCTGGGCGACCTGGTGCGCTGCCTTCGCAGCCATCGGCCGCAGGTGGTCGTGACCTTTGGGCCCGAAGGCACCTACGGTCATCCGGACCACAAGGTCGTCAGCCGCATGACGGTGCAGGCCTGCACGCTGAGCGGCGATCCGTCAGCGTACGAGCTCGAGGCCCTCGCCCTCGGGCTCTCGCCCTGGTCACCGAGCAAGCTCTACTTCCAGACGGCCACTACGATGACGGTCGAAGCCCTCCAGTTACCGCCTCAGCCGCCCATTACGACTCGCATCTCGATCAGGGGATTCGAGGAGGCGAAGCTGCGGGCCTTCGCTCATCACCGCACCCAGACGCAGGAATGGGAACCGTTGCGCAAGTTCATCGAAGGACAGGGCGAGGTCGAGGTCTTTTCTCTTGTCGGCGCCGCCCACGGTGTCGCCGAAGACGATCTGTTCACGGGGGTACAGATCTAGGGAAGGTTCGACGAGCTCGCCCAGCGCGCCTCCATCGCCCGCCCGTCGCGGTCCTCGTGGTTGACGCCGGTAGCAGCCGCAAGTGCCGCCAGCAGCAGAAGCGGCGGCAAGAGGATGAGCAGCGCAAGCTGGAGGCTGCCGAGGGCATCGGAAAGTTTGCCGATCGCGAAGGGGGCGTATGAGTCGCCGAGCAGGTGCTCGATCAGCAATGCCAGCGTGACCGCGCTGGCACGCACGGTGGGCAGGACGACATTTTGTTTGATGGCGGTGTAGGGACCGTTGTACAGGTACAGGCAGGCGGCGCCGAGGAGAAACATGGGGACGAAGAGCACCAGGCTGGGCATCAGCAGGGCCAGGGCGACAAAGACGGCGCCGGCGACGAACCCAGCGATGCCGATGGGGAGATTGCTGGCGGCACCCCGACGGATCGTGAGGCGGTCGGCGATGATCCCGCCGAGGAGTGATCCGGCCAGCAGGCCCAGCACCAGGACGCCACCCGCCAGCGTCCCGGCCGTGCCCGTTCCCAGGCCAAAGCGCCGGCTCAAGTAAGTGGGGAGCCAGAACGCCGCACCCCCCAGCACGAAGAAGAGCGCGGTCTCCGCGGCGATGGTGGAGCGCAGCGTGGGGATCTGGAGAAGTCCGAGAAACGTCTTCCAGGTGATCGGTGGACCCTTGGCTGTCTGTGGACCTCGCGCTTCTGCCGCGCCGCGCAATGGCTCGCGCAGGCCGAAGGCAAGAATGGCGAAGATCAGGCCCGGGACGGCGGTCATGTAAAAGGCGGCGCGCCAGCCGAGCGTGCTGGCCACGATTCCGCCGCCGGCAAAGCCCACCGCGATCCCGACGGCCGTACCCGCCGCCCAGATCGACATGGCCCGGCCCCGGCCCTCTTTCCTGAAGTAGTCGCCCAGGAGCGCCGTGCCGGCCGGGTAGTAACTCGCTTCCCCGATCCCGAGCACCGCTCGCGCAATGAAGAGCTGCGCGTAGCTCCGAGCCAGGCCCGTGAAGAGCGTGGCCAGGCTCCAGATGGTGACGCCGACGCCGACCACCGTCTTGCGGACGCCGCGGTCGGCCCAGATACCGAAGGGAATCGTCGCGACCGCATAGACCAGCAGGAAGGCGCTCCCCAGCAGACCAACCTGGCTGTCGGTCAGGTGGAACTCGGCCTGGATCTTGGTGACGACGGACGGGAGGATGTACCGGTCGAGGTAGTTCAGGAAGTTGATGCCGACCATGACGCCGAGCACGTAGCGCGCGTAGCCGCGGGGCATCGACGTGCATTATGCAGGCATGAGCGGCAGCGTGGAGCAGCGGCTACGCGCGGAGGCGGAGCATTGTTACCAGTGGAGCAATGGGCCGGGAGCAGAGTACGCGGTTCACACCCACCCTTATCGGAAAATCCTCTATGTCGAGCGCGGAGGAATTACGTTTACACCGACCGCGGGGGCCGCAATCGTCATGAGGGCGGGCGACCGCGTGGATTTACCGGCGAATACACCACATGGCGCGGTCGTTGGCAGCGATGGCGTCGTCTGCTGGGAAGGACGAGCGAAGGCAGCGGAACCCTAAAAATTAGGCGGCGAGCGCCGGAGGCGTGGCGCTGATATCGTCGAGGAGCCACCGGGTCGGTGCTGGAAGTGCGGGCAGGGCCGTCGAGAAGGTGGCGCCGCAAAAGCGACATGTCCCGCCCCGGTCGCCGGCCGTCGGAGCGCCACACCTGGGACACACGATCGGCGTCCCGTCAGGTACCGCTGACGCGTCGCGCTGGAAGGTCCAGTACTCAGCGCCGACGCTTCCTCGATCGACCCGGATGACGACACCACCATCGTGGGCCACGGCGTCGTCAGCGAGGACCATGTGCGAGAGGCCTGCCTGACCGGCGACCGCAGCGGCGGACGCGGTGAAACGCACGGCGAACCGGTCGGTCAAGAACGATCTGACCGACGCCAGGTCGCCCTGGCGACGAGCGGCCTCGATAGCCAGCACCATCGGGGCGATTTGCATCTCGAGCGGTTGCTGGGCGGCGGCTAGCGTCATCATCTGCGCCAGGGTCTCGCCGAGCTGTCCGCCCAGGCCTCGTTGGAGGCTCGCGCTAAAGGCTTGCCCGAAGCTCGATGCCGGATCCAGGGCCACCATCCTCGTGCTGGACGACATGGTGAAGCTCATCCCGGGCGCGCTGGGCCCAGGCGCGGTGGTCGCCGCTGAATTCCGCAGCGACCGGACGATCGCGGCGATCACGAGGGCAATCGGTCCCAAGGTGACGGCGATGGCGACGCCGAACAACAGCAGGGCGATGATGATGACGATCAGGGCCCCGAAGAATCCCAGTGGCGCGGTGGCGAGGGAAACCGCTTGCACCGACCGGTACAACGCGGTTCTAGCGAAGTTCCAGCTTGAGTAATCGCGCGGCGTTCTCGCGCAGGATTTTCACCTTGGCCTCCGGCTTGAGCGCCAGCGCATCGAGCTCTTCCAGAACCCGAGCCGGCTTGATGAAGGGGTAGTCGCTGCCGAAGAGGGTGCGATCCTGCAGCCGGCCACCGATCTCCCGCACCAGCTCCTGGGGGTAATAGCGCGGCGACCACCCGGAGAGCTCGATGTAGACGTTGGTCTTGTGCAACGCCATCGCGATCAGTTCCAGGTGCCAGGGCCAGCCGAAGTGAGCGGCGATGATCGGTAGCTCCGGGAAGCGGGCGGCGACGATGTCGAGGTGGATCGGCCGGGCGGGGTCGAGCTTGATGCCCTGGCCACCCGGCTGGCCCGCGCCAATGCCACTGGTGCCGGTGTGAAAGAGGCATGGAATCTTCAGCTCCGAGGCCTTCTCCCAGAGCTTGAAGTGGCGCTCATCGCTCGGGTAAAAGTCCTGCATCGATGGATGGAACTTGGCACCCTTCGCCCCCAGCTCCTTGACGGCGCGCTCCAGCTCCTCGACGGCGTTCGGCTTCCAGGGATCGACCGAGGCGAAGAAGGCGAATCGCTTGGGATGGCGTTTGACGATGGCACTGACGAAGTCGTTGGAGAGGGGCGGCCGGGCGGTAGCCGTCTGCGCATCCCAGGCGAGCAGGATCCCGAAAAGCTGCTCCTGGGCAAATTCGACAGCGAGCTCGTCCGCACTGCGCTCGTGCACCTCGCTGCGGAAGTAGCGGGCCGCGCCCTCGCGGTAGGGACCCATACTGCCGTCCAGCCATTCCCTGAGAGGCAGATGGACGTGCAGGTCGACGGCCCGGATCACATCAGGACGCGAGCGGCTCCGATCGTTCGACGGTGATGGGGTCGCCGACGCTGATGATTCCGCCCTGGACCACGCGCGAGACCATGCCCCGCCTCCCTTCGAGCTGCTGCTTCAGCCCGTCGCGGATCTCATCCATGCGGAAACAGGGGTCGCAGACCGCGGTGATCTCCAGCACGGCGCTGCGGCCGAGACGTACCCGGCTGCCGGCCGGAAGCTGCATCACGTCCACGCCTTCGACCGTGACGTTCTCCTTGATCGTGCCGGGCAGGACGCCAACCGCGTCCAGCGCCTCCTTATCGGCCAGCAGCACCTGGCGCTTGGACGCCGCCGAGGCATGCTTATCCCCTTCGATCCCCAGGCCTTCGATTACATTCGCGCTGCGGACCAACGTCATCGGTTCCCGATGGCCAGGACAGAGCTGGATGGAGACGATGCGGCCGGACACGGCCTACAGATTACACGCCAAACGGTTGCTACCATGACGTCGGTGGCCGAGGAGGGAACGCGCATCGAACGAGACTCTATGGGCGAGGTCAAGGTCCCCTCCGGCGCCTACTACGGGGCGAGCACGGAGCGCGCCCGGCAGAACTTTCCGATCAGTAGTCTTCGTCTCCCACGTCGGTTCATCCGCGCCCTGGCGCAAATCAAGGGAGCGGCCGCCCTGGTCAACGCCGAGCTAGGGCTGCTCGAGACTCGCCTCGCCAACCCGATTCAGCAGGCGGCCGAGGAAGTCGAGGAAGGCAAGTTCGACAAGGATTTCGTCGTCGACGTCTTCCAGACCGGCTCGGGGACATCGACGAATACGAATGCCAACGAAGTGATCGCCAACCGGGCGAACGAGATCCTCGGCCAACCGCGGGGATCGCGGCAACCAGTCCATCCAAACGACCACGTCAATAAGTGCCAGTCGAGTAACGACGTGATCCCCTCCGCGATGCAGCTCGCGGCCCTGGTCGCGATCCACGAAGAGCTCGTACCGGCGCTGGCCTACCTCAAGGACGCACTCGACCGCAAGGCCAAAGAGTTCATGCCGGTCATCAAGACGGGACGGACGCACCTGCAGGACGCGACGCCCGTTCGTCTCGGCCAGGAGTTCCTCGGCTACGCCGGTCAGATCGAGCGATCGGCGAACCGCGTTCGCCTTGCGGCGGAGGAACTGACCGAGCTGCCCCTCGGCGGCACCGCGGTGGGCACGGGCATCAACGCCCACCCCGAGTTCGCGCAGCGTGTCTGCGCCCACCTGGCTCGTCGCACCGGACTGCAGGTGCGTGAGACTGAGAACCATTTCCAGGCGCAGGCAACCCTCGACGCCGTGTTGTCGACCGCCGGCGCGCTTCGTACCGTCGCGGTCAGCCTCTGGAAGATCGGCAACGATTTGCGCTGGTTCGCCTCAGGACCCCGGGCCGGCCTGGGGGAGATCACGCTGCCAGAGGTGCAGCCGGGGAGCTCGATCATGCCCGGGAAAGTCAATCCGGTGATCATCGAGTCGATGACGATGGTGGTCGCGAAAGTCCTGGGGAACGACCAGACGATCGCGATCGCCGCGCAGTCGGGAAGCCTCTTCGAGCTCAACCTGATGATGCCGGTGGCCGCCTACGCGTTGCTCGAATCGATCGCCCTGCTCTCCGCGTCGGCTCAGAACTTCGCCCGGCAGTCCGTCGCCGGCATCAAGGCCACGGAGCGGGGGCCGCAGATGGTCGAGCAAGGGCTGATGCTGGCCACGGCGCTTGCCCCGGCGATCGGCTACGACGCGGCCGCGAAGATCGCCAAGGAGGCGCTCAATACCGGAAAGACGATCCGTGAGGTAGCCCGCGAGCAGACGAGGCTCGCACCTGAGGAACTGGATCGCCTGCTCGATCCCTTGCGCATGACGCAACCCGGCGTCGAGGCAGGACCCGCCGGCGGCTAACGATCTCTCCGACGGTCGCGTGCTGTGGCTGCGTGCCCGCGCTCAGCGGCTCACGAAGGAATCGGCGACCTCGACCCTTCCGCACACGATTCTGCACGACGTGTGCGGCCTGCAGGCGCAGGCCTGGAGCGCGGCGACCCTGGGGATGCGCGCCCGAAGCGCGGGTCTCGATGCCGGCAAGGTCACCCGGGCGCTCAACCACGACCGTTCCATCGTCCGCACCTGGCTGATGCGAGGCACGCTGCATGTCGTCGCGGCAGAGGACGTTCGCTGGCTGCTGCACCTGCTGGGCCCGGTGTTTGCCCATGCCGCCGCCCGCCGGCACGCGCAGCTCGGCCTGGACGACGACCTCAAGACCCGGGGTGTCGCCGCCATCCGAACCATCCTCGCGAAGACCGGCCCGCTGACACGATACGAGCTCGTCGATCAGCTCCGCAACTGGGGCGTCGTGCTCGACGCGAAAACGCAGGCAGCGATTCACCTGATCGCGCTCGCCGGACTGATGGGGGTCGTCTGTCTCGGCCCCGATCGGAATGGCGCGTCCACGTACGTGCTGCTCGATGATTGGGTCGCGAAGGCACGCACGCCGGCGCGTGAAACGGCGCTGGCCGAGCTCGCCCGCCGCTACTTCGCAGCCTTTGGCCCGGCGACGGTCGATGACCTGAGCGCGTGGTCGGGCCTACCGATGAGCGAGGTCCGATCCGGCATTGCCGCAGCCCGCGCCAGTCTCGCCGAGGTCAGCGTCCAGGGACAGCCGGGCTTTGTGCTAAAACAGCGTCTCGCGTTGAGGGCATCAGTAAGGACCGACGTCCGGCTGTTGCCGGCGTTCGATACCTACCTACTGGGCTATCGGCGACGCGACCCGGCCGTCTCGCCCGCGTTGCAGCGCCGCCTGCAGCGCGGTGGCGGATGGCTTCATCCCGCCGTCGTCGTCAACGGCCGCGCGGTTGCGGCCTGGAGCCTGCGCCGGACCGGTCTTCGAGGTCGACTCACGCTTGAGCCGTTCGAAGCGCTCCCAAGAACGGTCCGGGTTGGGGTGGACGACGAGGTTGCCGACATCAGCCGCTTCCTCGGCATCTCGGTCCAGGCGGAGGTTTTGGGGCCGGCTCGCGGCCGGCCCCTCCCCGACTCCGCGGATCAGTAGCGAATGGTTGCGGCGTAGGTGTCGGTGTTGCCGAAATCGGTAACACAGGCCGTATCGGGATTTGGCGCCACGGCCGTCTTGGAGCCAGCGTAGATCGCGTTCCGGTAGGCATCAACCGCGGCGCAGGGCGTGGCATTGCGCGAGTCCGTCCACACGAGGTAAGCGACATTGGGACCGGAGACGATGCCGATGTAGTCGCCGAGGAACTGTTCCATCAAGTTGTTGTAGCTCGAACCGTCGGGGTTCGACGAGTCGGAACTCACCCGTACCGCCGGTCCGAAGGTCGCGCCACCGATCGACTGCGCGAAGTAGTTGTCGTAGACCTGGACCCCGGTCTGCCATGGGTTGCCAGCCGGCGGCGTCGTCAACGCATCGAAGGTCAGGTTGACCACTCCGCTCGGATCGACGCTGACCTGCGGGAAGAAGGCATTGCGGTTCGCAACGTCGGCAATTGTGCCGAGTTGGGTCCAGCTGACCCCGTCGGACGATACCGCCGCCTTCACCACGCCGTGCCCGCCGCCGAAGTCGCACCAGACGACGTAGACGCGGTTACTTGATGGATCGGCCGCCGGGTGCGGATAGCAGTCCACCCGGGCGCTCATTCCCGGGACGCGATTGAAGAGGTCGACCACGTCGAAGGGCGTGCCGGTCAGCGGATAGTCGGTGACCTGCGCGATCGTGATCGGGGCGGTGAACGTGTTTCCCCCGTCCGTTGAGGTCGCCACGACCTGGAGGGAGGGAAGTTTGTTCGAGTCGGCATTCTCAGTCCAGAAGGCTTCGACTGTGCCGTTGGAGGCGACCGCAATCTGGCCGGTCTCACGGAAACCTTGCGAGAAATTGTTGTTCGTCGAGCTGACCTGGACGGCATTCGACCATGTCTGGCCCTCGTCGTCGGAATGAGCCACGTAGAGCTTGACATTGCCGTTTCCGGCGCAGTTGTTGCAGTAGAGGGCCCAATTGAGGTAGACGCGACCGAAGTGCGAGCCGCCGATCGTGTGATCGACCGCGACCCATTCGTGATCGACGAAACGCCCGGGCTGAGCGGTGCTGGTCGCGACAACAGGCGCGCTCCAGCTTAGACCGCTGTTCTCCGAGCGAGAAACCGTCGCCAGCTCGCCGCCTTTCTCCGGAAATGGATCCGCCAGACTCGCGTAATAGATGACCGACCCGCAGGCGTAGCTGAACGGCCCACCTGGGGAACACTGACGGGGTCCGTAATCGAGACTAGGATCGCCCCCGGAAGTTTTCCCGATACTGTCAAAACCTGGTAGATAACCCCCCGACCAGGTCGTCCCGCCGTCACCCGACCTGTAATAGGCGCTGGTGGGGGCCCCCGGCTTGAATGGGCATGGGCTCGACAGAGGAGCGGTGGTTCCGCGGCACAACGGTTGTGCGATTTCGTCATTCGCGCCCGCAATGAGGTCCCCGGTCAGCGGGTCGCGCGTGATCGCTGGTTCGTTTTGCTTGTTCTGGGGGAATGCCTGGTTGTGGTCGAGATCGACCAGCGAGTTCGATATCGACGGCGCTCGCGGCGCCGACGCGGCGCTGCCGGCAAGCGGCTGGACGAGCGCCAGGACGCCGGCGAACGGCAGCAGAATGAGCGCGGTGCGGCGGAATTTTAGGCCTGGCAATGGGTTCCTCCTCCCCGTAAATCAGCAGGAAATCTGGGCTGCGCAAAAGTGTAAAGGTTTAGCAAGACTCCGACAAGAGCCGGGAGGACACAAGGAAAAGCGACCCCTACTCATCTAGACTTGGTGGCTCCGCTCGTAATGCAGCAGAGGAGGGGCGCGTGAGACGCATCGTCGCCTGGTGCTTGGGTAACCGGCCGGTCGTCATCTTATTCGCCCTCCTCTTCATGGGAGCTGGGATCTTCAGCATTTTTCGGCTCAACCAGGAACTCCTCCCCTCCATCGACTTCCCAAGCGTCTTCATCGTCACCAGCGACCCGGGTGCAAATCCGGCGGTGATCGATCGCGACATCAACATTCCACTCTCCAACGCCTTGAACGGCCTGCCGCACGCGCAGCATGTCTTCGCCACCTCAAGCCAGAGCTTCTCGCAGGTCCAGGTCCAGTTCAATGTCGACTCCAACACCAAAGATGACCTCGATGCCGTCAACCAGCGGCTCAGCCAGGTGCCGTTGCCGGTCGGCGCCGGTAAGCCGCTGGTGCAAACCTTCTCGTTTAGCGCCGCCCCCAGCATCATCTATTCGCTCGGCGCGGCCGATGGCAACCTGAGCCGCGCCACGCTGGAGGCGCAAACCGTGATTGCGCCCGCACTCCAGGGGGCTCAGGGTGCCGCGCAGGTCAAAGTTGTGGGTGGCGAGCAAAACGCCGTCACGATCACGCTGGATCCGCTGCGGCTGGCGGCGCGCGGGCTGGCGCCCTTCCAGGTCACCCAGGCGTTGCAGGCCGTGCAGGTCGATCTTCCGGCCGGCCAGTCGCTCAATGGCAAGCGCGTCGTGCCGGTCGAGGTCCTCAGCGCGGTGCACACGGCGGCCGACCTTCGTGCCGTGCCTGTCGGCATGGGCCAGCCCTCGGGGTCCGCACCGCCCTCGATCGTGACGCTGGGCGATGTCGCCACCGTGCAAGAGGCCCCCGCGCCGGTGAACGGCATCGCCCGAACCGATGGGCTTCCGTCGCTCAGCATTCAGGTGATTCGCGATCCGAACGGTAACGCCATCAGCCTGTCGAACGACATCCATTCGAGGGTCGCCGCGCTGCACCTCGACCCCGGTGACCGGCTGTCGCTCATCGAGGACAGCGCCACCGGGATCCGCGCGTCGCTCAACGATCTCCTTCTCGAAGGTCTTCTGGGCGCGCTGTTTGCGATTTTCGCGATCTTCCTTTTCCTGCGCAGCATCCGGGCAACCCTGGTCACCGCCGTATCCTTGCCGACCAGCGTCCTGGTGGCGCTGCTCGGCACCGCGATCGGTGGCTTCTCGCTCAACATCCTGACGCTAGCTGGCTTGACGATCGCCGTGGGCCGGATCATCGACGACGCCATCGTCGTCCTCGAGAACAGCTATCGGCATCTGCAGAAAGGCGAGCCGCCGCGGCTGGCGGCGTTGAACGGCGCGAGCGAAGTCTCGAAGGCCGTGATCTCGAGCACCTTGACCACGGTTGCGGTGTTTTTGCCGATCGCCCTGGTGGGCGGCATCATCAGCAAGTTCTTCGTACCCTTCTCCATCACGGTCACCATCTCCTTGATCGCGTCCCTCCTCGTGGCGCTGACCCTCATCCCAGTGCTGGTCAGCTTCCTTTTGGAGCGGCGTACGGCGCCGGCCGAAGGGCGTCGCGACTGGTCACACCGCGCCTACCAGCCCATCCTCGGCTGGGCGCTCTCGTCACGCTTGACCAAGGCGGCCGTAGTCCTGGCAGCGGTGTTGCTCTTCGCCCTCGCCGTGGGCGCCGTCGCCTCGCCCTTGGTGGCTAAGAACTTCTTCGATTTTGGCAACACGGAGCAGCTGGTCGGTGCGGTAACGCTTCCAGCTGGGACGACCACCGAGGAGACGAGCCAGCAGCTCGGGAGCTTCGAGACCGCGGCAGCGGCCGATCCGGGCGTCAAGCTGGTTCAGGTCACCATCGCGAGCAGCGATTTCGGCGGGTATTCGGCGGGGTTCGAGACCAACCAGGCACGCCTGCTGCTCCTGGTCAAGGACAAGCACCAGGCCGGCGCGGTGGTTGGCCGACTACAGCAGAAACTCAACGAGCTCTACGGCGTTGGCAACGGACAGATCCAGACCGCCTCTTTCGGTCCCGGATCCAACCGGTTCGAAGCCCGCGCCAGTGGACAGGATGCGCAGGCCCTCCGGCAGGCGTCGGACCTGATCGTGGCCAAGCTCCAGCAGGACTCCGAGTTGAGTGACGTCCAGTCCGACCTGGCCGCAGCCAAGCCGCAACTCTCGGTCGACGTCGACCCCAAAAAGGCGTCGGCGCACGGCCTCAGTCCACGGTTGATCGCCCAGATCGTGGCGCAGGCCCTCTCTCCCATGTCACTTGGAAACCTTGGCGGCGGCGGTCCGCCGGTGAGCCTGCAGCTCGATCCGGCTTTCGTGACGGTCGACCGATTGGGCAACCTGCCGGTCGCACCAGGGGCGACACTAAAGGACGTCGCCACCATTACGAACCAGACCGCGCCCAACAGCATCAATCGGCGCGATGGAACCCGGCTGGTTGCGGTCAGCGCCGTCATCAACGGCACGGATACCAGTGGCATCTCGCAACGAGCGACGGCTTTGGTTCAGTCGGTGGCGCTTCCCGCTGGTGTCAAGCTCGACACGGGAGGGACGAGCGAGGAGATCAACCAGTCGTTCCAGTCGATGTTCGAGGCGATTGGGATCGCGGTCGCCATCGTCTTCATCATCCTGGTCATCTTCTTCAGATCGGTCGTCACCCCCTTCGTGATCCTGGTGAGCATGCCGCTGGCCTTGATCGGGGGAATCGGGGCCCTCCTCGTCACTCGCAGCGCCCTCGGCTTACCTGCCCTCCTGGGAGTACTGATGGTCTTTGGCATCGTCGTCAGCAACGCGATCCTCTTGATCGACTTCGCCGAGCGCGCGCGCGAGACGCAGCCGACCCACGACGCCCTGCTGCTGGCCGGCGCGACCCGGCTGCGGCCAATCCTGATGACGGCGGTCGCGACCGTGGTGGCCCTGCTCCCGGTGGCCGTCGGTCTCAGCACCAGCGGCGGTGGCGGACTGATCTCTCAGTCGCTGGCCGTTGTGGTCGTTGGCGGTCTGATCACCTCAACCGTGTTTACCCTGGTCGTGGTCCCGGTGGTGTACAGCCTGATTGCCCGGCGCGGGCGCGTCGGAGCGATCGCCGCCATTCACGATCTCGATGTCGAGCCGCCCAGCGGCCGAATCGCCTAGCTATCGGCCTCGATCAGGCCCTTGCGGATCGCGTACTTGACCAGCTCGGTGCGGTCGTGCATGTGCAGCTTCTTCATGATGTGATCGCGGTGGGTCTGCACCGTTTTGATGCTGAGGAAGAGCCCGTCCGCGATCTGGCGGTTGGTCTTGCCTTCCGCCACCAACCGTAAGACTTCGCGCTCGCGATCGCTGAGCGGCTCGAAGGTCTCCCGCTCGGGCGCGCGCTGCAGATAATCGGACACGAGCAGCCGTGCCACCGATGGATAGAGATACGGCTCACCCTTGCTGGCCGCCTCGATGGCGGCGATCAAGTCTGAGGCGGCGGCTTTTTTGAGCACGTATCCGACGGCACCCGCCTTGAGCGTCTGAAAAAAATATTCCTCGTTGTCATGCGCCGTCAGGATCAGCACCTGGGTTTGCGGGCAGAGCCGCCGAATGTCACGCGTCACCTCGATTCCCGACATCCCCGGCATTGCCACATCAACGACCGCCACGTCCGGACAGTTGGCCCGCGCCAGCCGGATGGCCTCCCGCCCCTCCGTGGCTTCGGCGATCACCTGGATGTCACTCTGCCCGTCGATCACGGCACGGATCCCGGCGCGGACCAGGTTGTGGTCCTCGACAAGCATCACGCGGATAGGGCGGCGTTCAACCTGCATGGCGGTCCTCCAGGGGTAATTGGGCGACGACCTCCGTGCCCTTGTGCGGTGCCGAGTTGATTTCCAGCGTGCCGCGCAACAGCGTGGCGCGCTCCCGCATCCCGAAGATCCCCAGACCGGCACGCCCCGGCTCTTCCCGTTCGGGGATGCTGCCCGGATCGAAACCAACGCCGTCGTCGCGGACGCGCAGCCGGATGTGGCCGTCGAGGCTACGCAGGTCGATGTTGACGTGCGACGCCCTCGCGTACTTGTTCGCGTTGGTCAGCGCTTCCTGCGCGATCCGGTAGAGCGCCGTCTCGATAGGCGCGGGCAGGCGATCCCGCAGTCCGTCGATGTGGAGCGAGACTTCCGAGCCCGAGGGTTGCTTGGCCAGGGTGCGCAGCGCCGGCACCAGGCCGAGATCGTCGAGTACTGATGGCCGCAGATCCTGGGACATCCGGTGCACTTCTTCCAGAGTCTCCTCGAGCGTCCGCTTGACGGCTTCCAGCTGCTGCCGCGCCTTGGCATCGCCGGTACGTTCCAGCAGCAGGTCGAGACTGATGATCTCGTGTGTCAACGCCTGCCCGGTCTGATCGTGTAGTTCACGCGCAACCCGCTGCCGCTCGCGTTCCTGCGCTTGCAGGACACGCTGCGCGCTCACGTGGCGTTCGTGCTCCAAGCGGTCGAGCATGGAGTTGAAGACGGTCGCGATCCGCCGCAGGTCGGGGTCGGAGAAATTCGCGTGGACGCGAGGCTCCTCGAGCCCTGGTTGCACGGCACTCATGGTGGACTCCAGCTCCCGCATCGGCTTGAAGGCCAGTCGAAGGATCAGGAAATTCGCCACCAGGATCGCAGCAAGGCCGATCGCGAGCAGACCGAGCAGGAAGGGCAAGCGGGTGCGTCCCGAGAAGTTGAGGGTGATCAGCGGACCGGTGATGGCGCCCGCGGCGATGATCACGCTGTTCGCCACCACGACCTTCTGAAACGTCGTGAGGTTTCGGTGCCACCACCGCGGGTCCAATGACGGTCTCACACCTCATTCTAGGCACCGATCCGAGGCCGTTTTCGGCGGGACCGAGCGATCAGTTGCGCCCGTGGCGCATTCAGGTGTGCACCCGATGCCTGCGGCCGTTAGGCGGCCGACAGACTGGGTAGAGACAAAAGTGCAGACATCGCTCCCTCCCCCTCTTTAGCGGGCCGCTTCCCCAGCGGCCCGCATTTTTATGCCTGCCTCCGACCCCGCGGGGAGGTGCGGGAGAATAAGACCGATGTCCTCGGCAAGCTTTGACTACGAACAAGTCACGCGCGTGACCGCCGGGGCCATCGGCCAGCCGGGCAAGCGTGAGTTCTACCTCCAGCTACGCGCCGGCGGCCAGTTGGTCAGCCTGGCTCTCGAAAAAGACCAGCTGCGGGCGCTGACCGAACGGTTGCAGGAAGTCTTCTCGCGCGTGCCGGTGCCGCCGGCGGGCCGTCTGCCGGACATGACCCTGGAGCAACCGGTGACGCCCATGTGGCGGGTCGGCTTTATGACGCTCACCTACAGCGAGGACGACAAAACGTTCGAGGTCTCGCTGGTAGAACTGGTCGACGAAGGCGATCAGCCGGCCACCGGTCACTTCGAGGCGAGCCTCACCCAGATGCAGGCGCTCGCCGCCCACGCGGCCGCACTCATCAGCGCGGGTCGCCCACCCTGCCCCATGTGCGGCGGCCCCATCGACCACGATGGTGGCGTGTGCCCGCGCCTCAACGGGCACCACTAGCGATGGCGCGCGCCGCAGAGTTCCAGGATGGCGCCGCCCAGCAGCGCCTGCTGCGCGAGGGCCGCATCAAAGCGCGTGGGCTGATGCCCGATTGCTCCAACTACACGTACCTGGCCCAGGTGCGGGGGGACGCCGGCACCGAGACCCTCGCGGTCTACAAACCGGCACCGGGCGAGACACCACTCGACGATTTCCCTGACGGCACGCTCGGGAAGCGCGAGGTGGCCGCCTACCTGGTCAGCGCCGCGCTCAACTGGCAGGTGGTGCCCTTCACGGTGTACCGGGACGACGGCCCGATGGGACCAGGCTCACTGCAACAATTCATCGTCGCCGACCTCCGCGAGCACTACTTCTCCCTGATGCCGGCACGCGCCCTGGATTTTCGAAGGCTGGCGGCCTTCGACGTGATCGTCAACAACGCGGACCGAAAGAGCGGCCACTGCCTGCTCGACGGCGACGGGCATATCTGGGGCGTCGACAACGGCCTCACCTTTCACACGCTCCCCAAGCTGCGCACCGTCATCTGGGAGTTTGCGGGCGAGGAGGTCGCCGAGAGTCTCCGCCAGGATGCCCGACAACTCGCGGGTGAGCTAACGGGCGCTGCCGGCTGGGTACGCGGCCTGAAGCAGCTGATCTCGGCCGCGGAGCTGCGAGCGCTGGGCCAGCGGGCGCGTCGCCTCGCCGATGAGGGGCGCTACCCAGAGCCCACGTCGCGCTGGGCGTATCCCTGGCCGCTGATCTGAAGGGAGGAAGCGGATTAACGCCCGGTGCCAACCGGAAGGCGCGGACGGCCCGCCTCGAGGGGTAGCTGCTCGTCGAGTCGCCACAGCCAGGCGGGCGCCGCTGGTGGAAGGTCGCCGGCGGGTGATTGGTGGTCGTCGCGATCCGGGGGCTCGGGCTGGGGCGTGAGCAGCCGCCAGAGGAGAACGAAGGTCCCGGCGACCAGGGCGAACTTCGCCGTGCCGAACAGTAAGAGGCCGGCGGCCTGCTGGTCCTCGAGTGAACGGTAGGCGTGATAGAAGGGGTGGTGGGAGAGCGCCAGCGTGATACCGGGGATCGTCGGCGGCACGCCGGCGACCATGAGATAGCCGATCTTGGCGATCGGGCTGAGCCCATCACGGCGGACGACGGGCCACCAGAAGAGGAACGCCCCCATCAGGAAGACCACCTGGGCCGCCTCGCGGAACGCCACATTTCTGCTCGCGAGATCGACCACGGCCGGCAGCTGGGATCCGAACAGCACCACGTTGAGGGCCAGCATGCCCACGACCGGGCGCAGCCATGATGGGGCGCGTCCCGATCGCAGCGGACTGATCCCGTAGGCGAGGAGCGGGATGATGACCGCGAGCACGAACATCTCCTCGAGCATGTGCACGCTGAGACGCCCATCGGTAACCTGGGTCAGCGGCGTCAGGAGGGCGGCGCA